>JAOPXD010000092.1 GCA_025965315.1 Marmoricola sp.
AGGTCACCGGGTGGGTAACGTGTCCCTCGCTGTCTGGGAGGCGTCGCCTAGCCCGGTTTATGGCGCCCGCCTGCTAAGCGGGTTCAGGTTAATCCCTGTCGGGGGTTCAAATCCCCCCGCCTCCGCCCAGACAAGGACCCCGCTCAGGACACTGGGCGGGGTTCTTGCTTGCCCAGGTCGGGCGCTGTCCGATTGCACGAACCTGCAGGAAGGTGCACTGCACGTTCATGAGGTAACTGGTCTACTTCCCGCGCGACCGGTGCTCCGAGAGGATAGGGACATCCGGTCGCAACCCCTGAGCGACCGGGCAACGGAGGCCCACCGATGAGCAAGCTCAAGTTCCTGGCCCGCTTCGCGGCGGCCGCGATCCTCGCCACCGGAGTTTTCGCGGCCTCCGCACCCGCAGACGCAGCAGCGACACACACCAGCCACCACCCCGTCGTCAAACCACTTGACACCGGCTGGGGCTCCTGAGGACCCGGGACGCACGCGACGGTCGTAAACCCCCCTGATCGAACGTCGCAGGCCGCGAGGCCCGTCCCGTGATCAAGAGCGGAGAGAACCCCCACTCTCCGCTCTTGTCATGCCCGGCTACTGCTCGGGAGCACGCTCCCGGACGCGATCCCGGAGCTCCTGCTGTGCGATCGCGTGCCCGAGCTGGAAGCGCGTCTCGACGCCGTACTCGGCCTTGAGGGACGCGATGTAGCCGGCGTAGGTCCGCGTGCTGACCCCCACCCGCTTCGCGCTGGCGTTGTCGCTGTGACCCTCGACGAGCATCCGCACCGTCATGTTGTGGACGTCGTCGGCGATCTCCCGCTCGGTCGCGGACGCGCGGTCGGTGAAGACCCGGGCCCGCTCCCAGAAGCGCTCGAAGATGTCGGCGATGTACGCGACCAGGCTGGCGTCGTGGATCACGATCGCCACGTGGCTGCCCTCGAGCCCCGGGACGATCGCCAGGCGGCGGTCGACCACGATCAACCGGTTGAAGAACTCGTCGAGCGTGCGCACCTCGGCGCCGGCCCGGGTGACCTGGTCGACGTACTCACGGGTGACCACGCTGCGGCGGGCCGAGTGCTGGTACAGCGTGCGCATCTTGACCCCGCGGGCGAGCGCCCGGGTGTCCCGCTCGACCGCGGAGTCGAGGATCGACGCCGAGCGAGCGCCATCGGGTTGCGCGGTGAGCAGCTCCTCGGCGGCGTCGCCGACGGCAGCGGTCAGGAAGCGGTTGATGTTCGGCAGCCCGCGCAGCTCCACGATCGGAAGGTCCGCGGGCGCGGTACGTCGGAAGGCGAGCCCGAGCTCAGCGAACGTGGTCGCCCAGCCGGTGGACTCGGCAAGCAGCTCGGCTGCACGCCGGCCCATCGGGGCGACCACCCGGGACTGGACGATCGCCGGGTCCACGGGGAGGTACCTGTTCGTGGTCGGGTCCAGCGCGAGGAGCCCGAGGTCGAGAAGGAAGGCGAACGAGGCGTGGTCCGCCCCGCCCGTGGCGATCCGCCGGTCGTCGTGCGCGATCGACCCTTCGACCACCACCTTCTGGTAGAGGTCGCCGGCTTCGTTCTGCAGCAGCTCACGCTGGGTTGCATCGAATTCGGGGATCACCTGTCCGATTATGCAGAAAAGTGCAGGCAGGCCGCACCCCCGAGGCGATCCGACCCGCAGTGCGCGTCGCCCGGAAGCAGGGCTCGATTCGAACCAACCGACGAGGTCGGCTAACATGTGCCAGTCCTCCAGCACTGCTGCGGACGCGCGGCTGTAGCTCAACGGATAGAGCATCTGACTACGGATCAGAAGGTTCGGGGTTCGAATCCCTGCAGCCGCACCATGTGATCTCTCAAGAGATACCGGACAACCCGAACCCTTATCTGGGTTCGGGTTGTTTGGTTTTCGGTGCTGGGCCGGGTGGTCGGCCGAGGGGCTGGAAGTCGCGGTCAGGGTCGATGGTGAGTTCGCGGAGGAGCTCGCCGGTGGCGGAGTTGATGATGCGGACGTGGTGGTCGTCGATGATCTTCAGGACTGGGGTTCGGCGGTTCTCGGTGCCGAGTCCGATGTGGTGCAGGGCGGCCGTTGAGACGCAGGGTGAGCTTGCCGTCTTTGTCGATGATGTCGTGCAGGACTCGGTAGTGGATCTCGGTGCTGCGGTCGGTTCCTGGCGTTGCTCTTGGCCGCGTGCCGTAGGCGGTTGCCGGGGTTGCCCGGTGCGGCGGTGATCGGTGCGGGCGGGTGTGGTTGTAGTCGTCAACGGAACCGGTCGATCAAGCCCTGGAGCTCGTCGATCGTGGTCGGTTGGTCGGGTTGGGCTCGGAGCCATTTCTTCATCGTTCGTTGGAATCTTTCGACCTTTCCGCAGGTGGTCGGGTGGTTGGGGCGGGAGTTCTTCTGGATGATGTCGAGGCGCCTGAGTTCGGACTCGAGGCCGTTGCGGCCGCCGCGGCCTCCGGAGAACCGGGTGGTGTGAACCAGTCCGTTGTCGGTCAGGACTGAGGCTGGGTAACCGTGCTGGGCAGCGGTTTCGCGGAAGGTGGTCAGCACGATCGGGCCGCTGATGCGGTGGTGGGCGCTGATGTGGAGGGCGTAGCGGGCGTGGTCGTCGAGCCAGGTGATGGTCTCGGGGCGGGTGTCGAGACCGGACTCGACCAGTTGTTTGCGGAGCAGCACGATCAGGGCCACGGTCTGGTGGCTGATCGCGGTGGGTGAGGTCTTCGGGCGCCGTGACTTCGGCTCGAAGGCTGCATCGCCTTCGGCCCGGTAGCGGGCTAGGAGCTCGTAGACCCGCGATCTCGATACGCCGTAGGTGACGACGACGTCTGCGACGGTGCGGCTTCGATTCGACTGCGGTGATGACTAGGCGGGCCTTCGACATGGGCCCGAGGATCGCGGGAGGTGTAGGTACACCTGGATCAGGGGTCCGGGATGTCTTGAGAGATCAGTCCGGGATGTCCCGACGGATCACACCTGCAGCCGGGTGACGAGCATTGCGGACGCTCCGGGCGTCACATCGAGGCAGCGGTCCATCCAGATTCGAGGTCTCCCCGCATGTGAACCTTGATCACCTTGGCCGTGAACAAGGGAGATGTCCCTGTCGTATCCACCACGTCGTCGTACGTGCCCCAGCCGATGTTCGAAGTTGCGCCGCGTCCGACGAACAGGAAGGTAGATCTCAGTGCCACCAGCCGACCTTCGATACCAAGTATCCGAGGGCTCATCGCGAAGTGCCGCTTTTCAGACGGGTCTGCCTCGAACGTGGCAGCGAAGTGATCTCTGATGGCCGCCTGCCCAGCGACCATCCCACGCTGCGTGGTGAAGGTCGCTCCAGCTGCGAACAGGGCGGCGATCAGGGCAGGATCCTGGTTGTCGACCCTTTCTGCGTACACCTGCAAGAGCTCACGTGCTGCTTCGGTGTCCTCGAGCCGCTGGAGGCGGGCCTGGATCGAGGTCGTCAAAATGTCAGGACCGTTCTGGCGCCGGTCGGGTTGTTCAGCTGGGTGAGGGCTTCGTTCACCCTGCCGAGGGACATCGTCTCGCTCAGCAGCGGATCAAGCTGCAGCCGTCCGTCGAGGTAGAGCCGGCAGTAGAGCGGGATGTCGATGCGGGGCCTGGTGGAGCCCATCTTGGTGCCTTGGAGCTTCTTCTCCAGCAGTAGTTGCACGGCTGGGATCGTTACCTTCATCTCCGGTCGTGGCACTCCGACAACGGTCGCGGTGCCCATCGTGTCGAGCATCGCGAAGGCCTGCTCGATGGTTGACTCGATGCCCACCACTTCGATCGCGTGGTCGACACCGGTCCCGGTGAGTTCCAGGACCGCCTGCACCGGATCGACCTCGGACGCGTTGACGGCGTCGGTTGCGCCCATCAGTCGGGCGAGCTCGAGCTTCTCCGGAATGCGGTCGATGGCGATGATCCGGGCAGCGCCCACGAGTCGAGCGCCCTGGATGGCGTTGAGGCCGACACCACCGCAGCCGATGATCGCCACGGTCTGGCCAGCAGTCACCTTGGCCGCGTGGCGTACTGCTCCGAGGCCGGTGATCCCGGCGCAACCGAGAAGTGCGGCCATCTCGAACGGCATCTCGTCCGGAATCTTCACCAGGGTGCGCTCGTGCACGAGCAATTCCTCGGCGAATCCGCCGAGGCCGACGAACGGTTCCACTGCTCTGCCCCCCTGGCTGAGCCGAGGGGCCATACCGGTCGGTCGCGACCGACCCTTGTTCTCGCAGTGGTGCAGCTCGCCCCGCATGCACCAGCGGCAGTACCCGCAAAAGGATGACGCCGTGGTCGAGACGTGATCGCCGACGCTGACGTAGGACACGTCGCTGCCGACGGCCTCCACGACTCCGGACACCTCATGCCCGAGCAATAGCGGCAGGGGCAGGGCGTTGGCTCCCAGCTGCATGGTTCGGTCCGTGTGACAGACGCCGGACGCAACTGCCCGGATGAGGACCTCGTTCGGCGCCGGATCGGCGACCTGGACGTCCTCGATGACGAGATCAGCACCGAACTCGTGCAGAACAGCGGCTTTCATCCTGGCTCTCCTCGAAATGCTTGAAGTGTGACCGATCGTACCGTAGATTGCTGATCATCAACACCATAGATTCTGATCTTTGATAGGCGTCTGAAAGGAAACGATGGCAGCCATCGAGGTGGAGCACCGGGGCTCGGCCGTCTGGATCACGCTCAACCGACCTGAGCGGCGCAACGCCTACGACCTTTCCATGGCACGCGACATGGTCGTTGCGCTGGAGGGTGCGGCCGAGGCTGACGCTGTCGTGATCACGGGTGCTGGCGGGTCGTTCTGCGCAGGCGGATCACTCGACCAACTGGGCACGCCGGATCCCGAACAGCTCAGATCCCTCTTCACCACCTCGTTGAGACTTGTCGACGCGATCCGATCGTGCCCGCGCCCGGTGATCGCAGCGGTGGACGGCCCTGCAGCCGGAGGCGGCAACGAGCTGGTCGTGGCGTGCGACTTTGCCATCGCAACGCAGCGTTCGACCTTCGGGCAGACCGGGCCGAAGGTCGGGTCAGCGCCCGTGCTCGGCGCGACCAACGTCCTGTCCGTCCAGATCGGTGAGAAGCGTGCCAAGGAGATGGCCATGCTGTGTCGCCGGTACTCCGCGGAGCAGGCCCTGGCCGTGGGCCTGATCAATGAGGTGGTTCCGAACGGCGGACTGGATGAGGCTGTCGGTCGTTGGCTCGGGGAGATTCACCAGCTGAGCCCTCGCTACCTCGAGATTGCGAAGATCAGCTCGAACCAGTGGTGGAACCAGTCCAAGGACAACATGAATGCCGGACTCGGGATGCTCATCCAGGCGATCGGCAGTGAAGACATGGTCGAGGGCGCGACCGCGTTCCTCGAGAAGCGTCCACCAGATTTTCGCGGCGCGCGTAGCGCCGCGGACCCCGACGAAGAGGCACAACCGTGAGCTTTCAGTATTACCGCGACCTGCATCCGACCTTCGCCGATCGTCGAGAATGGTCGCTCCCGTCCGTCCTGCGCCATCACGCGTCCCAGCGACCTGATGCGGTGTGGCTGGACGCTCCCGAGGAAGGACGTACGTGGACCTTCGCCGAGATGCTGTCCGCTGCTGAGCAGGTCGGACGTAGCCTTCTCGCCGCGGGCGCTGATCCAGGTGATCGGGTGGTCCTGGTTGCGGGGAACTCCTCGCAGTTCGTCCGTACCTGGCTCGGCGCCGCAGTCGGCGGCCTCGTGGAAGTGCCGATCAACACCGCTTACGAGCGGGACTTCCTGGCTCACCAGGTGAGCACTGTCGAGGCCACACTGGCTGTCGTCGACGACGTCTTCGCCGCACGGTTCGTCGACATCGCCGACGCCGCCAAGAGCATTCGCAAGTTCTGGGTCATTGACACCGGGCACCTCGAGCCCGCACTCGCGACGCTCCGCTCTGCGGGCTGGGATGCAGCGCCGTGGGACGAGTTGGACGACCGCTCGAACGCTGATCCGGCGCTGGAGCTTCCAGTCGTGGCCCCTCAGGACCTGGCTTCCGTCCTCTTCACCTCCGGTACGACGGGGCCGAGCAAGGGTGTCGCGATGCCGCACGCCCAGATGTACTTCTTTGCCGACGAGTGCGTCTCCTTGGTGCGCCTGACATCCGAAGACGCCTGGATGTCGGTCACGCCGTTGTTCCACGGCAACGCTCAGTTCATGGCGGCCTACCCGACTCTGGTTGCCGGCGCCCGCTTCGTGATGCGTAGCAAGTTCTCAGCCAGTCGCTGGATCGACCAGATCCGGGAGAGCAAGGTGACAGTCACGAACTTCATCGGGGTGATGATGGACTTCGTCTGGAAGCAGGACCCCAGGAGCGACGATGCGGACAATCCGCTCCGCTGCGTCTTCGCGGCTCCGACCGCATCCTCGATCGTCGCTCCGATGCGGGACCGCTTCGGCATCGAGGCGTTCGTGGAGGTCTTCGGGCTCACCGAGACCTCGGCGCCGATCATCTCGCCGTACGGGGTCGAACGACCTGCCGGAGCAGCAGGGCTTGCCGCGGACGAATGGTTCGACGTCGCCCTGGTAGATCCTGAGACCGACGAAGAGGTTGCTGTCGGTGAGATCGGCGAGCTGGTGATCCGCTCGAAGGTCCCGTTCATCTCCAGCATGGGGTACTACAACATGCCTCAGCAGACGGTCGAGGCGTGGCGAAATCTCTGGTTCCACACCGGCGATGCGCTGAGGCGCGACGAGGATGGCTGGTTCTACTTCGTCGACCGGTTCAAGGACGCACTGCGTCGCCGGGGCGAGAACATCAGCTCCTACGAGATCGAGACCTCGATCTTGAGCCACCCGGCGATCGTGGAGTGTGCAGTGATCGCGGTTCCGGCCGACACCGAGGCGGGCGAGGACGAGGTGATGGCGTACGTCGTGGCCAACCCGGAAACGGCGGCTCCGAGCGCCGACGACGTCTGGCTCTGGTGCGATGTCCGGATCCCCGGGTTTGCCGTTCCACGCTTCCTGCGCTTCGTCACCGATCTCCCCAAGACCCCTTCGCAGCGGGTCCAGAAGGCCAAGCTCCGTGCCCTCGGCGTCACCGAGGACACCTACGACCGCGTTCCCGCCAACGTCTGAGGTAGCACATGCACCCGTACCGCTCGATCCTGTTCGTACCCGCCCACAAGCCGGACTGGGCACACAAGGCCCTGGCCACCGGAGCCGACTGCATCGTGCTCGATCTCGAGGATTCAGTCCCGGCCGACCTCAAGGAGTCGAGCAGGAAGCTGGTCTCCGAGACCTTGCCGGCACTGCGGGCCGCACGACCCGAGGTTGGTCTCTTCGTTCGTCCCAACGCCCTGGCGACGAAGCTCGCCGGTGCCGATCTCGAAGCAGTCGTGTGCGCAGAGCTCGATGGGCTCTTCGTCCCGAAGGTCAAAGATGCCAGTGACGTCTTGCGGTGGGACACGCTGATCGACTGGTTCGAGGCCCGTAACGGTGCAACGGGCCTCGAGATGATCATTCCTGTCGAGATGGTGGAGGCGATCACCAATTGCTTCGAGATCGCGGCTGCATCGCCGCGCGTCGGGGCGATGATCGGTCCGACGTCCGAGCATGCAGACATCGCTCGAGCAGTGGGGTACCGCCAGTCTGTCGGTGGGAGCGAGACGCTGTACCTCCGCAGCCGGATCCTGCTCGCGTGCCGGCAGTTCGGACTGCACGCGATCACAGGGCTGTGGGAAGACTTGGGCGACCTCGACGGCCTCCGGACGTTCGCCGACTACGGACTCCAGCTCGGCTTCCGGGGCGAGATCGTGATCCATCCGTCGCACGTCGCCGTCGTCAACGAGGTCTTCACGCCCTCGGACGAGGAAGTGGCCTATCACGAGGACCTGGTCGCGACGGTCGATGCGGCAGTAGCAGTCGGCGACGGTGCTGTGCGGTTCCGCGGGCAGCACGTCGATCTCGCCCATGCCGACAAGGCTCGGGACTGGCTCGCGCACGCGCGACTGGTGCGAGGCGACCGCTGACGGATGCGCGCACTTCTGTTCGACGGCGCCTCGCTCTCAATGGTGGACCGGCCTGATCCGCATCCGGGCCCGGGCCAAGCGGTGGTCGCCGTGCTCGGTGCCGGTCTGTGCCACTCGGACCTGACTGTCATGCGCCGTCCCGGCGACGCGCACCCCTTTGCACTCCCGATCGTCCTGGGTCATGAGCTCGCCGGCACCGTGGTCGAGATCGCACACGACGTCTCCTCAGTGCGCGTGGGCGATGTTGTCGCCGGGTACGGGCCGCGCGGTTGCCGGATCTGCCGCAGGTGTGTCTCCGGCGCGATGAACTACTGCAGGCAGAGACCGCCCGGGTTGTTCCCGCCGGGACTTGGTTCGGACGGTGCTCTCGCTGAGTACGTCGTTGTCGACGCGGACTCACTGGCGGATACGGGAGGCATCGATCCGCTCCAGGCGGCTGCACTCACTGATGCGGGTCTGACCGCGCAGCATGCGATTGGCAGAGCACTCGCCGGACGAGCGGTGCCGAACGTGTTGACGGTGGTGGTCATCGGGATCGGCGGACTGGGACACGTCGCCGTACAGCTGTTGGTGCGCCTCGGTATCGGGCAGGTCCTGGCCGTCGACGTCAGCGCGGAAAAGCTCACTCTGGCCGCTGATCTCGGCGCCACCCACGTCCTCCTTGCGGGGCAGGCTGTCGAAGCCGTGCGTGAGCTGACCTCCGGCCTCGGTGCGGACGCCGTCCTCGACTTCGTTGCCTCGGAAACGACGTTGGTCCAGGCCGCCCGCATGGTGGCGATCGACGGCGTCATCTCGGTGGTCGGCGTGGGCAGTGGCCGGCTGCCCGTCGCGATGCACAGCGTGCCATTGGGAACTCGGGTGGACGTGCCCTTCTGGGGCTCTCGGCCCGAGCTGGACCAGGTGCTGGCGATCGCACGGACCGGCGGGTTGCGAGTCGACGTCACTGCTTTCGCACTCGACCAGGCGTCTGCGGCATACGAGCTCCTGGACCGCGGCGCGGTGCGGGGGCGAGCAGTCGTGCGCCCGGACAGGTCAACGATCGACGGACCTCCGGCATGACCGGCGACGTGGCGATCGTGACCGGCGCGGGCCGGGGGATCGGCGCCGCGTGCGCCGTCCGGCTGGCGGCGTCACACGACGTCGTGGTCGTCGCCGACCTCGAGCTCGCAGGTCTGGCGGACGTGGTCCGGACCGTCCGGGATGCAGGTGCGATCGCGGTACCGGTAGCAATGGATGTCCGGGACGAATCTCAGGTCGTCGCGGCCATGAGGCTGGCCGGACGCAGCGGGCGGCTGAGATCGGCCGTGAACAGTGCCGGCATCGGCGGGCCATCAGAACTGATCGGCGACTACCCGTTGGACGGGTGGCAGTCCGTGACCGACGTGAACCTGACCGGGGTCTTCCTCTGTGTCCGCGAGCAGGTCTCCCTGATGGTGGCTGCAGGCGGCGGAAGCATCGTCAATGTCTCCTCTGTCCTTGGTCAGGCAGCAGCCGCATTGGCTCCTGCGTACACCGCGGCCAAGCACGGGGTCGAAGGTCTGACCAAGAGCGCGGCCCTGGGCTATGCCGAGTACGGGGTCCGGGTGAACGCGGTAGCGCCGGGATACGTCGATACCGATCTGTTGCGCTCCAGGCGGACGCAGCAGGAGCGGACCGACCTTGCTGGACGACATCCGGTGAACCGGCTCGGCACCGTCGACGAGGTCGCTGCCGTCGTCGCTTTCCTGCTCTCCCCGGATGCGTCTTTCGTGACTGGATCGTGCTACCGCGTCGACGGCGGCTATCTCACTCAGGGCTGAGTTGATCGCTCCGCGGCCCTTGCGAAGTCAGTGGCATCGAACTAGTATCCATGAATATCAATAGCATTAACTCGAAGGGATAGTCCGGTGCTCAAGTTCGGTCTGGCGATCATGAACGACTTCCCGACCGACGTCGTCGCAGCCGATCGGGTAGCAGCGATGCGGGAGCAAGTCAGGGCCGCGGCATCGTCGGGGATCTCGTCGATCTGGATGCTCCAGCACTACCTGGGCGGGATGCCGACCCTGCAACCGATCCCGACGCTGGCAGCGCTCGCCGCCGACTCGGGGGACATGACGCTCGGCACCAACATGTTCATCCTCCCTCTCCGTCACCCGGTCGAGGTGGCAGAGGAGTTCGCGACGCTCGATCACCTCTCGGGCGGGCGTGCTGTCGCTGGTTTCGGGATGGGCTACCGGGAGAACGAGTTCGAGTCGTTCGGCGTCGCGATGTCGGACCGGGTCGGCCGTTTCGAGGAAAGCATCACGATGATCCGCTCCCTGTGGTCGGGCGAGTCCGTCAGCCAGACCGGAGAGTTCTTCCACGTCGAGGACCAGAGGATCAGCCTGAAGCCGGTGCAACCCGGCGGACCACCGGTCTGGATCGGTGCCGGGCCTCACAAGGCAGGAGCGCTGCGGGCTGCTCGGCTCGGCGACGCCTGGATCATTCCTCCGCACGTGGCTGCCGAGAAGCTCGCTGTCGTCCTGGGGCACTACCGCGGGGAGCGGGAACGGCTCGGGAAACCGAGCAGCGATCTGGTCGTACGCCGTGAACTGGTCCTTGACCACGACCGCGAGCGTGCCAGGGCGATCGGCCTCCAGGCACGGAACGAGCTCACCGCGCAGTACGCCGTCTACAACGCCCCTCAGCAGGGCGAGGCCTACAAGCACCTCCAGACGCAGGAGGCGGCGACCGAAGTCGCCGACGCCTCCTACCTCTTCACCGATCCCGCGGGCGCGATCACGGCGCTCAGGGAGCTGGAAGCCCAGGGCCTGACCCACGTCATCCTGCGGATGCAGTGGTACGGGCTGGCCCAGGAGCAGGTGCTGGCGACACTGGAGATGTTCCGCGACGAGGTTCTGCCCGCCCTGCGATGACGCAGTGACGACCCAGCGATGACACCGAGACGGAAAGAGGAACGATGAGTCCGACAGTCGAGATCCCCCGAGACCTCAGCGAACGTGAGCGGCTCTTCATCGGCGGCGAATGGGTCGGATCGCAGGGTGGCGAGCTGATCGAGGTGCTGAACCCGGCCAACCAGCAGACTGTGGGACACGCGGTCCTCGGGTCCGCGGCCGATCTGGACCGTGCTGTGAGTGCCGCCAGGACGTCCTTCGACGACGGTCGCTGGCGCGACCTGTCCGGCAAGGAGCGCGCAGACGTGATGCGGGCCGCAGCAGACATCCTGGAGAGCAGGGCCCCGGAGATCGCTGTGCTGCTGACCGCTGAGCTCGGATGTCCGCTGTGGTTCAGCGAACGTGCCCACGTCCCGAACCCGATCAGGCACACGCGGTACTACGCCGACCTCGCCGAGAACTACGAGCTGGACGAGGTCCGGACCGATGCGAACGGTGGGCGCAGCCTCGTCGCCCGGGAGCCTGTCGGAGTAGTGGGCGCGATCACTCCCTGGAACGGTCCCTTGAGCTCACCGAGCCTGAAGATCACGCCGGCGCTGGCTGCGGGTTGCTCCGTCGTCCTCAAGCCGCCGGCCCAGACTCCCCTGACGGCGTACGCCTTCGCGGACGCATTCATGGAGGCGGGCCTACCTCCCGGTGTCCTCAGCATCGTCCCGGCGGACCGGGATGCCGGACAGCGCCTGGTCGACCACCCTGATGTCGACAAGCTGGCGTTCACCGGCAGCACCACCGTCGGCAAGATGATCATGAGGTCGGCGGCAGACCGTATCGCCCGGGTGACGCTCGAGCTCGGCGGGAAGTCCGCAGCGATCGTCCTCGACGACGCCGACCCGGAACATGTCGTGAGAACCATCCTGCCGATGGCACTCACGGTGAACGGACAGCTCTGCATCGCTCAGACCCGGGTACTCGTTCCGCGGGCTCGTCAGGTCGAGTACATCGACGCACTGGCTGATGCCATGCGTGCGCAGAAGATCGGGAACCCGATGGCTCCCGAAACCATGATCGGTCCGCTCGTGAGTGCCGCCCAGCACCGTCGGGTGACGGACTACGTCGAGCTTGCGCGGCAGGAGGGTGCCCGCGTCGTGACAGGCGGAGAACGACTCACCCTGCCTCCGGAGCTCGCGAATGGTTGGTACGTACCCCCGACGCTGCTGGCTGACGTCGACAACTCGATGCGGATCGCTCAGGAAGAGATCTTCGGGCCGGTGATCGCAGTGATCCCCTACGACACCGAAGGCGATGCGATCGCGATCGCCAACGACTCGCCGTACGGACTCTCGGGGTCGGTGTGGAGCGCGGATGAGGACCGGGCACTTGCGGTCGCGCGCCGCATTCGCACCGGAATGGTGAGCCTGAACGGTCGACCACAGGCCTACGGGACTCCCTTCGGCGGCTACAAGCAGTCCGGTATCGGTCGCGAGATGGGTCCCGAGGGCTACCAGGCCTACCTCGAGACGAAGTCGATCGCGCTCGGCGCTTCTTGACCATCCACCCAGTTACCACTCGACCAGACACGAGGAACCCATGGACTTCAGCCAGGACCAGACCCACGAGGACATCCGCCAGGCGGTGCGGACCATGTGCAAGGCCTTCCCGGATGAGTACTGGTCCGAGCACGACGAGTCGCACGTCTTCCCCTGGGAGTTCTACAACGCCGTCGCCGAGGCAGGATGGCTCGGGCTGACCGTTCCGGAGGAGTACGGCGGGGGAGGGCTCGGCGTCACCGAAGCAGCGATCGTCGAGCAGGAGATCTCCGCATCCGGGGCCGGCATGGGCGGCTGCAGTGCCGTTCACATCGGGATCTTCGGCTTCGAGCCGATCATCAACCACGGGAGCGAGGACCTGAAGGCCCGTTTCCTGCCGCGGGTCGTCACCGGAGAGCTGCACACCTCCTTCGCAGTCACCGAACCTGATGCTGGCACGGACACCACCAACATCAAGACCTTCGCCACCAAGGTGGACGGAGGGTGGTCGATCACCGGCAAGAAGGTCTGGATCACCAAGGCGCAGGAAGCCGAGCGGATGCTGCTGCTGGCCCGCACCAGCCCTCGCGTGCCCGGTGCCAAGCGCACCGAGGGCATCACGCTCTTCTTCGCCGAGATGGATCGCGACAAGGTGACCATCCGGCCGATCCCGAAGATGGGCCGCAACGCCGTCGACACGAACGAGCTCTTCATCGACGATCTCTTCGTGGCCGACGAGGACGTCGTCGGTGAAGTGGGCAAGGGCTTTCGTACCATCATCGGCGGATTGAACGCGGAGCGTGTCATCTCCGCCAATGCGGCTATCGGTCTCGGCCGGGCAGCGCTGCGGCGAGGCGTCCAGTACGCCAACGAGCGGATCGTCTTCGATCGCCCGATCGGCCAGAACCAGGGGATCTCGTTCCAGCTTGCTGAGGCAAAGATCCGCCTCGAGGCCGCGGACACCCTCCTCCAGAAGGCCGCGTGGATGGTCGACCAGGGCCTGCCTTGCGGCGCGGAGGCGAACTATGCCAAATGGCTCTCGGCCGAAGCAGGGTTCTACGCCGCAGACGTCGCCCTCCAGGTCCATGGTGGATTCGGCTACGGCCGCGAGTTCCACGTGGAGCGCTATTTCCGCGAAGCACGCCTGATGAGGATCGCTCCGATCAGCCAGGAGATGGTCCTCAGCTATGTCGCCGAGCACGTGCTCGGGCTGCCCCGCGGCTACTGACCCAACTCGTGATCAGCAACTGAAAGGTATGACGATGAGAGGCCTCTACTTCGAGGAGTTCGAGGTGGGACGCGTCTACAAGCATGCGTTCCGGCGGACCGTGACCGAGATGGACAACGTGTTGTTCACATCGCTGACGATGAACGTGGCACCGATCCACCTCGACCACGAGTACGCGAAGACCACCATCCACGGCAGGCCGCTGTTCAACAGCCTGTTCACGCTCGCCCTGATCGGAGCTTTCCACGTGCCCGAGCTCACCATGGGCACGACGCTGGGAAACCTGGGGTACGAAAACGTGAAGTTCCCGGCCCCGGTCTTCCACGGCGACACCCTTCGAGGAGAGACGACCATCGTGGACAAGCGCGAGTCGAAGAGTCGCACCGACTCGGGGATCGTGTGGTTCGAGCACCGCGGTTACAACCAGGACGACCAGCTGATCCTGATCTGCAAGCGAGCAGGGCTGATGGAAACCATTCCCGCAACCGGCATTCCGGAGGACTGACATGAGCTCGACCGAGTCCGTAACCGCTCCGACGCCGGCAGAGCTGGCCTCGTTGGCGTTGGTGCTGCGGGTGGGCGACCGCATGCTCGTCGAAGGTTCCGCGCCCGATGACGACCAGGTGCTCATCATGGGCAGCACCCGCGTCGACGCCGACGGCCGTCAGTCGCACGCGGTGGTCGAGCGCCTGGTCGAGCTGCCCGCGCCGCTCGACCACACCTTCCCGCTCGGGGGGCCGACGACCCCGGAAGCCGGTGAGTCGATCGTCATCAACTACTTCGACCTCCTCGAGGCTGGTCACGCCGAGCAAGCGGCCTCCTGCTTCTCCGTGGACGCGGTCTACAGCACCCCGCCACCTGCTGGGGGTCACGTTCGAGGTCTGGTGATCGGGCGCGAGAACATCCACGCTGCTTTCGTCGCTCGCGGAGTCAACGACGCACGTCATCACGTGGAAGCAACCGCCACCGATGGGGCCGGACGGTTCATGATCGACGGTTGGGTCTCGGGGATCGCGGAGAGCGGCGGCAGCTTCGTCTCGAGCTTCTGGGTGGACGAGGACGGGCTCATCTGTCGCTACGCGGCTATCTTGAAGGTGCCCCGCGTGGGAGCCACCGCCTAGAGGAGCACAGTGTGAAGAGGGTCATCACCGGAGAGCGCTACGGGACGAGCTACCTCGCGCACGTCGGTGAGGTGGAGCCGGTGGTCAGCCACGGTTTCGAGATGCGGTTGATGTGGGGTCAAGATGCGCTTCCCCTGCAACTGCCCACCACGGCGGAGTCTCCTTCGCACGACGGCCAGTTCTTCCCGCCGTCGGACGGCGTGCGGATGACGCTCATCCACTTCCTGCCGGATGGCCAGGGCTCAGGCGGCGACGCTCTCGGCGCGATCGTCGAGTCGGACGGCTTCCACCGCACTGACAGCCAGGACGTCGGCTGGCTGATCTCGGGTGAGCTGGGGATCGAGCTCGAGGACGGCTCGGTCACCTGGCTCGAGCCGGGAGACCTCATCGTGCAGAACGGCACCCGCCATCGGTGGCGCAACCGGAACTCCGACCCGGCCGTCGCGGGCTTCGTGACGCTCGGCGCTGTGCGGGCGTTGGGAGACTGATCTGAACCTGGAAGCTTGGCCGATCCCCGAGACCTTCCGCGTTGCGGGGGTTCAGACGAGGTGGAGCCCGCCGTCGATGACGAGTACGTTGCCCGAGAAGTACGACGAGGAATCCGAAGCGAGGAAGACGACCAGTCCCTGGATGTCCTCAGGCAGCCCTTGGCGACCGAGCGGAACCTGCGAGATGAAGCGCTCGCGAAGATCCGGACGGGACTTCACCATGGCAGCCATCTTGGTGTCCATCGACCCGGGGCAGATCACGTTGGCGCGGATGCCACGACCACCGTGCGTGGTGGTCAGGCAGCGGGTCATCGCGACGACGCCACCTTTGGCCGCCGAGTAGGCGGTGGTCGTCGATCCGAGGACAGGTCCGGCGATAGAGCCGGTGTTGATCACCGAAGCGCCTTCAGGCCGGTCGACCATCATCGGCAGGGCGTACTTCGTGCACAGGAACGTGCCGGTGAGGTTGATCCCGATGATGTGCTGCCACATGTCGAACTCGAGCTCGTCCGGGGGCGCGTCGCCTCGGCCGGTGAACGAGACGCCTGCGTTGTTGTGCAGGACCTCGATGTGGCCGAATCGCTCGCGGATCGTCGCGAATGCCTGCACCACCTCCGTCTGGTCGGAGACGTCGCAGCGTAGAGCCAGGCCAGGGGTCGGCAGAGCATCGGTCACTGCCTGGGCACCGTCGAGGCTGATGTCGAGCAGGACGACGGTCGCGCCGTGCTCGGACAGAGCCCGCGCTGAAGCCGCTCCGAGGCCGTCTGCGGCGCCTGTCACCACGGCTACCTTGCCGGTCAGGTCGAATCGCTGGGTCATGTGATCTGTCTCCTCCTGTGGATGTTCCTGCGCTGGGGTGGGCGCTGATGGGCCGTGGTCATTCGGTCAGGCGTTGACCCAGACCGGCTCCCGCTTCTCGACGAAGGCAGCCGCGCCTTCTCGGGCGTCGGCTGACTTCCGGATCGGGTCGACGTACCCCTCCTGGCGGGCGAACTTCTCAGCGAGCGGCCAGTCGGACGAGTCGACGAGGACTCGCTTGGACGCAACGAGCGCCAGCGGAGCGTTGGCTGCGATCTCGGCAGCAAGAGCGCGCGCCTCGGGCAGAGCTTGGCCGGGCGGCGTCAGCCGGTTCACCAGATGTACCGCTGCGGCCTCGGGCGCGGGCCACATCCGACCGGTGAGGACCAGGTCCATCGCGAGGTGGTACGGGATCCGGTGCTGGAGGCGCAGGAGACCGCCGGCCGCTGCCGTCAGGCCCCGCTTCACCTCGGGTAGGCCGAATACCGCAGCTTCCGAGGCGACGACGAGGTCGCAGGACAGGACGATCTCGAACCCCCCAGCCAGTGCATATCCCTCGACAGCCGCGATCAGAGGCTTGCGCGGAGGTTGCTTCACGAGCCCGGCGAAACCACGGCCCTCGACGACCGGAATCTCGCCCCGGGCGAATCCCTTGAGGTCCATCCCGGCGCAGAAGGTGCCGCCCGCACCGGTGATGATGCCCACGCTCAGGTCGTCGCGGTGATCGAGCATCTCGAGTGCCGCAGCGATCTCCTGGGCCATGCCCAAAGACATGGCGTTGCGGGCCTGGGGCCTGTTCATCAGCAGGACGAGGACACGACCGTTCTCCTCCACGACGAGTTCGCTGCCCATCAGCGTGGTGCCATCCGCAGAGCACCGTCTAGCCTGATCGTCTCGCCGTTGAGCATCTTGTTCTCGACGATCTGCAGCGCGAGGGACGCAAACTCGTCGGGCTGACCCAAGCGGTTCGGATGGGGCGTCCTTGCTCCAAGGTCGTCCCGGATCTGCTGCGAGAAGCGCGCCAGGATCGGGGTGTCGAACGAGCCAGGAGCGATCGTGCTCACCCGGATCAGCTTGGTGGCGAGGTCGCGGGCGGCAACCAGGGTCATCCCCACGACGCCGGCCTTCGCGGACGCGTAGGGGATCTGGCCGATCTGGCCCTCCCAGGCCGCGACGGATGCCGTGAGCACGCAGACGCCGCGCTCCTCGTCGACGATGTCGTTGCGGGCCATCCGGGTCGCGGCGAGGCGGAGCACGTTGAAGGTGCCGACCAGGTTGATCCGGATCAGCTGATCGTAGAGCTCCAGCGATCCGGGGTTACCGTCCCGGTCGACGAGTCGCACCGTGCCGCCCTTGCCGGCGCAGTGCACCAGCACCCGCAGCGGTGCCATCGACTCCGCGACGTCGAGCGCCGCGCCGACCGCCTCCGGATCGGTGACGTCAGCCTGGTAGAACACCCCGTTGATCTCGCTGGCGAAGTTCGTCCCCAGCTCCTCGTTCAGGTCGAGGACGACGACACGCGCTCCCGCCAGTGCCAAGCGTCTGGCTGTCGCCGCACCGAGTCCGGACGCGCCGCCGGTGACGAGCGCTGAGGCTCCGTTGAGATCCATGATTCTCCTCCGATGAGGAGCGGTCAGAGCCGCTCGATGATGGTCGCGTTGGCCATGCCGCCGGCCTCGCACATGAGCTGGAGTCCGAACTGCTGGTCGTTGTCCTCGAGCGCGTGCAGCATGGTGGTCATCAGGCGGGTGCCGGACGAACCGAGGGCGTGGCCGAGCGCGATGGCGCCGCCGCGTGGGTTGAGCCGCTCGGGGTCGATGTCGAACTCGGCGAGCCAGGCGAGAGGAACCGGGGCGAACGCTTCGTTCAGCTCTACGTGGTCCAGGTCCGAGAGCGCCAGACCGGACGACGCGAGGACCTTGTGAGTGGCAGGAATGGGTCCCGTCAGCATCAGTAATGGGTCGTCACCGACGACGCTCATCGAATGGATCCGGGCTCGCGGTTTCAGGCCGAGTTCGGAGCAACGCTGTGCCGACATCAGCAGCAGGGCGCTGGACCCGTCGACGATCTGGGAAGAGTTGCCCGCGGTGATGCTCCAGTCGATCTCAGGGAAACGCGCCGTCAGCTCAGGGGTCTCGAAGACTGCCTTGAGCGCTCCCAGCTTCTCGGTCGTGCTCCCGGCGCGGATCGTCTCGTCCCGATTGAAAGATCCCCCCGGGGTCTCGATCGCGATGATCTCGCGGTCGAACGCGCCGTTGGCCTGAGCGAGACCGGCGCGGTCGTGGGAGCGCACGGACAGCTCGTCGAGCTCGGCCCGGGAGAGCTTCCAGCGCGCTGCGACCAGCTCCGCCGCGACGCCTTGGGAGACGAGGCCGGGTGCGAACCGCTCGGCTACTCGAGAGCCGTACGGGTCTGCGCCCATTCGGGCTGAACCCATCACCACCCTGCTCATCGACTCGACGCCGCCTGCCACCGCGATGTCGTAGGCGCCTGCGCGGATGCCCTGCGCGGCGAAGTGAACGGCCTGCTGGGACGAGCCGCACTTGCGGTCGATCGTGGTCGACGGCACGTGTGCTGGAAATCCTGCACCCAACCACGCCATCCGACCTGGAGTCGCCGACTGTTCGCCGACCTGCGACACGCATCCGATCAGTACGTCGTCCACGGCGCCCGGCTGAACCTCGGGGGTGCGCTCGAGCAAGACCTGGAGGGTCTGGGAGAGCAGATCTACTGGATGGACCTCGGCAAGTGCCCCGCCGGCACGACCGCGGCCACTGGCAGTGCGGACGGCATCGACGATCACAACATCGGAGGGAGAGAGGGTCACTCGTATTGCTTATCATGATATGCATCTGAATGTCCACGCTCTCGGGCTGGAACTCTGAGATCCATTCGCATGAATACCTTGACGTCGACCACTAGCTAAATCTAGGATAATGATTACAACTGTGGAGGTGATGGCATGACCGAGGTCGACGACTTCGCAGAAGCTCGTGCGCTCGCGGCCCGGGTGGCGGCCGATGTGTACGCGCCCCTGGCTGAGCAGTACGACGTCAACCGGACGGCGGTCACGCTCGAGCAGCGCAAGCAGCTCGGGGCGCTGGGATTCTTGGGTATCGCCCACCCCGAGCGGTTCGGTGGGTCGGGCGCCCCCCTAGCGGAGGCATTGGCGGTCATCGAGGAGTTCGGGAAGGTGTGCCGGCCGGCGGCGTTCCAGATCTTCGAGGCCAACACCGGCCCGGCGCAGGCAATCACCCACCTGGCGACCGAGGAACAGCGTGAGCGCTGGCTGCCCGACATCATCACCGGCGAGCGGACGATGGCTGTGGCCATCTCAGAGCCGGACGCCGGGTCGGCTGCGACGGACATGCGGACGTCGGCGAAGAGCAGTGGTACCGGGTACGTGATCAACGGCAGCAAGCGGTGGATCTCGAACGGCGGCGAGGCTGACCACTACCTCGTCTATTGCCGGCTCTCGGACGCACCCGGCGCGCAGGGGATCGGCGCGATCGTGGTCGACAAGGGAACGCCTGGCTTCAGCTTCGGGGCTGGGGAGCGGCTGATGGGTTTTCGGGGGATCCCATCGGCCGATCTGTACTTCGACAACGTCGAGGTTCCGGCCGAGAACCTGGTCGTTCCCGCCGGCGACTTCAACAAGCTGTTCGGCGTCTTCTCCATCGAACGGCTGGGCAACACCACGATGAGTGTTGCCATCGGGCAGGCTGCGCTGGACCGCACCCTGAAGTACGTCGAAGAACGCGAGCAGTTCGGGAAGCCGCTGATCGAGTTCCAGAGCGTTCAGGTGATGGTGGCGGACATGATCCTGCAGGTCGAGGCGGCCAGGCTGCTCCGCGATCGTGCCGCCGCGGGTGTCTGCATCGGTGATCTGCCGAACTCGCTGCACGTGTCGATCGCCAAGTGCACTGCCAACGAGATGGCCAAACGGGTCACCGATCTCGCCATGCAGCTGCACGGCGGGAACGGCTACACCGAGGAGTACGGGATCGAGCGCCTGCACCGCGACGCGCACGGATGGGCGATCGCTGGGGGTACGCCGACGATGCAGCGCACGCGGATCGTCTCCGAGGTTCTCGGGCGCCGATTCGACCAGCGCCGCTGAGGCTGCCACGCCGCACCACACGTCACACTGAGTCGTCTGCGATCGCGCAGTCATGGAGGATGAGGACATGTTCGACCTGAGCCCGGAGCATCGCAAGCTGCAGGAGATCGCTCGCGCCGTAGCGGCGGCCGTCGAGCCGTACGCCGACGAAGCGGACGAGTGCGTCGGCGTACACCCCGGGGTGCTGGCCGAGCTGAAGGCAAGCGGACTGGCGCGACACGTGGTCACGACGCAGTACGGCGGACACAGCGAGATCCTCGACCCGCTCTCGATCGCCGTGGTCCGCGAAGCACTGATGTACTCCTCGGCACACCTCGACTCGATGTTCGGGATGCAGGGCGTCGGCAGCTACTCCCTCTCCGTGGGCGGTTCGGAGGCCCTCAAGCAGGAATGGCTTCCCCGCGTCGCCGCGCTTGACGCGATCGCGGCCCTGGCCCTGACCGAACCGGATGTCGGATCGGACCTGCGAGCAGTCACCACCACCCTCGAGCAGGACGGTGACGAGCTCGTCATCAACGGCCGGAAGTCGTTCATCACCAACGGCGGTGCAGCGGCGTTCTACAACGTCCTGGCCCGTGAGGGTGAGGGTTGGTCGATGGTTTTGATCCCCGCGGACACCGCTGGTCTGACGATCGAGCGAGGCGCCGACCTCATCGCGCCGCACATCCTCGGCGAGCTCACGTTCGCCGATGTCCGGGTCCCGCTGAGTCATCGACTCGGGCAACCGGGCAAGGCATTCTCTCTGATGCTGCAGACCCTGGCGGTCTTCCGGGTGACTGTCGCGGCATCCGCGGTCGGACTCGCCCAGGCAGCTCTCGACGAGTCGCTCAGACATGCTCAGACCCGACAGCAGTTCGGAAAGCCGCTGATCGAGATCGGAGCGGTCTCCCAGTCGCTGGCACTGTCGTGGACCGAGGTGGAGGCTGCGCGTGCATTCGTCTACCGTGCCGCCGCGTTGGCACAGTCCGACCCTCTCGGTCACCTGGACTACTCGTCGATGGCCAAGGTCAGCGCGACCGAAGCGGCCGGTCGGATCGTCGACCGGTCCCTGCAGACGATGGGCCGCTTCGGGCTGGTCCGCGGATCGAAGATCGAGCGCCTCTACCGCAACGCCCGTCCGCTACGGGTTTACGAGGGTGCCACCGAGGTGCTGCTCGACTCTCTGGCGCGACGGTTGGCCAAGGGCGCTCGCTGATGGACCTGCAACTTCGAGACACGGTCGTGCTCGTCACCGGCGCCAGCCGCGGGCTCGGTGCTGCGATGGCGCTCGCGCTGGCCGCCGAAGGAGCTCACGTCGTCGCGACCGCTCGATCGACGGCGAGCTTGGCAGCCGTAGCGGCCCAGGGTGGTGGTCGGATCTCGGTCATCGCGGCCGATATGGCCGACGACAGCTCGGTGGTAGCTCTGGTGCCCGAGGTGCTTGCACGGCACGGTCGCATCGACGGCCTGATCAACAATGCCGGGATCGCGCCGGCCGGGAAGTTCGTGGACCAGGATCCGCAGATCTGGAAGGACGCGCTCCAGGTCAACGTGGTGGCGCCGATGATGCTGGCTCAGGCCGCCGGCGCCGTGATGATTGCGCAGGGCGGCGGCCGGATCGTCAACATCGCCTCCACGACCGGCGTACGCGGCAAGCCCTACCTGGTGGGGTACTCGACGTCCAAGGGGGCGGTGGTCCGGATGACCGAGGCGCTCGCGGCCGAGTGGGCGGCCAAGAACGTCCAGGTCAACTGCATCGCACCAGGCGCCTTCATCACCGAGGCGCAGAAAGCAGTGACTGACTCACCGGAACTGTTGGCGAAGCGGATCGCGAAGATCCCGGCCGGACGCATGGCTGATCCATCCGAGATCGTGCCCCTTGCCTGTCTGCTCGTCTCGCCGCTCTCGTCCTTCACCTCCGGCGCGATCTTCGTGGTCGACGGTGGAGAGTCGGGCAAGCTGTGATCATCGATGCCCACGCCCACGTGTGGCCCGACCAGATCGCCGGGCCGGCACTGACCGCCAATCCAGTCCCCGGGTTGGTGGCCCGGGGTGACGGCACGGTCGGTGGCCTTGCTGCCGACATGGCGGCCAGCGGCGTCGCCCTGAGCTGTTGCCTCGGGATCGCCAACCAGGCCAGGCAGGTGGACCGGGTCAATGAATTCGTGGCGGGTCTCACGACCGAGAATCGCTTCGGTTTCGGCACCGTGCACGTCGACCTGTCGGTCGAGGACAACATGGCGAGCCTGAACCGGCACGGCGTGACGGCAGTGAAGCTGCACCCGTTGTTCCAGGACTTCGGGTTGGACGATCCGCGGCTGTGGGCGATCCTCGACGCCTTCGGCAGCGACATCGCCGTCATCACCCACGTCGGAGCCGGAGGTGACGCCCGCACCAACAGCCTGTCGAGTCCGCGCATGATCGCCGACATCGCCAAGCAGTTCCCCGCGCTGCGCCTGATGGCCTGCCACTTCGGCGGCTACAAGATCCTCGACGATGCCGAGGAGATGCTTGCTGGTGCCGACGTCGTGCTGGAGACTTCGTGGCCACCCAGCCTGAAGACGTTGCGTCCGGAACGGGTACGACGACTGATCCAGAAGCACGGCGCGGAACGCGTCGTGTTCGGGTCGGACTGGCCGATGACGAGTCCCGCGGAGGAGATCGCGGCCATCGAGGCGCTCGGACTCAGCGACAGCGACACGAAGTCCGTGCTCGGCGGCACTGTCGCGCGGGTGCTGGGCATCGAATCGCCCTGGGCGCGCTGAACGCCTCTTCCGCTCGCTGCCTCGCTCAGAGGCCGTTGGTCCAGGTGATCGGAGCGGCAAGCACGTCCGGGAACTTCTTCTCGGCGTACTTGAGGTACTGCTCGATGTGATCAGACATCGCGCCGGCCGACGCCGTTGTGTCACGCGACGCGATTGCCTCGTAGATGTTGAGATGCGCCTTGTGGACCGCGGTCCTGCGCACCTCTGGGTAGTCGATGCCGATCGCCGAGCCGTCCAGGATCCCGAGCAGCGCGTCGACGAGGTAGCCGAACATCGCATTGCCCGATCCACGTGCGATCACGTCGTGGAACCGCTTGTTCTCCTCCAGGAAGATCGACTGATCGTCGAGGTGGGTTCCCATCGTGTCGACGCTTGCACGGAGATCCAAGAGCTGTACGTCGCTCATCCGCTCCGCGGCGAGCTGGGCCATCATCGGCTCGAGACCGCCGCGCGCCTCGGCGATGGTCCGAAAAGGCGCGTGAGAGAACTGCAGAAGCAGCGTCAGTGAGGTCGCGAGACTCGTGGCATCCGGCTGTTCGACCACCGGTCCACCGCCGGGTCCGGGCTTGAGGGAGATGACGCCCTGGAGCTCCAGGAAACGCAGGGACTCGCGGAGCGTGCCACGGCCGACTGCGTACTCCTCGAGCATCAGCCTCTCGGGCGGAAGGCGATCACCTACGGTGTGACCCCGACGGGTGATGTCGGCAACGATGCGCTGAGCGAGCAGCATCGCGGTCTTCTGGGGGCGCAGGGGCGGTGAACTCACGTGGTCTCTCCGTTCACTCGGCGACATCGCGGATAAGGCCAGCAGGTGCATCATATTCATGGTTAGCCGCCGCTGGGTCGGAACCCGGCATTGAGCTCGCCACCGATTCCGATACCAGGCGCGCCACCCCGGCGACGATCTCGTCCCGAGCGGACCGGGCGCCAGCTGACGCTCCGGTGAAGCGCAGGAATCCATGGCACATCGTCGGGAGCGTCATGTGCCGCACCGGGACCGATACCGACGTCAGGGCGTCAGCGTATGCAACGGCCTCGTCACGCAAAGGGTCATTGGCAGCGATCGCGATGAGCGTGCTCGGCGCGCCGGCCGACGACGGTGCTCGCAACGGACTGACCAATGGGTCGTTCCGCAGCTGGAGGGGTGCGTAGCGGTCGAAGAACCAGACCATGTCAGCCCGACCGATCGGGAACCCGTCGGCCTGCTCGACGTACGACGGCCTTGCGAAGTCGTGGTCGAGGACCGGATAGATCAAGAGCTGGAAGACCGGGCGCGGTCCGTCCTGTCCGTGGAGCAGGAGCGTGCATGCGGCAGCGAGGTTGCCGCCTGCACTGTCACCGCCGACGGCGACGGCGCTCGACCACGGCTGTGCGGCTGCCCACCGAGTCGCGGTCTCCATGTCCTCGAGAGCAGCGGGGTAGGGGTGCTCGGGAGACAGCCGGTAGTCGACGCTCACGACGGTGCAGCCGGCTTCGGCGGCAATGAAGCGGCACAGCTCGTCGGAGTACTCCAGATCGCCGGTGACCCAACCGCCACCGTGCGCGTAGACGAGCGTGACGCCGTTCGTGTCGTCGGTGGAGTAGACGCGGACGCGGACCTGTCGGTCGTTGTACATGGCCACGCGGTCTTCTACGGTGACGTCGAGCGGCCCGCCGGAGGCGAGACGGTCGCCGGCGGTCACGCGTTCACGTACCTCGACCGGGGACATGCTGATCATGGCGGCCGACCCGCGAGCCGCGACGGCTGCACGAAGCGCTTGCAGGTCCTCGTCCAGGACGTACGTCGGGTCAGCCACTGATGACCGCGGAGGCAGCGAGCTCGGCGAGACGCTCGGCCGCGATGCCGAGCTCATCGCCGAGAACCTCGGCGGTGTGCTCGCCCACCGACGGGACACCATCGTAGGTCGGACCGTCGTAGTCCTGCAGGTGCAGGATCGGTCCGGGCATCATGACCGGGCCGAGAACCGTGTTGGCCAGCTCGACAAGGGTCCGCTCGGCGAAGTGCGGATCGGAGACGATGTCACTGCTGTCGTTGACCGCGGCCGCGACGACCTCGAACCGGTCCAGGATCGCGAGTACCTCGTCGCGAGGGCGGGACCCGACCCAATCGATCACGATCTGCTGGAGGACTGCGTTGTTGGTCATCCTCGCCGTGTTCGTTGCGTAGCGCTCGTCCGTCTTCAGGTCGCTGCGCTCCATCGCGTCGAAGAGTCGCATCGCGATGCCCTGGTTCGAGGCGGCGATCGCCAACCAGCCACCGTCACCTGCTTCGTAGATCCCCCGAGGTGACGCAGCGCCCGAAGTGTTCCCGTGCCGCTTCATGATCTCGCCGGTGGACGTGTAGTTGATGAGGGCGTCGCCGAGGATGAACATCAGCGGCTCGTAGAGGGCAATGTCGACCTCGGACCCCAGACCGGTGACCTCTCGGCGGAACAGCGCCATCGAGGTGCCGAAGGCGGCGGCTATTCCAGCAATCGAGTCGGCAAAGCCGAACGGCGGTGATGTGGGTGGCGTATGCGGCCAGCCGTTCAGGAAGGCGTATCCGCTCGCCGTCTCCGCGACCGTTCCAAAGCCCGGGCGCTCACGGTAGGGACCGGTCTGGCCGAACCCGCTCACCCGAGTCATCACGAGGCCGGAATGTTTTTGGGCAAGATCCTTGAAGGACATCCCCCAGGCCTCCATACGGCCGGGCCGGAAGTTCTCGATGACGACGTCAGCACCATGGATGAGCTGGTTCACAATCGCCCGACCGTCCTCCTGGCGCATGTCGATCCCGACCGAGCGCTTGCCTGAGTTGAGGCGCGCGAAACCCATGGCCATCCCCTCATGAGCCGGTTGCCACTGGCGTGCGAAGTCACCCTGAGCCGGGTCCTCGACCTTGATGACGTCGGCCCCGAAGTCGCGAAGCATGCGGCCCGCGGTCGGGGCGGCATACATGGATCCGAGCTCGATCACGCGGATGCCGGCGAGGGGAGCGGTGCTGGAGGTCATGAGCAGCCTGTCTTCTTGGGTGGCCAGGTGAGTTCAGCTGAGGAGGAAGCCGGCGTAGCCGTCCGCGGCGACACGGTCACACACATCGCGGTAGTGACCGACTCCGCCGAGGTAGAGGGTGAACACGCGCGGTTTTCCCGGCACGTTGGCGCCGATGTACCACGAGTTGCCCTTCATGAAGAGGGTGCGGGACGCGATCTCGTTGACCTCGGCGACCCACTTCTCCTGGGCGTCCGACTCGGCCTCGACCCGAGTGAGCTCGTGCGTGTGCAGGTAGTCGATGAGGTCGGTGATCCATTCCACGTGCTGCTCGATCGAGACGAGCATGTTGCTGAGCACGGATGGACTTCCCGGCCCTGCGACGATGAACAGGTTCGGGAACCCGTGCGTGCCGATGCCGAGGAAGGTCTGGGGCCCGTCTGCCCAGGCATCACGGAGCGAGATGCCGTTGACGCCGCGGATGTCGATCTCGAAGAGCGCACCGGTCATCGCATCGAAACCGGTGGCGAGAACGAGAACGTCGAGCGCGAACCGTTGGTCGCGGGTGACTACCTCGGTGCCCGACACCATCTGGATGGGATCGGCTGACACGTCGACCAGAGTGACGTTGTCCCGGTTGAAGGTCGAGTAGTAGTCGATCTCCAGAACGAGCCGCTTGGAGCCGAACGGGTAGCCCTTGGGAGAGAGCCGCTCGGCAACCTCCGGATCCGTGACGATCTCGTTGATCTTGGTTCGGACGAAGGCGCCTGCCTTCTCAGCAGCTTTCTCGTCGCTTCGCAGGTCCCGGTAGGCCGCGAGGATGTCAGGCCCACCTCGATCCCAGTGGCCTTGGAATGCCTCGGTCAGGGCCGCGGGATCCACATCGAACACCGAGTCTTCGCCGATCACGCGGTGGGTACCGCCCGGGTGGTGGCGGGCCACGTCGCGGTACTCCTCGAAGCGGGTCTTGAGATCGGCGACGAACGCAGGGTCCAGAGGGTGATTCCGCGCAGGTATGGCGTAGTGGGCAGTGCGTTGGAAGACGACGAGCTGGTCGGCCTGTCGGGCAAGCTGGGGGATCGTCTGAACGCCCGATGATCCGGTGCCGATGACCCCGACGCGCTTGCCGACCAGGTCCACACCGTCGCGCGGCCACGCGCCGGTGTGGATCAGCTGACCGCCGAACCCCTCGATCCCCGCGATATCGGGAAGCTGCGGTACGGACAGCTGACCACTGGCCATCACGACCGACCGCGCGACGATGACGTCGCCCTGGTCCGTGGTCGCAGTCCACCGATGGGAGGTCTCGTCGAAGATCAACGAGCTGACCCGGGTGTTGAACGTGATGTCTGTCCGCAGATCCAGGCGTTCGGCGACGAAGTTGATGTAGCGCAGGATTTCCGGCTGCGACGGGTATCGCTCGCTCCAGGTCCATGACTGGACGATCTCGTCCGAGAAGGAGTAGCAGTAGTCGACACTCTCGATGTCGCAGCGGGCTCCCGGATAGCGATTCCGGTACCAGACGCCGCCCACGTCGGAGTCAGCCTCGATGACATGAGCGGATCGACCGAGCTCACGGAGGCGGTGCAGTGCGTACAAGCCGGAGAATCCCGCTCCCACCACCAGGACGTCGAGGCAGTCGACTGGAGGGGTAGGTGTGTCATGCATGGGTCTCCTTGGGTTGCACAATCAATGCATATGAATACTAGCATTGAGTGACCGCCGTCACAAGGTGCGGTTGAAGCAACTCGCTTCACCAAATGGTTGACATCCATACAGATCATGCGCATCATTAGCCGAGTCAGTGACCCACGCCACATACTCACCCGTACGCGGCGAACCATCACCTCTAGGGATGTGAACCCGGATGTCGCACGAAAGCGCTTTGGCCGTCAGCGGCATCTCCAAGACGTTCGCAGGGCAACCGGCGCTTCGTGAGGTCTCGATGTCGGTGGCGAAAGGCTCCGTCCACGCGCTTGTCGGCCAGAACGGCTGCGGCAAGTCGACCTTGATCAAGATCTTGGCCGGGGTTGTGGACCCGGATGCCGGCGGAGGCATCGCAGTAACGGGCGTCTCGCTGGCGCCAGGCTCGCCGACCGCTTCTGACCGCCTCGGGCTGAGATTCGTGCACCAAGACCTTGGTCTGGTCTCGTCTCTCGACGTCGTTGACAACCTTGCGCTAGGAGTGGGTTACCCCCGTCGTCGCACAGGCACGATCAACTGGCGGGCCGCCCGCGAATCGGCGCGAGATTCGCTCACGCGTCTGGGCTATTCGATCGACGTCTCGCGTCCGGTCTCGGAGCTGACCATCAGCGAGCGCACGGCGGTGGCCGTTGCCCGTGCGCTGGACCCGACCCGGAGCGCGCCAACCGTGCTCGTGCTCGACGAGCCGACCGCGAACCTGCCCCGTTCGGAGTCTCAGAAGCTTTTTGCGCTTATCCGCGCCGTGCGAGATGAAGGTGTCAGCGTGCTCTTGGTCACCCATCACATTGATGAGGTGTTCGATATTGCTGACCACGTCACCGTGCTACGCGACGGCCGGTGGGTGAGTACGGACAGGATCGAGGACCTGACTCATGACCGGCTCGTAGCAAGGATGATCGGGCGCGCTGTCGAAGGACGAGGACGACTTGTAGAGGCCGGTTCCAAATCTGACGGGGCAATCGTGCTTGACGTGCAGAACCTTTCGACCACGGTGCTGCGTGGCATCAGCCTGGCGGTGCGCAAGGGCGAGGTCGTCGGCATCGCCGGCCTGACGGGGTCGGGGCGGGAGCAACTCGGTCCGGCTCTGTTCGGAGCAATACAGCGCCAAGGCTCGGTAGCCGTTCTCGGCACGAAGCTGGCGGCACACGATCCGCACGCGGCTGTTGCTGCCGGCATGGCACTCGTGCCTGCCGAGCGCCATGCGAACGCCCTCTTCCTTGATGCCACAGTGGCGACGAACGTAACTGCGGTCGGGACGGAGCGCTTCACCCGGTTCGGCCTCGTCGCCGCGGGGCGGGAAAGCGCCGATGTCGACGACTGGATCAGGCGTCTCGGTGTGAACCCGCCGGACGGCAAACGACCGATCGCGACGTTGTCGGGCGGCAACCAGCAGAAGGTCGTTCTGGCGCGCTGGCTTCGTAACGGTCCCACCATCCTGATTCTCGACGACCCCACGCAGGGCGTGGATGTCGGGGCCAAGGCTGAGATTCACCAGCTTGTGGCCAGCGCCGCGGCCCAAGGCGCGGCAGTGCTCGTCATCTCCACCGATCACGAAGAACTCACCTCCTTGTGCCATCGCGTGGAGGTTCTGGTTCGCGGTCACCTCAGCGCCAGCCTGCCTGGTCATGAGTTGAGCGATTCCGTCATCACCGCGGCGACGCTGGCAGCCGCATCCTCTGTATCCGCACGAGTGGGAGAACCCGCATGACCATCAGCGACAAGACCGCCGAGGCGGCTACCTCCCGCTCGACCGCGCCGAACGGATCAGCTGCGGGCGCCCGGGCCAGCCGGCGACGCATCGGATTCGGATTCAACAAGTTCAGCGGCCTCTACCTCTGGGCGATCGTGATCGTGTTCTTCGCCATTCGTCTCCCGCAGACGTTCGGAACTACGCAAAACTTCAAGATCATGGCCGGAGACCAGGCCATTACCGCCATGGTTGCCCTTGCCCTCATTCTTCCTGTCGCGGCCGGGGTCTTCGACCTGTCCGTCGCGGCCAACGTCGGCTTCTGCGTCTGCGTCGTTACCCGGCTCCAGATGCACGGCATGAGCGCGCCGATAGCAATCCTGATGACGCTGTTCGCTGGCGCCCTCGTCGGAGTTGTCAACGGGTTCGTCGTCGTCCGACTCGAGGTCGACAGCTTCATCGCCACCCTCGGCATGAGCAGCATCCTGGCCGCTGGGGCGTACTGGATCACCGGTGGCCAGCAGCTGGTCGGGGGTGTGTCGCAGAAGTTCCTGAACCTTGGGCAGAACACGCTGTGGGGGATCTCCTACCCGTTCTACTACATGCTGGTGCTCTCGCTCGTCCTCTACATCATCGTCGAGCACACGCCGGTCGGTCGGTATCTGTTCGCGGTTGGCGGCAACATGCAGGCGGCTCGCCTTACCGGTCTGCGCGTCGATCGTGTCCGGGCGGGTGCGCTGATCTGTTCGTCGGCACTGGCCGGACTCGTCGGCGTCATCCTCGCGGCGAGCCTCGGATCGGCCTCCCAGGACGTCGGGCCGCCGTACCTGCTGGCAGCCTTTTCAGCGGTCTTCCTCGGCACTACTCAGATCCGGCCAGGTCGGGCGAACGTTGTCGGAACGCTGATCGCCGTCTATCTCCTCGCGACCGGCGTCAAAGGTCTCCAGCTGTCCGGCGCGCCGGTCTGGGTCAACGGCCTGTTCAACGGCGTCGCCCTGATCTTCGCGGTTGCACTTGCAGCTCGAGGCGCCCGCCGACAACGGGCCTCCAACGCAGCGGCGTAGACCGAGCGAGCCGCGGCCGTACCACCCAAAGTTCTCGGAGAGCAGCACCAGGCAAGTCAGATCAACTGACAACATCTATGAGGAGTAACAGTGCAGAAATCCATGAAACTCACCTGTGTGGGAGTTGCTCTGGCGACCGCCTTGACCGCCTGCGGCGGAACGGCAACCGCGGGCAAGAGCAGCGCAAAGGCAGATCCGGCGAAGCTCGCCGATGCGAAGACGTTGGTGGCGAGCAGCCTGAAGAACCCAGACTCCATCGGGATCACCAACCCGCTCTCGAAGACGCCCACGGCGGGAAAGACGATCATCGTCGTCGGTACCCCTTCGCCGGTGGCAGAGCTCAAGGATATCGCCTTCGCGGACGCCATCAAGAAGTTCGGATGGACCTCCAAGCGCCTGGTCGTCGGGGCTGGCCCCGAGGATGAAGCCAAGACGATCTCGCAAGCGGTGGCCCTCAAACCGGACGCCATCCTGTTCTCCGGCGCTGCCCCCTCCACGTTGGCCAAGCCACTCGCGGAGGCCAAGGCTGCGGGCATCCCGGTCCTCGCTGAGACGGTGACCGAGGCCAAGAGCGGCCCCATCTTCGACGCATCGATCGACGGCCCCGTGTTTGAGCAGTACGCCGGAAAGCTCATGGCGGACTACGTTGCCGTGAAGTCAGGTCCGAACACGAACGTAGCGGTCGTCAACCTGCCGGTGTTCAACGTGCTGACCATCTACACCAAGGCATTCACCAAGGAGTTGAGCTCGGTCTGCCCCAGTTGCAAGGTCACCAAGCTGGACCAGCAGCTCAGCGACGTGGGCACGAACACGCCGTCGAGTGTTGTCAGTGCGCTGCAGCGGGACCCCAGCATCAAGTGGGTCATCTACAGCGTCGGTGACCTCTCTACCGGTGTCGACACGGCAGTCAAGGCGGCTGGTATCAAGGTGAGTGTCGGTGGTGGTGGCGCCAATGCAGCGAACCTCGCAGCCCTCAAGGCGGGGACGGAGCAGGCTTGGACTGGTCTCTCGACACCGATCCTCGGCTACCGCGACGCCGACATGATGGCGCGCTACTTCAACGGCGACCCTCTGACCCCGGGTGGCGACGCACTCCTGCTTCCGACCCAGATCATGACGCCGGCCACCATCGGTGGCGTTGCGCTCACGTCTGCTGGTAACTACCTGGGCGATGCCGGGTACGAGCAACAGTTCGAGAAGCTGTGGGGTCTCAGCTGACCCACCGGACCACCGTAGAGCCGACCTCGCTGACAGAACAGAACATGGACCTCCTCCCTAGGCATCCTTCATGGTTGCGCCGGGGACCATGTCTAGATCCTGTCAGCGAGGCTTCGGCAGTGAACGACCAAGAGCTTGTTCGCATGGGTGCACGGACCGGGAGCAACGTGTCCACGTCGTACGAGATCGAAGACACCGCCACGGCCCAAACCCAGCGGGAAACTGCAGGGCGGTCCCGGGGCCGACTACGCTGCCACAGGTGGACACCACGACGGTCGCGCTCGTCGCCGGCGGGATCGGCGTCGTCGGCACCTTGGCCGGAGTCGCCTTCACGCAGTGGCGCTCGGACGTCCGGGAACGTCACCGCAGCGAGGTCGAGCAACGTCGCGAGCAGAACGCACTCCTGCTCGACCATCGCAGGACCACCTACGTGGCTGTGATCCGGGAGTACCACCGCTGGAAGGACGCTCCCGATCGCCCGGGCCCGCCGCTTGATCCGAGTGACGACCTGATGGCGGACTTCTGGCACCTCCTCGCGGAGGTTGACCTCTACGGCAGCCGACGCGCGGCCAAGGCAGCGAGTGAGCTGTACTTCGCTCTCCACGACCTGCTGTACGGAAGCGGCTCGGAGGCCACGTCGCAGGATGCTCTTGACCGGTTCAGCGAGTTCCTCGACGCGGCGCGCACGGACTTCGGCATTGCTCCTGACGAGACAGCGCCTCACCCCGGAGAGCCCAGCACCACGGACGGCGCGGACTGATCGAGCTGGCTGCTAGCGGGCGTCCAGCACCTGTGGCGGAAGCACGCCTGCGAGTGCGGCGCGGACGGTGTCCCTGAACAGGCGCTCCTCGGCGACAGCCGCTGACGCCCTGGAAAGCGCCGACAACGTCGGGTAGGCGTCGTCGTCGACAGCGACCCGCCGGTGCTCGTCCCCGGGGTCACCGAGGGCGAGGTCGCTCTCGGTGCTGGCGACGACGACGGCAAGGACGACCCTGAAGGCGACCAGGAGCAGCGGGCCGCTCAGGCCGGTCTTCCCGAGCTCGACGGCGAGCAGCTCGCCCAGCCGCAGCGCAGCGGGGGCATCGGTACGCCGGGTCAGGGTGAGGCGGGCAGCGTGCGGGTGCCGCCGCATTGTTCTCCACGCCGAGACGCAGAGCTCCTCGATGACTGCGACCGGGTCGCCGGCGACGGCTGGTGCGTCGATCTCGGCGAAGACCGCGTCGACGACGAGCGTCTCAAGGTCAGCCCGGTCCCGGACGTGCCGGTACAGGGTCATCGGCCCGGTGCCCAGCTCGTCGGCCACCTTCCGCATCGTCAACGCATCCAGGCCGCGTTCGTCGACGAGCCGCAGCGCGATGCTCTGCACCTGGGACCTGCTGAACTTCGGGGGCCTGCCCACCAGCCCTCCATCCCTCGCACCAGTCGGTTGCTCGCAGGTCATCGTCGCACCTCCGGGGTGGGTCCCGGCGGGGGCATGCCTTGACACCGGAGAAGTGGAAGCCTAGTTTGCGTACATAATACGCAAAGGAGTCTGGATGACCCACCACCGCACGTGCCGGAACGACTTCACCGTCGAGGGAACTCGCTGTGCCGCCTGGTTGACGTTGCCCTCCGGGCAGGGCCCGTTCCCGGCGGTCGTGCTCGTTCACGGGCTGGGCGCGAACCACACGATGAAGCTGGACCAGTACGAGCAGCACTTCGCCGGGGCCGGGATCGCCGTACTCGCGTTCGACTTCCGGCATCTCGGCGAGTCCGACGGCGAGCCGCGCCAGCGCGTGTCAATGCGCCGTCACCGACGTGACGTGCACGCCGCGCTCGATCACCTGCGCGCCCACCCGGACATCGACCGCACCAGGGTGGGCCTGTGGGGCACGAGCCTCGGTGCGATGCACGTGGTCAGGGTCGCCGCGGAACGACCGGACCTGGCTGCCGCCGTCGTCCAGTGCCCGATCGTCTTCGGTCCCGGCGCGGCAGCGGCGTCCGGCCTGGTGCCCGTCCTCCAGCTGGCACCGGTGATCCTCACCGACGCGGGGCGCGCCGCCCTCGGGATGTCCCGTCGCTACGTCAAGATCGTCGGCGAACCGGGAGACCGGGCGATCGTGGGAGCACCCGGGGCCAAGGACGGTTGGGACTCGACGGTCTCGCCGGGCGGCTCGTTCGTCAACGAGATCACCGCCGCCAGTGCGCTCGGCCTGGTGACCACGACCGCCACCCGGCACGCACGGCGGGTGCGCGCGCCGCTCCTGGTGTGCGTCTCGGACAACGAAGGGCTGATGAGCCCCCGGCACGCGATCACGGTCGCCGATCGTGCACCGCGAGGCGAGCGCAGGCACTACCCGCTCGACCACTTCGAGGTCTACCACCCACCGGCACTCGCCTCGTTGCTCGCCGATCAGACGGCCTTCCTGAGCAGGCACCTCCGTGTCGGCGCGTGACCGGCTCCGTGCCAACGACGCGCGGTTCGTCGAGCGCGCACGCGGACTCACCGACGTCGAGTGGCGCAGGCCCAGCCTGTGCACGGGCTGGTCGAACGTCGACGTGCTCGCTCACCTCGTCGGGGGGTGCAGCATCCCCACGACGACCCTGGTCGGGCACGTTCTTCGGCATCGCTCCTTCGACCGCGCGAACGACTCCGTGACCCACGACCTGGCCCGGTCGTCGAGCCCGGGCGCCCTTCTCGACAGGTACGAACACCTGGTCAGCAACCCCGAAGGAATCGGGCGGCTGTTCCCCAGCGCGCTCCTGGTCGGCGACCACGTCCTCCACGAGATCGACATCCTGCTCGCGCTGGAGGTCGAGCCGGAGATCGGGCGTGACGCCTTGATCGCGGTGCTGGACACCGAGGTCACCGTTCCGAATCCGTTCGTGCCCGCCCGGCGTACGGCGAAGGGCCTTCGGCTGGTGGCGTCCGACCTGTCCTGGTCGACCGGACCCGCCGACGGGCCGGTCGTGGAGGGGCCCGGCTGGGCAGTGGCATCCGTGCTCGCGAACCGACCGCGTGCGTTGGACCGCCTCGCCGGCTCGGGGGTGACGGTCCTCGCCGACCGCCTCGCGCGGAACGGGCACCCGCAACCGCCGCGTTCCCGCACCAGATAGTCTAGGAAGCCACTAGACAATTATCGAGGGGAACTCCCGTGGTCACTGCCCGTGCGTACGCCGCCGACTCCGCTACCAGCCCGCTGGTCCCGACGACGATCGAGCGGCGCGAGGTCG
>JAOPXD010000095.1 GCA_025965315.1 Marmoricola sp.
CTCCAGCCCTACACGCTCGAGGGCAAGATCACCGGGTTCAGCGACATCGTCCTGCCGGCGCGGACCACGTCGATCTTCAAGGGCAGCAACGACTCCGAGATCGTCACGGCCGACCCCGACTACCGCGTGATGATCTACGGCCGCGGCGGTGCCGACGTGTTGACCGGCTCGGACGAGCCCGACCGCCTCGACGGCGGCAAGGGCTTCGACATCGCCCGGGGTCGCGGGGGCAACGACACCTGCAAGGCGGCGGAGAAGCGCTCGAGCTGCTGACCCGGCGGGAGCCGCGCGGCGACTCTCCCTAGGATTGACCCCATGCCTGAGATCACCAGGGACGAAGTGGCCCATCTGGCCACCCTCGCCCGCATCGACCTCTCCGACGCCGAGCTCGACCACCTGGCGCCGCAGCTCAGTGTCATCCTCGAGTCCGTCGCCTCCATCACCGGTGTCGCGGGGGACGACGTGCCGCCCACGTCGCACGCGATCCCGCTGACCAACGTGTTCCGTGACGACGTCGTCACGCCGAGCCTGACCGCCGAGCAGGCGCTGGCCATGGCTCCCGCCTCCGAGCAGCAGCGCTTCCTGGTGCCGCGGATCCTGGGTGACGAGCAGTGAGCGACATCGACATCAGGAGGACTGCGGCCGAGATGGCCGCCGACCTCGCCTCCGGCGCCACGACGTCCGTCGCGCTGACCCGGGCCCACCTCGACCGGATCTCAGCCGTCGACGGGGCGGTGCACGCGTTACTGCACGTCGACGCCGAGGGTGCGTTGGCCCAGGCCGCCGCGTCCGACGCGCGCCGCGCGGCCGGCTCGCCGGCGTCCGGGCTCGACGGCGTGCCGATCGCCGTCAAGGACGTGCTCGCCACCGAGGGGCTGCCCACCACCTGTGGGTCGAAGATCCTCGAGGGCTGGGTGCCGCCGTACGACGCGACGGTCGCCGCCCGGCTGCGCGCGGCCGGGCTGCCGATCCTCGGCAAGACCAACATGGACGAGTTCGCGATGGGCTCCTCGACCGAGCACTCGGCGTACGGGCCGACCCACAACCCGTGGGACCTGGACCGGATCCCGGGCGGTTCGGGCGGGGGATCGGCCGCAGCCGTCGCCGCGTTCGAGGCGCCGCTGGCGATCGGTACCGACACCGGCGGCTCGATCCGGCAGCCAGGTGCCGTGACCGGCACGGTCGGTGTGAAGCCGACGTACGGCGGGGTCTCCCGCTACGGCCTCGTCGCGATGGCCAACTCGCTCGACCAGGCGGGCCCGGTGACCCGGACCGTCCTGGACTCCGCCCTGCTGCACGAGGTCATCGGCGGGTACGACCCGATGGACTCGACCAGCATCGACGAGCCGCTCGGCGCCCTGGCCGACGCTGCCCGGCAGGGTGCCGCCGGCGACATGACCGGCGTGCGGATCGGCGTCATCACCGAGCTCGGCGGGGAGGGCTACCAGGCCGGCGTCCAGCAGCGGTTCGACGAAGCCGTCGCGCTGCTCGTCAAGGCCGGTGCCGAGGTCGTCGAGGTCTCCTGCCCGAGCTTCGTGCACGCGCTGGCGGCCTACTACCTGATCATGCCGAGCGAGGCGTCCTCGAACCTGGCCCGGTTCGACGCGATGCGTTACGGCCTCCGGGTCGTGCCGGACGGCGACCCGAGTGCCGAGGACGTGATGCGGGCCTCCCGCGACGCCGGTTTCGGTGACGAGGTGAAGCGCCGGATCATCCTGGGCACCTACGCGCTGTCCAGCGGCTACTACGACGCCTACTACGGCCAGGCCCAGAAGGTGCGGACGCTGATCAGCCGCGACTTCGAGGCGGCGTTCGCGCAGGCCGACGTCCTGGTCTCGCCGACCGCGCCGACCACGGCGTTCAAGATCGGCGCGAAGCTCGACGACCCGGTGGCGATGTACCTCAACGACGTCGCCACCATCCCCGCGAACCTGGCCGGCATCCCCGGCCTGTCCCTGCCCGCCGGCCTCGCGCCCGAGGACGGGCTGCCGGTCGGTTTCCAGGTGCTTGCCCCGGCGCTCGCCGACGACCGGCTGTACCGGGTCGGCGCCGCGCTGGAGGCACTGCTGGAGAACGAGTGGGGAGGTGCCCTGCTCGACCGGGCCCCGGCTCTCGAGGAGGCGACGGCATGACCGACCTGATGTCGTACGACGACGCGATGGCAGCGTTCGACCCGGCCATGGGCCTGGAGGTCCACGTTGAGCTGAACACCGCGACCAAGATGTTCTGCGGGTGTCCGACCGAGTTCGGCGCCGAGCCGAACACGCAGACCTGCCCGACCTGCCTGGGCCTGCCCGGCTCGCTGCCGGTGGTCAACGGCAAGGCGATCGAGTCGGCGATGCGGATCGGCCTCGCCCTGAACTGCGAGATCGCCGAGTGGTGTCGGTTCGCGCGGAAGAACTACTTCTACCCGGACATGCCGAAGAACTTCCAGACCTCCCAGTACGACGAGCCGATCGCGTTCGACGGGTACCTCGACGTCGAGGTGGACGGCGAGATCTTCCGGGTCGACATCGAGCGCGCGCACATGGAGGAGGACACCGGGAAGTCGCTGCACGTCGGCGGCTCGACCGGACGGATCCAGGGTGCTGACTACTCGCTGGTCGACTACAACCGCGCCGGCATCCCGCTGATCGAGATCGTCACCCGCCCGATCATGGGCGCGGGGGAGAAGGCCCCGGCCGTCGCGAAGGCCTACGTCGCGACGCTGCGCGACCTGCTGCTCGGCCTGGACGTCTCCGACGTACGGATGGAGCAGGGCTCGATGCGCTGCGACGTGAACCTGTCGCTCTCCCCGAAGGGCGCCGGCACCCTCGGCACCCGGACCGAGACCAAGAACGTGAACTCGCTGCGCTCGGTCGAGCGGGCCGCTCGCTACGAGGTCTCCCGTCAGGCCGCGCTGCTCGCCGCTGGCGGATCGATCCTGCAGGAGACCCGGCACTGGCACGAGGACACCGGGGTCACCACCGCCGGCCGCGAGAAGTCCGACGCCGACGACTACCGCTACTTCCCCGAGCCCGACCTGGTGCCGGTGGCGCCGAGCCGGGAGTGGGTCGCCGAGCTCAAGGCCGGTCTGCCCGAGCCGCTGCGCGACAAGCGCGCCCGGTTGCAGGGCGACTGGGGCTTCACCGACCTGGAGATGCGCGACGTGGTCGCCTCGGACGCGGTCGGCCTGATCGAGGAGACCATCGCTGCCGGGTCGTCGCCCCAGGCAGCCCGCAAGTGGTGGGTCGCCGAGCTCACCCGACGCGCCAACGAGGACGGCGTCGAGCTGACCGAGCTGCCGATCACCCCGGAGCAGGTCGCCCGGATCCAGGCCCTGGTCGACGAGGGCGCGATCAACGACAAGCTCGCCCGCCAGGTCTTCGACGGGGTGCTGGCCGGCGAGGGTGAACCCGATGCCGTGGTCGCAGCAAGGGGTCTGGCCGTGGTCTCCGACGACGGCGCCCTGGGGGAGGCGATCGATCGTGCGATCGCGGCGAACCCGGACGTCGCCGACAAGATCCGCGAGGGCAAGGTCGCCGCTGCCGGTGCCCTGATCGGCGCGGTCATGAAGGACATGCGCGGCCAGGCTGATGCCGGCCGGGTCCGCGAGCTGGTCCTGGAGAAGCTCAGTTAGACCCGGTGTTAGTCTCAGGCGTTCCTCGCCCTGAGGGACGCACCACCACCCATCACGTCCGTGTTCGGGGAAAGCCGGTCGAAATCCGGCACTGACCCGCAACCGTGGGTCACGTCCAGCAGCCAGGGGCGTGACGAGTCGGAGCACCCGCCGCGAGACGTCTTCGCACCAAACGCTGTCGTGGAAAACAGTGGTGGCGTCCTGCCCCCGCTGCGCAGCGGGAAGGACATCATGTTGCACACCCCTCGCCGACTCGGCGCCCTCGTGGCCGCCTCGGCACTCGCTCTCTCCGGAGTCAGCCTGCTGGCGTCTCCGGCACAGGCGGCCACTCCGACCCAGGACCCCCGTCCGGTGGACATCGCCGCGACCTGGCTCACCGGCCAGCTGACCGACGGCCTGATCAACAACAGCCAGTACGACTTCGACGACTACGGCCTGACGATCGACACCGGGATCAGCCTGGCAGCGGTCGGCGGGCACACGAGCACGGTGAACGCGATCGCCGACGCGCTGGCACCTCACATCTTCGGGAGCACCGGCTACACGGAGAGCGATGAGTACGCCTCGAGCCCGCCGTACGCCCTCGTCCAGCGGGGCCACTACGCCGGTGCCGCCGCCAAGGCGCTGGTCTTCGCCGAGGCGACCGGCCAGGACCCGACGACCTGGGGCGGGTCCAACCTGGTCGACGCTGTCGAGGCGCGCGTCGCCACCGCAGCCCCGATCGCCGGCCGCATCGCCGACGACAGCAGCTACGGGGACTACGCGAACTCGATCGGTGAGGCCTACGCAGCCCTCGGTCTGGAGTTCGCCGGTTCGACGAAGGCGGGCAGCGTGCTGTCCTTCCTGCTCAAGCAGCAGTGTGCCGATGGCTACTTCCGGTTGTCGATGACCGCCGACAAGACGGCCACCGACCAGACCTGCGACGGCGGTACCGCGGGAGGTGCGAGCGATCCCGACGTCGACGTCACGGCGATCGCGACGATCCAGCTCGAAGCGATCTCGGCCCTGCTGCCGGCCGGCGCGACCCAGGACGCGGTCACCGCCGCGATCCAGAATGCCGGCATCTGGCTGGTGGGCGCTCAGCAGGCTGACGGTTCCTTCGGGGGTAGTGGCCCGACCGCGGCCTCGAACACCAACAGCACCGGCCTCGCCGGGTGGGCGCTCGGCACGCTCGGGGACGTCTCGGCTGCATCCCACGCAGCCGTCTGGATCCGGACGCACCAGGTCGACGACCCGGCGGGCTGCACCACCGCGCTGGCCAGCAGCCAGGGCGCCCTCGCGTACGACGACGCCGCCCTGGCGACCGGCCGCACGGCCGGGATCACCACAGCGACCCAGGACCAGTGGCGTCGGGCGACCGCGCCGACCCTGCCGGTGCTCGACTACGCTCCGGCAGCCACCAGTAGCCCCAAGGTCACCGGCCCGACCGGCTTCGTGAAGGCCGGAACCACCGCGACGTACCACGTCTCCGGCTACGCGCCCGGCGACAGCCTGTGCGTGGATGCGTTCGGTACCCGGAAGCACGTGGTCGCGGACGCTCAGGGCGACGCGACCGTGGCGGCCAAGGTCCCCGCCGGTACGACGGTTCGTACGGTCAGCGTCAAGGACGGTGCGAACGCCAGCGCTGCGGTGACGACCAACGCTCTGGGCACGAAGACGTTCTCGATCACCGGCGCCCACCGGGTCGCCCGGGGCGACAGCGTGACGATGACCGTCCACGGTCTCCGGGCCGGCGAGCACGTCACGGTGAACTTCCGTGGCTCGCCGGTCGCCGCTGGAGTGGCCGGTCCGAAGGGCCGGTTCTTCGCGACCTTCAGCGTCGGGCGCAAGCTCGGCAAGGCCAAGGTCGCGGCCTTCGGTCAGTTCAGCGACATCCGGCACGGCAGCACGACCGTCAAGGTCGTCCGCTAGGTCCAGCACGACAGAACCGCGGGACCAGCCACCGGCTGGTCCCGCGGTTCTGGTTTCTGGTCCTAGACGTCGACCCGGTCGAGCAGGTCGAGCAGCAGCTCGTGCACCTCGTCGGGCTTCTCCAGGGCGATGAAGTGGCTGCCGTTGAACTCGACGTACTCGGCGCCCTCGATGCGTGCGGCGGCTGTCCGCATGTCGCTGCTCGAGGCGAGCACGTCCCAGTGCCCGGCGACGAAGGTGGTCGGGACCCTGATCTCGCGCAGGGAGATGCGCAGGTGCTTCGACGTCTGCACGGCGAGGTGCATGTACCAGTCGACCGGGGTCTTCAGCATCTCGTGCACGGTCATCGCGGTCAGCTCGGCATCCGCGACCGGGAACATGAAACCGGTGTGGCTGAGCACCGCGATCGTCTTCGGGCCGATGGGCAGGCGCGTCGTGATCAGCGTGGCCGGCTTGCCGATCAGCTGCATCGCGCGCGCCAGGTTGACGGTGATCGCGGCCCGGGCGAAGCGGGGGATCCCCAGGGGAGCGAGCATCGAGGCGAAGGTGCCGCCCGGGACACCGGCGACGGCGAACAGCCCGGTGACCCGGTCGGGGTGCAGGAACGCCAGCTCGAAGGCGGTGTTCACCCCCATCGACCAGCCCATCGCCGTACAGGCCTCGACGCCGGCGTCGTCGAGCACTGCGAGGGCGTCCTCGACGAAGGCGTCGATGCCGACGTGGCCGGGGTCGGCCGGACGTTCCGAACCACCCGTTCCGCGGTGGTTCCACGAGATCACGTGCACGCCGCAGCTCGGGTCCAGCAGGGCCGGCCAGGCGTAGGGATTGGTGCCCAGCCCGTTGCACAGGAGCACGGTCGGGCCGGCGACGTCGTTGGTCCACGCCTGCAGCTCGGTGCCGTCGGAAGCGGTCACCGAGTAGAAGCGGAGCGCGAGACCGTCATCGGGCTCGTCGACGATGCGCAGAGGGGCTGCGGATGCTGACATGGCCCGAGTTTGCCCCAGCCCCACTGCGTAAGGGGGCAATCGTGGCTCAGATCACGAGCGACTGGGTGGGAGCTCTCGGGCCGCCGGAGCGACGATCAGCTGACGTGGCGGATGGATGCTGCGGGTGCGACCTCGACGGCCACGGTGCGGCGAGCCAGGTGGCCGGCCACGAATTCTTCGACCTGGACACGTTCAAGGCGGCGGGCAGTCAGGATCGTGCACGCCATCATCGCGTTGCGGCGTGCTTGTTCCTGGCTGCGGGTCGACCAACGTGCCACCAGGCCCAGAGGCGTTGCTGCGAGCAGAGCGTCCATCTGGGGTCCTCCCTCTTCGTGTTGGTGTACTGAAAACTGTCACGCGCGAGCGACGAGACGGTCACGTACGTGTGACGAGAATGTGAACTTGGTCTCACATGCGGTTTTTCTGGCCTTCTCGTGCGGTCTCCCCATTCGCCCGGAATGCGAAACCCTTGCCAGGTTTTCGGGCGTGTCGGGGAGAATGGCTCCATGACGCAGAACCCGACCGCCCCCGACATGAAGCCCCGTAGCCGCGACGTGACCGACGGACTCGAGAAGGCCGCCGCGCGAGGGATGCTCCGTGCGGTAGGCATGGGTGACGACGACTGGGTCAAGCCGCAGATCGGGGTCGCGTCCAGCTGGAACGAGATCACCCCCTGCAACTTGTCGCTGGACCGGCTGGCCAAGGCGGTCAAGAACGGCGTGCACGCCGCGGGCGGCTACCCGCTGGAGTTCGGCACGATCTCCGTCTCCGACGGCATCTCGATGGGCCACGAGGGGATGCACTACTCCCTGGTCAGCCGCGAGGTGATCGCCGACTCCGTCGAGACCGTGATGATGGCCGAGCGCCTCGACGGCTCGGTCCTGCTCGCCGGCTGCGACAAGTCGCTGCCGGGGATGCTGATGGCTGCGGCTCGTCTCGACCTCGCCTCGGTGTTCCTGTACGCCGGCTCGACGATGCCCGGGTCGGTCGACGGCCACGACGTGACCATCATCGACGCCTTCGAGGCCGTGGGCGCGTGCCTGGCCGGCAAGATCACCCGCGAAGAGGTGGACAGGATCGAGCGCGCGATCTGCCCGGGCGAAGGCGCCTGCGGTGGCATGTACACCGCGAACACGATGGCCTCGGTCGCCGAGGCGCTCGGCATGTCGCTGCCCGGCAGCGCTGCTCCGCCGGCCGTGGACCGGCGTCGCGACGGTTTCGCGCACCGCTCCGGCGAGGCCGTGGTGGCGATGATCGCCCAGGGCATCACCGCGCGCCAGATCATGACCCGCGAGGCGTTCGAGAACGCGATCGCCGTCGTGATGGCGCTCGGCGGCTCGACCAATGCCGTGCTGCACCTGCTGGCCATCGCCCGCGAGGCCGAGGTCGACCTGACCATCGACGACTTCAACACGATCGGTGACAAGGTGCCGCACCTCGGCGACCTGAAGCCGTTCGGCCGGTACGTGATGAACGACGTCGACAAGATCGGCGGCATCCCGGTCGTGATGAAGGCGCTGCTCGACGCCGGCCTGATGCACGGCGACACCCTGACCGTCACCGGGAAGACGATGGCGGAGAACCTCGAAGCCCTGAACCCGAAGGGCGTCGACGGCGACGTCATCCGGCAGCTGTCCGCGCCGATCCACAAGACCGGCGGCATCACCATCCTCAAGGGCTCCCTGGCCCCCGAGGGTGCCGTGGTCAAGTCGGCCGGCTTCGACGACACCACCTTCACCGGCACGGCCCGGGTCTTCGACGGCGAGCGGGCCGCGCTGGACGCGCTCACCGCTGGCGAGATCAAGGCCAACGACGTCGTGGTGATCCGCTACGAGGGCCCCAAGGGCGGGCCCGGGATGCGCGAGATGCTGGCCATCACCGGCGCCATCAAGGGTGCGGGTCTCGGCAAGGACGTCCTGCTGATCACCGACGGCCGTTTCTCCGGCGGGACCACCGGCCTGTGCGTCGGCCACATCGCGCCGGAGGCTGTCGACGGCGGCCCGATCGCGTTCGTCCGCGACGGCGACCCGATCACCCTGGACGTGGCCAACAAGACCCTCGAGGTCGTCATGCAGGATCTCGAGGACCGCAAGGTCGGCTGGGAGCCCAACCCGCCGAAGTACACCCGCGGCGTGCTCGGCAAGTACGCCAAGGTCGTCCAGTCGGCCGCCCACGGGGCAGTCTGCGGCTGAGCTGCGCGGCTGGGCTGGGCTGCTGACTCAGGTCCGGCGGTTCAGCAGGGCGACGATGTCGGGCAGGGCTGCCCGGGCGGCGGTCCGGCCGGCCTCGCGCATCGCGTCGATCTGGTGGAACTCGAGCAGACCGGCACCTGAGGTGTCCGGGCGGAGCACGAGGTCGGCCTGCGCGACGGCATCCTCGGCAGCGTTGCCGCTGGCCATCATCATCGTCCGCATCAGCGTGTCACCCAGACCCGGTACGCGCCGTGGTCCCTTCCGTTCGGAGGCCGGTCGACCGCCGACACCACCGCTGCCGAAGCTGATCGCCACC
>JAOPXD010000126.1 GCA_025965315.1 Marmoricola sp.
TGAGGCCCTGTTTGGTGATGGCGGTGATGACCAGCCTGGCTTTCGACACAGGTGAGCATCAGCCACCCGCCTTGCCTATGTCTTGAGACATGTCTTGCGGATGTCCTGAACCAGAACACTGTCAGCCCGACAGTGTGATCTCGCAAGAGATCAGGAAGGTCCGAATCCCTCACCGGGTTCGGACCTTTCGCCTTTCCGGCCGATCTCTCCGCACAGCGCGCCCCCGGCAGGCCCCGGAATCGAGGTTATCCACAGATTTCTTCCCAGGCCAATTCGAGGCGCATTGCGTTGTTACGGTTCCGGTTCTGCTCACTGCCCTCCCCCTGAGGCTTGAGTCCGTGTTCCTGGAGGCCCCGTGCCCGATCGTCGTCTCTACTCCGTGATAGCTCTTCTCCTGACGGTCCTGTTCGCACCGACGTTCATGGCGACTGCCGGCGCGGCAGACGATCAGGAGGGGCGCAGGACAGGCACGAGCGCCGCGGACGGGTCCTACGCAGAGATCTTCGGCAACGGATTCAGTGCAACCTCGGGCCAGTGCGTCCTGTACTCGGTGCTGACGGTCGACCTGACAGCACATCGCCAGATCCAGTCGGGCCTGGCTCGTTGCGACGGCGCAAACATCGACGGGACCTGCCACGACGGCGACGCGTTCGTCGAGAGCATCGATGCGAACGGTATGAAGTGCACACCCGGATACTCGTTCACCGACAACACCGGGTACGACGCGACCACGTACCGCACCTCTTCCACGTCGACCACGATGGACGGCCACGTCAACGGCGCGCTGTGCCCCTCGCCGAGCCATGGGACGTTCGACAGCTGGGAAAGGTACGACACGAGTTCAGGCTGGCACTTCGTGACGAGCTCGTCCCAGCACCGTGCCTATGACCTGGCCATGTCAGGGGCGCTGTGCTGGGCGACGATCGCCGGCGTCTCGTCCGCGGGAGATTTCGATGTCAACTAGGGAGAACAGGATGATTTCAAAGACTTGGCTGCGGCCGACGAGATACGCCATCGGTCCGGTAGCGATCGCTGCCATGGCACTGGCGGGGATCGGGGTGGCTGTTGCTGCGGCTGCGAACGACACAGGCGCGGCCAACCCGACTGACGCACCCGCCAAGCACTCGGGAAACCCGGTCAGCTATTCCTCGGCGATCAAGCCTGCGACGACGAGCCTCAGCCCGGTGGATGCCGCGTCACGGGTCGTGGAGGGCCTCGGCACGACGACCGCAGTTCAGAAGGTGACTGCTGAGGAGGGCCCGAACGGGGCGTCGATCACCGCGACGTTGGCCCACAACAACGACGACATCCCGGATCTCTAGCTGGCCGACATCACCGTGGGCGCCGTTGCCGAGCTGATGCGCACAGATGAAGCGACCTTCAGCGACGAGGTTGCGAGCGCCACAGCCACCGGCCCCGACAAGGCCGGCGTCACCACCGAAACCGGTTTGGGCATCGGTGCAGTCAGCCTCGGACAGGTCTTCGACTCCCCGAGTGACTCAGCACTCGCCGCCCGCGTGCGTGACGTTGCTCAGAAGTTCGGCCTGAAGGTCGGGGCGCTCAAGATCCTGCATCCGCTCAGCGCCGCGATCGACGTCACCTTCGTCGTGCCCGACGACACGCCGATCACCTGGACAATCGACCAGCTGCGCGCCGCCTTGGTGGGCAGCTCTCCGGACGTGGAGGGGGCATTGATCGAACTCGACTCGCCGAGCGGCGCTCCGCTGCTTCGCTCAGGCGTCGCGTACCGCAACGGCGAGGGCGGACTGTGGTTCGCCCACCAGCAGGACAGCAGGTTCGGCGCGGGCCACGGCACGTTCTACCGGGCATCGCCTGAGGACGACTGAACAGTTCACCGAGGCCAGCCCAGGCTCCCCCCGGGCGCTGACGACTGTGCCTGGACGAAAGATCGTTCCCGGGCCAGGTCGGGTGCCTTCGAAGTCCGACCTGACGCGAGGTCGGCTGAGCGACGTACCGGGCTCCGGGAACGCGACGGCGACATGACCAGCCGGGATCGGTGCCAGCGATGCGCCGACACGCTCGACGAGCGCGAGTACCCGGGCTCGCGGAGCGCTGACGACCACCTGCGGCCGGCCGACAGCGATCGTCGAGGTGCAGACTCCCACCGAGCAGGAGTCCGGGTACGACGTACCGTCAGACCGTTCTCGTTGGCGACCACCCAGGAGGTCGGGACCGTGAGCTCGACGCCGTACTGACCGATGACCCGGCCGACCGGTTCCGTGGCGGCCAGTACCGGTCCTGCGAATTACCTCATCCGGACAAACGGAACATTGCTTGCCAACCGAACGCTGAGTGGCAGAATCCGGCTCATGCCCAACGAGCAGGACACCACTGGCAACGAGCCCAACCTGGCGCTGCCCCAACTCGGTCTCGGGTTCGGGCGCAAGCGTCGGCGCGGAGCGACTGCCGAGGACGACGCTCCTCGGACGACCTCGACCAGTGACGCCGAGTCCGCACCAGCCGAGGCTGAGGCCGCGCCTGCGCCGGTCGTCGAGGCTTCGAGCACTCCCGAGGCGCCCTCACGCCCGGCCACCGCCCCGGTCGCGCCGGTCCGCGCTGCAACGGCCGTTCCAGCGCGTCCTGCAGCCCGACCAGCGGCCCGTCCCGCTGCCAGGCCGGCCACGCCGGCTCCCTCGGCGGCGAACCGTGCAGCAGCAGCGCCTGCGGCGCCCGTCCGGCCAGTTCCTGCCGTCGTCGAGGAGCTCCCCCCGGAGCCGCTAGCACCCGTCGAGGCGATCCCGGAACCAGTCGCTCCCCCGGCTCCCGATCCGGTCCCTGAGCCTGCCCCGATCCCGGAGCCGACCCCTGCCCCGATCCCGGAGCCGACCCCAGAGCCGACCCCGGAGCCGACCCCTGGCCCCGTCGACGAACCTGTCGCCGAGCCCGTCACGGCCGCAGCGATGGCACCGGCGTACGAGAACCTGTTCGCGCCCGAGCCGGAACCGGACAGCACCCCGGCACACCGCAACGACGAGCGCGGCGTGATCGATCCGATCGCGCAGGCGAGCGACGCCATCGCCCACGACACCTCGGTGCACCAAAAGATCGACCACCACACGATGGACGTCGCGGTCGTCCCGGCCTCCCGGCGCCGCAAGTCCGAGGAGCGCCAGGAGAAGTCACGCCGGGCGAAGGCGGACCGGACCGCAGCCCGGGCACTGTCCCGGGGCGACAAGAACCGCACCCCACCGGCCGAGATCCTGGTCAACAGGATGCCCGGGATCAGCCCGATCCTGGCCGCCCTGATCACCGGAGCGATCTCCGGGCTGATCTGCGTGCTGCTCGTCAAGGGCGCCAGCGCGTCCTGCGACGCGGTCCGCGGCGACGGCAGCTGCGGAGGCGGCTTCGCACTGCTGGCACTGGTGGGCATCCTCGCCATCGAGGTGCTGATCGGCGCGAACCTGCTCAAGGCCTGGAAGGTCTCCGACCCGTTCAGCACCAGCTTCCTCGGTGTCGGGCTGGTCGCGACCGCGGCGATGCTGTTCTTCCTGAACGTGCTCGACTCCCCGGTGATGATCGTGGTCATCCCGGTACTGACCGCCGTGACCTTCGTGCTGTCCTGGTGGGTCACCGTCACGTTCGTCGAGGATCCCGACGACTGATCAGGACAGGCGCGCTGCGACCAGCTCAGCGATCTGGACGGTGTTGAGCGCGGCGCCCTTGCGCAGGTTGTCGTTGCTGATGAACAGCGCCAGGCCACGGTCGTCCGGCACGCCCGGGTCGGTCCGCAGCCGGCCGACGTACGACGGGTCCTTGCCGGCCGCCTCCAGCGGGTTCGGGATGTCGGAGAGCTCGACCCCGGGAGCGTTCGCGAGCAGCTCGCGGGCTCGTGCCGGGGTCAGCGGCCGGGCGAACTCGGCGTTGATCGCGAGCGAGTGACCGGTGAAGACCGGGACGCGTACGCAGATACCGGAGACCAGCAGGTCGTCGATGCCCAGGATCTTGCGGGACTCGTTGCGGAGCTTCTGCTCCTCGTCGGTCTCGTTCAGCCCGTCGTCCACGATCGACCCGGCCAGCGGCACGACGTTGTAGGCGATCGTGCGCTCGTACTTGTCCGGCGCCGGGAAGTCGATCGCCGAGCCGTCGTACGCGAGCTCACGGGCCTTGTCCCCGGCTGCCTCGACCTGACCGGCGAGCTCGGCCACGCCGGCGATGCCGGAACCCGAGACCGCCTGGTACGTCGACGCGATCAGCCTGACCAGGCCGGCTTCGTCGTGCAGCGGCTTGAGGACCGGCATCGCGGCCATCGTGGTGCAGTTCGGGTTCGCGATGATCCCGCGACCGGCCGAGATCACCGACTCCATCGCCTCCGGGTTCACCTCGGAGACGACCAGCGGGATGGCCGGGTCCTTGCGAAACGCCGAGGAGTTGTCGACCACGATCACGCCGGCATCCACGAACTTCTGCGCGAGCGCCCGCGAGGTGCTGGCACCGGCCGAGAACAGCGCGATGTCGAGCCCGGTCGGGTCGGCGGTCATCGCGTCCTCGACGGTGATCTCGCGGTCCCCGAACCGCAGCACGGTGCCGGCCGAGCGCGAGGACGCGAAGAAACGCACCTCGTCGGCAGGAAACTGACGCTCGAGCAGGATGCTGCGCATCGCGACGCCGACCTGGCCGGTGGCACCGACGATGCCGAGGGAGATACCCATGACTACCGCCCGGTCCCGCCGTAGACGACGGCCTCGACCTCGTCCGAGCCGAGGTCGAACGCGGCGTGCGCAGCACGCACGGCGTCGGTGACCTGGACCTCGGCGACGACCACGGAGACGCGGATCTCCGAGGTGGAGATCATCCCGATGTTCACGCCCGCCTCGGAGAGCGCCTCGAAGAACCTCGCGGAGATACCCGGCGAGGAGCTCATCCCGGCACCGACGATCGAGACCTTGCCGACGCTGTCGTCGTACAGCAGGCTCGCGAAGCCGACCGAGTCCTGGAGCCGGGTCAGCGCGGTCATCGCGGTCTGGCCCTCGCCGCGCGGCAGCGTGAAGGAGATGTCGGTCAGACCGGTCGCTGCTGCGGACACGTTCTGGACGATCATGTCGATGTTGATCTGGGCGTCGGCGATCACCCGGAAGATCGCCGCGGCCTCGCCCGGCTTGTCCGGGACGCCGACGATGGTGATCTTCGCCTGGCTGCGGTCGTGGGCGACGCCGGTGATGATGGCAGCTTCCATGGTCATTCCTTCTTGGTTCGCATCCTCGGCCGCTACCTTGTCGGCGCTGGTGACCCAGGTGCCCTCCTTCTCGGAGAAGGAGGACCGGACGTGGATGGGCATGTCGTAGCGGCGGGCGTACTCGACGCACCGCAGGTGCAGGATCTTCGCGCCCTGGGCCGCCATCTCGAGGGTCTCCTCGTACGAGATCCGCGGGATCTTGCGAGCGTGCGGCTCGATCCGCGGATCGGCGGTGAAGATGCCGTCCACGTCGGAGTAGATCTCGCAGACGTCGGCCGCCAGGGCCACCGCCAGCGCGACCGCCGTCGTGTCCGAGCCACCACGACCCAGGGTGGTGATGTCCTTGGTGGTCTGGGAGACGCCCTGGAACCCGGCGACGATCGCGATCGCGCCCTCCGCGAGGGCAGCCTGGATCCGTCCGGGAGTGACGTCGATGATCTTGGCCCGGCCGTGCTCGGCATCGGTGATGACGCCGGCCTGCGAGCCGGTGAACGAACGGGCCTCGTGACCGAGGTCGTGGATCGCCATCGCCAGCACCGCCATCGAGATCCGCTCGCCGGCGGTGAGCAGCATGTCGAGCTCACGGGCGGGCGGCAGCGGCGAGACCTGGTTGGCGAGGTCGATCAGGTCGTCGGTGGTGTCACCCATCGCGGAGACCACGACCACGACCTGGTTGCCGGCCTTCTTGGCCTCGACGATCCGACGGGCCACCCGCTTGACGCCTTCGGCGTCGGCAACCGAGGAGCCGCCGTACTTCTGCACGACAATCCCCACGACTGCTCTCCTGACTGGTTCCCGGTCTTCCGCGCACGCTGCTGGTGGATCCAGTGTCCCGCGCGGACCGGCCCTACGGCCAACGAGATTCTACGGGGATGCATTCCTACCCCGGGACGTGCTCCGAAGGGTGGGCCCCCGGGCCGGCTCAGAGCAGCTCGGGGTCCAGCACGGCCTCGGCGGCCTCGAGCTGGTCCGCCTCGTCGACCTCGAGGTCGAGCCGGTCGTGAGCGACCACCGAGTGCAGCGCCGCGAGCACGCCGCAGGCCTGCGAGCCCCACGAGGCGAGGTAGGAGTACTGCCACCACCAGAGCGCTTCCTCGATGTTGCCGGTCCGGAAGTGCCGCAGGCCGTTGGCGATGTCGGTGGCGATCAGGGTGAGGTCGTCGGAGAGGTTCGAGGTGTACGTCTCGGGGTCGTACGGCTCGAAGTTGTGGCTGTAGGTGTCGGCGTCACCGAGCTTCAGCGCGAGCCGGAGCCGCATCGCGTCCAGGTCCGCGTCCGGCCCGACGTCGGGCTGGTACTCGGTCTCGGGCTGGAAGTCCTGCTGGGCGCCGAGGCGGGCACCGGCGAGGAGCAGCTGGCTGACCTCGAGCAGCAGCAGCGGTACGGCGGAGCCGGCCTCCTCCTCGCGCGAGATCGCCTGGAGACCCACCAGGAACGCCTCGGCGGCGTCGGCGATCTGCTGTCCGAAGTCCTCGAACTCCTGCGTGCTCATCGTGTGCTCTCCCTCATGCTCGTTCCCTCCATGGTCCCTGGGTCCTCAAGTACAGGTCTTCAAGGACCGGTCGTCACGACTCACTCCGCAGCGCTCCGCCGACCGGCGAACGCCCGACCGAGGGTGACCTCGTCGGCGTACTCGAGGTCGCCGCCCACCGGTAGTCCACTCGCCAGCCGGGTCACCTGCAACCCCATCGGGCGCAACAGCCGGGTCAGGTACGCCGCGGTGGCGTCCCCCTCGATGTTCGGGTCGGTCGCGAGGATGATCTCGGTGACGTCCCCGTCGTTCAGGCGGGCGATGAGCTCCCGGATCCTGAGCTGCTCGGGACCGATGCCCTCCAGCGGCGAGATCGCGCCGCCGAGCACGTGGTAGCGGCCGCGGAACTCCCGGGTGCGCTCGATCGCGACCACGTCCTTGGACTCCTCGACCACGCAGATCAGGGCAGGGTCCCGGCGCGGGTCCCGGCAGATCCGGCACTGCTCCTCCTCGGCGACGTTGCCGCAGGTCGAGCAGAACCTGGCCTTCGCCTTGACCTCGATCAAGGTGTCCGCCAGCCGGCGTACGTCGGCCGGGTCGGCGGCGAGCAGGTGGAAGGCGATCCGTTGGGCACCCTTCGGGCCGACCCCGGGCAGCTGCCCGAGCTCGTCGATGAGGTTCTGGATGACGCCTTCGTACAAGTCTCAGTCGCCCGTCGGTGCGCTGAACCCGAGCGGGTGCCCGGGGGCCTGGGGAGAGCCGAGAGCGTCCATGTTTCCGCCCAGGACGCCGGCCATCGGGCCCAGCGCGGACGCGGCGGCGCTGTCGGCCTTGGCCTTCGCGTCCCGGAACGCGGCGACGACGAGGTCGCCGAGGTCGGTCAGGGACTCGGGATCGCCGCCGTCGAACGAGCCAGCAGTGATCGCTACAGCGGTCAGCTCGCCGGTCCCGGAGATGGTCACGGTCACGCCACCCGCGCTGCCGTCGACGAGCGTGCTGGCCAGCTCGGCCTGCGCAGCCATCAGCTGGGTCTGCATCTGCTGGGCCTGCTCGAGCATGGCGCCGAGGTCGAAACCTCCGTCACCGAAGGGGTTCTGCGTCATCACGTCTCCTGGTCAGCTGGGTCGTCGGGTAGCAGGTTCATTCGTGCGGGATCTCGTCGATCACGGTCGCCCCGAGCTCCCGGCGGAGCAGCTCGGCACCGTCGATGCCGCTCTCCTCCAGGTCCTGGTCGTCCGGGTGGGCGTCGGCGTCGCGGGTGTCCGGAGCCCGGGTGGGCGCATCTCCGGTGCGGGTCGGAGCGATGTTGCTACGCGCCGAGGCAATGGTCTCCGCAGCGGGCCGTGGAGCGGACGCCGTCGGGGCCGGCGGTGGCGGCGCGGGTGCGGTCACGTCGTCGGCCGGGTCGTCCTCGTCGCTCAACCAGGCGGGCGCCGAGCTGACCGCGGGCGTTGCCGGCTCGGTCGAGGTCACCGAGGCCTGAGCAGCGGACCGGGTGACCACCGGGTCGATCCCGGCGCCGGGATCGGCCGACGGATCCACGATCGCCTCGACCTTCCAGTCAGCACCGATCACGTCGATCGCCGCCTGCCGCAGGATCTCCTCGCTGCCACCGGCCACGAACGAGTCCCGGGCACCGACGTTCTTGAACCCCACCGTCAGGATGCCGCCGTCGAGGCCGATCACCTGCGCGTTCTGGCTCAGCAGGATCCAGGTGAAGCGGCGCATCTCCTTCACCTTGTCCAGCAGGTCCGGCCACACCCGCCGCGCATCAACCAGGCCGAGACCACCTGCTGCCGCAGGTGCTGCGGGCTCGGGCACAGTTTCAGGCTCGACAGCTAGTTCCACCGGAGCGACCGGAGCGGCGGGCAGGGGCTCGGGGGGCCTCGGCGGCGCCGCCGGCGAGGATCCCTGACCAGCGTCCGCAGGCGAAGCAGCAGCAGGTGCCGCAGGAGCAGGCGAAGCAACAGACGAAGGTGCAGGCACCCCACCCATCCCCACCCGCCGCTCGAGCCGGTCCAGCCGAGCCGTCAGCCCGTCGACAGAATCATCAGCCCCCGGCAGCAGCACCCGCGCACAGATCAGCTCGAGCAGCAACCGCGGCGTCGTCGCTCCACGCATCTCGGTCAGCCCGGCAGCGACGCAGTCGGCGGCCCGCACCAGGTCCGCCTTGCCGAACCGGGCAGCCTGGGCGACGAGCCGCTCGGCCTGGTCGGTGGGGGCGTCGATCAGCCCGGTGGCAGGGGCGTCGGGAACGGCGGCGACGATGACCAGGTCGCGGAGACGTCGCAGCAGGTCCTCGGTGAACCGTCGCGGGTCCTGCCCGGTCTCGATCACCTTGTCGACGACGGAGAAGACGGTGCCGCCGTCACCGGCGGCGAAGGCGTCGACGACCTCGTCGAGCAGGGTGTCCGGGGTGTAGCCGAGCAGGCTGGCGGCGACGCCGTACGTCACGCCGGCGGGGCCGGCTCCGCCGAGCAGCTGGTCCAGGACCGACAGCGAGTCGCGGGCAGACCCGGCGCCGGCGCGGACGACGAGCGGGAGCGCGGCGGCCTCGATCGGCACGCCTTCGCGCTCGCAGATCTCGGCGAGGTAGTCCGAGAGCACCCGCGGCGGGATCAGCCGGAACGGGTAGTGGTGGGTGCGCGAGCGGATGGTCGCGATGACCTTCTCGGGCTCGGTGGTGGCGAAGATGAACTTGAGGTGCTCGGGCGGCTCCTCGACGAGCTTGAGCAGGGCGTTGAAGCCCTGCGTCGTGACCATGTGCGCCTCGTCGATGATGTAGACCTTGTAGCGGCTCGAGACCGGGGCGAAGAACGCGCGCTCGCGCAGGTCCCGGGCGTCGTCGACGCCTCCGTGGCTGGCGGCATCGATCTCGATCACGTCCAGCGAGCCGGGGCCGCCGCGCGCGAGGTCGCGGCAGGACTGGCACTCCCCGCAGGGATCCGAGATCGGCGCCTTCTCGCAGTTCAGCGCGCGGGCGAGGATCCGGGCGCTCGTGGTCTTGCCGCAGCCGCGCGGGCCGGAGAAGAGGTAGGCGTGGTTGACCCGGTTGTTCGCGAGCGCAGCCCGCAAGGGCTCGGTGACGTGGTCCTGGCCGATGACCTCGGCGAAGGACTCCGGCCGGTAGCGGCGATACAGCGCCAGGTTGTGCTCCACGGCTAGACCCTAGTCTCCGAGACCGACAACGGGGGCAACGCCTGCGTCAGTACTGGTGAAACCAGGTGCCGACCGGGTCGACCTGACCTGGGCAGGTGACGTCGAGGTCCGTGCTGCCGGCCACCCACTGACCCAGGACACCGGTACCGCCGCCGAAGGACCAGTCGTCGCCGCAGCGCGACAACGCTTCGGCGAGGGACGTCTGACCTGCTGCACGCCACTCGGGGAGGTGCAGCGCCAGGTCGCCGACGACCCGGGTCCACAGCGACGGCGTGGAGTAGAAGCCGACGGTGTAGCCGGCGTCGGAGAATCCCCGCGCCGCACCCCGGACGACGTCGGCGTTCCCGACCAGGTCCGGGCTCCAGGCGAAATCGGGGACCGACTCGACGTCGATCCACACCACCGGCGACCGCAGCCGGGCCCGCCGCATCGTGGCGATGTCGAAGAGTGCCGCGCGGTAGCCGGTGTTCGCCAGCGCTCCGCCCGAGGTCCGACCGTCGTACGGGCCGCGGGTGCGGTAGGTGCGCAGGGTGAGCGCGTCCGGGTAGCTCACCACCGCGTACGCCGCCGCGAGCAGGTGCCGCGACCGGACCCGGGCGACCTGGCTGGCCAGGCACGGGTTCGCGACGAACGACGGCCCGTTGGTGAGCCCCAGGACCACGAAGCCGGCCGTGGCCGGGGGCATCGGCAGACCCAGCGAACGCTTCTGCGGGATCCCCATCCCGACGGGGCACTGCGGCCAGCTCACATCGGCGCCGTAGCGCTGCACGGCGGGCGCCGCGCTCCCGCGGGCGGCTGGAGTCGTCGGTGGCGGCAGGGTCGGGAGCGGGGGTACCGCAGATCCGTTGCCGTCTGCGGTCGCGGAGACGGTGGCGGTCGGAACAGCCTGCTTCGGGTGCGGCATCGGTCCGGCCCCGCAGCCGCTCACCACCAGCAGCGTGAGCAGGACCCCGATCCGGACCCGCATCAGGCCCGGTACGCCGCGAAGTCGGCCTCGACCGAGGAGACCATGGTCCGGACGGCGTCGTGGAACCCGGACTCGTCGCGACCCACCTCGGCAACCGCTGCCCCGAACCCGGCAGCGTCCACCCCGTGCACGTCGGCGGTGGCGTGCGCCATCGCCCGCAGCAGTCGCTCGGAATCGTGGCGGTCGAGTCCGACCAGCTCGATCCGGACCACGTCCGGCGCCAGGTCGCGGACGTGCCAGCCGTCGACCCGGGTCGCTGCCGCCGGGCCCAGGATCGCCGTACGGACGTGTTCGTAGAGGGTGGCGTCGGCAGTGGGCCAGGCCAGGCCCGGGTCGGTCGTCGCGAGCCACTCGGCGGTCCCCGGCCCGAGCTCCTTACCCTCGCGGGCGTGCGGGGTGCCGTCGTCCGCGGGGCCGACCCCGACGACGCGACGGTGCCCGAGCGAACCCGTGCCGGCCTCGTGGGTGTGCCAGGTCGGCTTCCAGCCCGCCTCGGCGATCCGGCTCGCGGCAGCGGCCACCGCAGCAGGAAGCTCAGCGGGCGCACCGGCGGCGAGCTTGGCGTAGAACGCGGCAGCATCGGCGAACTCGGGGACCAGCGCTCGCAGGTGCCCGGCACCCTTGTCGGACAGGTCGAGCGCGCCGCGGATCTCGGTGCCGGCCCAGGCGTCGAGGACGATCGCGCAGACGTCCTTCCTCGACAGGTCCAGGTGCGGAGCGAGCGCGGCCGAGGTGGCGAGCCGGACCAGGTCGGGCAGGAACGCACCGGTCGCGAGCTCGTCGAAGTCGTTCACCCCCCAGCGGCGTACCTGGTCGGCGTCGCGCCAGGTGCCGAAGTTCTCCACGTGCAGGTCGCCGATCACCGGCAGCCGGGTGCTGGCCAGGAGCTCCGGGGCGAGCTCACCGATCCGGACCAGCCACAGGTAGTAGCTGCCGCGCAGGAACCGGTACTCGTGCGCGGCCATCTCGGTGTGCTTGCGGGTCAGCTCGGCAGCATCGAGCGGGATCCGGTCACCGATCCAACGCTCGTAGGCGGCGGTGATCTCGTGGACGTCAGCCAACGGTCGTGCCCGCCCCCGGTGACGGAGCAGCGGGGTCGGCCGGACCGGGCACTCCCAGCGACCCGGTCAGTCCGGCGCGAGCCGCCAGGCTGCCACCGAGCACGGCGACCCCGATACTCACCAGGGCGCCGAGCATCAGCGCCGAGGCCTCGCCGGGCACCAGGACGCCGAGCTGCTGGCCGATCGTGGCCGCTGCCACCGGAACGCCCAGCTGGGCGGTCGCCAGCAGGCCGAGCGGGGTCGGTTGCTTGGTGGCCCGTACGGCGAGGTGGGCCACGGTGGCACCCAGGCCCAGGCAGATCCCGAGCAGGATCAGGCGCGGGTGCGACCCGAGCTCGCGCAGCTGCAGGGTTGCGCCGAGCCAGACGAAGAACACCGGCCCGAGGAAGCCCTCGGTGACCGCGAAGAGCTGCTTGGCCAGCCGCCGGGGCTCGCCGATCGAGGCGACCACGAGCCCGAACGCGAAGCCGGCCAGCATGATCGAGACGTGCATCGTCACCGCCAGGCCGGCGAGCGCGAACAGGATCGTCAGCTGGACCCGGAGCTCGACCGCGAACGACCGGTCCTCGGAGATCTTGTGCACCTTCGCGCGGACGCCGCTGCGTTCGAAGTAGGAGAGCACCACGTAGGCAACCGCCGCGGCCGCGATCACGGTGACAGCACCGAGAGCAGCCCGGCCGGCATGGCTCGGATCGATCACCAGCGGCAGCGCCACGATGCAGGCGGCATCGGCGATCGCGATCTGTGGCAGCAGCTGCAGCACCGGGTCCCCGCCGAGACCGAGCGAGTCGACGATCGGCAGGATCAGGGCGGCCGAGCTGGAGGCCATCAGGACGGCGTACAGGGCGGCGTGGTGCAGGTCGAAGGCCTCGGCGAGGACGAAGCCGAGGACGGTGGCGACCACGCCGACCGCGACCGCCCGTACGACCCCGGTCCTCAGCGCCGGACGGATCGCCGGGTTCCGGACCGGGACGTGCGTCCCGGCCACGAACATCACCAGCGCGAACCCGGCATCGGCCAGGTAGCTGAAGGTCTGGTTGCCGGCGTCGAGGTACCCGAACCCGGTACGCCCGAGGATCACGCCGGCGATCAGCTCGCCCAGCACCACGGGAAGGTGCCAGCCCTTGCGCAGGGCCAGCAGCGGGCCGGTCAGCGCTACCAGGCAGATGACCGAGAGTTCGGTGAAGCTCACCGCGTCATTGTGCTCTCCGCGGCCTGCGCGCGCGGACGAACAGGGTGCAGACGCAGAGGCCCCCCATGCACCCGGAAGAGCCCACCTGCCCTTGCTGCCTTCCGGCCCTGGGGGAGTTCAGTGAGATACCGCCGCACGGGGGGTTGCCGCAGAGTCTAGGCAACGTCCCCGAGCGCTGTCGAAGCGGCTACTTCTTCGTGACCTTGTAGTGGACGGTCTGGGTCGTCGTAGGCGGCGAGGGGTTCGTCGGCATACGTGCGGACTCGTGGCCCGAGGACAGTCCGACGAACGCCGTGGAGGCGAGCAGACCTCGTCACCATCCGGGGGCGGCGTACCGGTGACTCTCGTTCCTCGATTGCTCGTGCCGTTCCAGCGCAACGACCGGTACGAGGCGGAACCATCAGAACAAGCCCTGCCACAGCGACGAACGACAGTGCTTCACCGTGACCGCGTCACCGGGACCGCGATTTCGCCGTGCCGTACGGCGACTAGTACCCTTCCCGACGGAGGATTCGCCTAGTGGCCTATGGCGCTCGCTTGGAAAGCGGGTTGGGTGTGAAAGCCCTCAGGGGTTCGAATCCCCTATCCTCCGCCAGCTCGAACGGCCAGTCGGACGGCGTCGCACCTCGTGCGGCGCCGTTCGTCGTTTCCTCGTGCGCCGAGGACGGCCAAAGGACAGGCACAAATGGCTTCAGAACCACCTGGCCACCCAGATACGCCGTTGTGCCTGTTGGTTGATCGCGTTTGGTCTCACCGCTCGTGAGCCAGACTGGTCACGTGAGCGACGACCTGGAGACCCCCGAGACCGCCGCCCCCCGGCGCAGGCGGTCGCTGCTGGTGATGCTGCTCGTCTTCGCGCTCGTCGTGGCCGGGGGCCTGGCCTGGGTGCTGCACTCCGCGGACCAGGGCAGCAACTCGACCCTGCCGCTCAAGATCCCGAACAAGCCCGGTCAGCTGATCAAGGCAGAGCCGTTCGCGACGGGCGTCCCCACGGGCGCGCACGCCTGGCGGATCACCTACACGACGACGCGCCAAGCCGGGAAGCCGGCGATCGCCACCGGGCTGGTGGTGATCAAGGACCACCCGCCCTCGGGACCGCGACCGGTGATCGCCTGGGCGCACGGCACCACCGGCATCGCCGAGCACTGCGCGCCCTCGGGCAAGGACGACCCGATCACGTTCCTCTCGATCCCGGATCTCGACGCCGCGCTGGCCAACGGCTGGGCCGTGGTCGCGACCGACTACACCGGTCTGGGCAGCCCGGGGCCGCACCCCTACCTGATCGGTCAGGGCGAGGGCCGCTCCGTGCTGGACTCGGTCCGGGCCGCGCGCCAGCTCAAGGGCCTCTCGCTGGGTGACAAGACCGTCGTCTGGGGACACTCCCAAGGCGGCGGTGCGGCGCTGTGGGCCGGGATCCTCGCGCCGACGTACGCGCCGGGTGCGCACGTGATCGCGGTTGCCGGGATCGCGCCCGCTACCGACCTTCCCGGGCTGGTCTCGAACATCGGCACGATCGCCGGGGGCCAGGTCTTCGCGGCGTACGTGATCGCCGCGTACGCGGCCACCTATCCCGACGTGCACTACAACACCTACGTCCGTCCGGACGCGAGGTTGCCGCTGCTCCAGATCGCCAAGCACTGCCTGTCCGACAGCCAGGCGCTGGTCTCGATCGGCTCGAACCGGGCCTTCTCGCAGCCCTTCTACGCCCAGGACCCGTTGACGGGGGCGCTCGGTCGCCGGCTCCGGGAGAACGTCCCCTCGGGTCTGATCAAGGTCCCGGTGTTCATCGCCCAGGGCGACGCCGACGCCCTGGTGCTCCCGGCGGTGCAGGCGGCCTACGTCGCGAAGCGCTGCGCGGTGCCCGGCAACGGCCCGCTCGACTACAAGACCTTCGCCGATCGCGGTCATACCGACATCGTCCTGCCCGGCTCGGGGATGCTGCCCGCGCTGCTCGGCTGGACCGAGGCCCGGTTCGCCGGGGCGCCGGCACCCTCGACCTGCTGATCGGCTCCGGTCCAATCCGGACGGTGCTCAGTGCCGAATAGACCCTGTGACCACCCACCCGACCGTCCCCGCGCGGGCTGCTGCCGTGCTCGGACGATCGCTCCTCGCCACCGGTGAGGTGATCGGCTTCGCGGCCTTCGCGCACGAGCAGGCCGGTGGCACCCTGCCGCCGCCGCAACAGCTGGCGCTGCTCTCGGCGATCACCTTCGCCGCTGCGTTCGCGGTGCTCGCCGGACGGGTCCGGATCCGGGTGGTCGCTCCGCTGGTGATGGCCTTCCAGGTGGTCCTGCACGAGGGCTTCAGCCGGCTCGCAACCCTGCCGACCGGTCAGAGCCACGGTGCGATGGCCGGGATGGCCGGCACGGCGATGGTCCGCCACCACGCTCTCGACCTCCGGATGATCGGCGCGCACACCGCGATCGGCCTGATCACCCTGCTCGTGCTCGTCGTCCAGGAGAAGGCGCTCCAGCAGTTCGCCGCCCTGGTCCAGATCCTCGTCGCCCGGCAGCCGCTCGCGCTGCCCCGCCTGAACGCAGTCCCCTCGGGGCTCCGCATCGCCCGCGCTCTCGCCCAGCTCCTCGACACCTCCCCGCGCCGCGGCCCGCCGTACGCCGCCCTGCTGACGTCCTGACCGGATCCGAACCGGAAGGGCGTCCCCCGACGCGCCCACCCGTTCACCTCATCCGTTCAAGGAGCACCACTCATGTCTGCCCAGAACCCCCTGTTCCGTCGTGCCACCCGGACCACCGGCATCGCCGCCGTCCTCGTCGGTGGGGCCTTCGCCCTGGCCGGCCCGGCCTCGGCCCACGTCACCATCTCGCCACCGGCCGGCAACGCCGGTGAGTACACGATCGCCACCGTCAGCGTCCCGCACGGCTGCGACGGCTCGGCGACCACCAGGGTCGCGATCCAGGTCCCGAAGGAGCTCGTGTCGATCACGCCCACCCGGAACCCGTTCTGGACGGTCAGCAAGAAGATGGAGCACCTGTCCACGCCCGTCAAGGACAGCGAGGGCAACGAGATCACCGAACGCGTCGCCCAGGTCGTCTACACCGCGAAGACCCCGCTGCCCGACGGCTACCGGGATGCTTTCGACCTCGCCTTCCAGGTCCCGAAGCTGACCGGCAAGACGATCTACTTCCCGACGATCCAGACCTGCGAGAAGGGTCAGACAGCGTGGGTGCAGATCGCTCCGAAGGGAGCCGACGAGCCCGAGTACCCGTCACCGTCTCTGCTGATCCTGCCGCCGGCCCCGGGTGAGACCGACGACGGTGACATCGACCCGACGGTCGCCGACGCCGCCCAGCTCCAGGGCGACAAGGCCGCCCCCTCGGCCGCGAGCACCATCGAGAAGTCGACGGACGGCTCCAGCACCCTGGGCATCACCGGTGCGGCTGCCGGCTTCCTCGGACTCGCCCTCGGCGCGGCTGCGCTCGCGCGCACCCGCCGCAAGGCCTGAGCGTCGCGATGAGTCCCCGATCGCGGGCACGAGTCGGACGGCGTACCCCTGTCCGGCTCGTGCTCGCCTCCTTCCTGGCCCTCGTCGGGCTGGTCCTCGTGGCCGGCCCGGCGAGCGCCCACGCGCAGCTGGTCGGGACCGACCCCGCCCTCGGCTCGGTCGTCTCCACCGCACCGAAGGTCGCGACCCTGACCTTCGACGAGAACATCCGGGTCCTGCCCGGAGCCGTGCACCTGTACGCCGCCGACGGGCACGACCTGCACGTCACCGCGCACACCCTGGACGACAAGCTGCTGGTCGACCTTCCGACGTCGCTCGGCCACGGCACCTACACGATCGGCTGGCGGATCATCTCCGCCGACGGCCACCCCATCGCCGGCACGCTGCCCTTCTCGATCGGCGCCCGCAGCGCCCGGATCGTCACCCCGGGCGCCACCCCGGACTCGGGCTCGCACGCCGTCGACGTAGCACTCGCGGTCACCCAGGCGCTCGTCTACCTCGGCCTGTTCCTGACGGTCGGGTTGGTCTGCTTCCTGATGCTGCTGCTTCCCCGGGAGGGCGGGCCGGAAGGGACCCTGGACGACGTCCGCCGGCGTCTCCGGCGGGTGGCCCGAGCCGGCGCCGTCCTCGGCGCCGTGGCCTCGATCCTGCTGCTGTCGATCACCACCGTTCACCAGAGCGGCGCCGGGTTCGGCGCGATCTTCCACGGTTCGTCGTGGCACCTCGACTTCTCCACGCCCGACCCCTGGGCGGCGCTGGTCTACCTGGTCGGCATCGGCGTGGCCATCCTGGTCCCGAACCGGATCGCCCTGGTCGGAGGCCTGGCCGCTCTCGGTTCCCTGGTCCTGGTCGGGCACACCCGCAGCTTCGGGCCGAGCTGGCTGGTGATCACCACCGACTTCGTGCACGTGATCGCCGGCTCGGTCTGGTTCGGCGGGTTGATCGGGCTGGCGATCAGCCTGCGCCACCTCGCCGACTCGCCCCAGATCGCGGCCCGGGCGCTGAACAGGTTCTCGGCGCTCGCCGCCGTCCTGCTGGGCACCGTCACGGTGACCGGCACGATCCTGGCCTGGCGGATCCTGCGGCACTGGAGCGGCTTCATCCACACCAGCTTCGGGGTCAGCCTGCTGGTCAAGCTCGGCTTCGTGGCGCTGGTGGTCGCCCTCGCCGGCCTGAACCGCTACCGGCTGCTGCCGCCCATCCTGGCCGGCACCGACCAGACCCCTGCCGAGAAGCGCAGCGCGATCCTGCGGATCCGCAAGGCGGTCCGGCTGGAGGGCCTGCTGCTCGTCGCCGTGCTCTCGGTGACCGGCGTCCTGGTCGACAGCTCTCCGGAGCCGGGCGGCTCGACCACGATCCTGGCCAGCCAGGCACCCACGACCGACGCCAGCGGAACCGGTCCCGGTCTGCGGGTGCTGGTGCACCTCGACCCGGCTGCGGTCGGCCTCAACGAGGTGTCCCTGGCGATCGAGAACGCGGCGGGCAAGCCGCTCGAGCCGTACTCGCCTCCCACCCTCGCGATCACCCACGGCGCCCTGGACCTGGGTGACCAGCAGCTCACCGCGCACGGCGGCGGAAGCTTCCACTCCTACGTCCTGTTCCCCAAGTCGGGAGCCTGGACGGTCAGCGTCACCGTGCGGACGAGCACCTTCGACAGCCGGGTGATCGAGGTGCCGATCCGGATCGGGAAGTGACCCGAGGCCGATCCGGACATTTACTACCAAAGGCCGTAACCCGCACCGGCCGGTCCTCGTTGTTCAGGTCAGTCCACCGCGACGGTCGCGGTGGCGGACCTGGGGGTCGACCATGCCGATCATCGCTGCCGCGCTCGTGCTCATCGCCGTTGCCTGCGCCGCCGTACTGAACGAGGCCGGCCGCACCCTGCTCCCCGCCGTCGACCGTGGTCACGCGCTCGCCACCCAGGACTGGCAGGAGCACCCGCTCCCGGACCTCTGATCGCGGGCCCTCGCTCAGTGTCCTTCGAGGCGCTCCCGGTAGGCCTTGCGCTCCTCGGAGTCGGGCCGCAGGGCACGGTCGTCGCGCATCAGCCGTCGGATCAGGTTCAGCGCCGGTTCCGGGGTGATCGCCGCAGCCGACGCCAACGCACCGACGTACCCCGGGACGGCGATCTCGCCCTTGCGCGTACGGACGGAGTCCACCACCGCGGCCGCGATCTCGGAGGGCTTGACCTTCGGGATCGGGCGCATGTCGAGACCCGAGGCGAGCGCGGTGTCGACCGCCGACGGCAGCACCGCGGTGACGCTGACGCCCCGGTCGGCGTACTCGAGCCGGGTCGCTGCCGTCAGCCCGACGACGGCGTACTTGCTCGCGTTGTACGTAGCCAGTCCCTTGACCGGGAACTTGCCGGCCAGCGAGGCGACGTTGACGACGTGGCCACGACCGCGCTCGAGCATCCCCGGCAGCACGAGCCGCATCCCGTGCAGGACGCCGAACAGGTTGATCTCGATGGTCATCCGATCGGTCCGGGCATCAAGCTCCAGGAACCCGCCGTTCGGCATCACGCCGGCGTTGTTGACCAGGACGTCGACGGGGCCGTGCTCGCGCGCGACGGCATCGAGGAACGCGGCGTACGAGTCCGGATCGGTAACGTCCAGCGGGTGTCCGGTCCCACCGAACGCGGCCGCAGCCTCCTTGGCCAGGACGTCGTTGAGGTCGCCGACGGCGACCTGCGCCCCCTTGACGGCGAAGGCTTCCGCCGTCGCGCGCCCGATGCCCTGGGCACCGCCCGTGATCGCGACGACCGCACCCGCGAGGTCGATCGCGGGGTACGCCGTCATCGCCGGGCCCGCTTCGTCTGCGACGGTGCGGCCTTGCCGGACTTCTGGCTGATGAAGTCACGGACGTGCATCGCGATCAGGTCCGGGCGGGCGGTCACGACCCAGTGGCTCCCCGGGATCTCGGTGACGGTCAGGTCGTCGACGAACGGCACCGGCGCCCCGGTCGCGACGGCGACACCGGCGTACGGATCATCGACCGGGGCGAGCACCTGGGTCGGGACGGACGTACGACGCGGTCGGGGCCGGGTCACCCGGGGGACCACGTTGGCCCGGTACAGGTTGATGCCGTTGGTCAGGTCCGCGATCCCGCGCGCGACCGGCTCCGCGGTGGCGGCGTCCGCGCGCCCGAGCAGCTCGACCTCCGCGATTCCCTGCTGCACCCGCGGCCGCCTGACCACGAGCTCCGGCAGCCGCGGGAGCTGGAACAGCACCATGTAGTACGAAGCCAGCAGCTGACGCAGGGTGGCGCGGAGGTGGCTGCGGTCGCGCATCCAGGCGCCGACGTAGTCCAGCGACGGCCCGGAGATCGACGTGTGCGTCGCGATCCGGCCGACGAACGCCGGATCCGTCACCGGACCCCAGGACTGGATCGCTCCCCAGTCGTGCGCGAGCAGGTGCACCGGTGCGTCCGGGCTGACCGCCTCGATCACCGCGGCGAAGTCCTCGGTCAACCGCTCGATCCGGTAGGCCGACCGGCGTACGGGCTTGTCCGACGCACCGGCACCGCGGACGTCGTAGGTGATCACCCGGAACTGGTCGCCGAGCTCGGTCGCGACCCCGTCCCAGACGGTGTGGTTGTCGGGATAGCCGTGCACCGCGACGAGGACCGGGCCCCGGGGATTCCCCGATTCGAAGACGGCCAACCGGGTGCCGTCGGCGGAAGTCACGCTCGGCAGGGAGACGGGGTCGAGAGGCATGGAAGCACCGTCGTACCTAATTGAACGTTTGTCAATAGCCACTCGCCGACACGCACGGACGCCCGGGTTCCCCGTCTTTCCTATGATGGCCCGGTGATCTTCAAGCGCATCGGCGACGAGCGCCCCTATCCGCCCCACGGATTCGGGCCGCGGGACTGGGCTGCGCTCCCGCCGCGGCCGGTACGGCTCGACGAGCTGGTGACCACCAAGGACACCCTCCAGCTCGCTGCGCTGCTCGACGAGGACTCGACGTTCTTCGGTGACCTGTTCGCCCACGTCGTGAAGTGGCGCGACGACCTGTACCTCGAGGACGGGCTCCACCGGGCCCTGCGCGCCGCTCTCCAGCAACGCCACGTCGTGCACGCCCGCGTGCACGAGGTCCGCGAGTGACCGACCGCCGACAGCTGGTCACCGCGATCACGCTCGCCGGTGCCTTCGTCGTGATCGTCGTGATGGGTCTGTGGGGCCTGCACGCCGCCCGCGCCCCGATCGCGAAGGACCCGAGCACGCACACGGGCTCGTCGGGCCCGACCTGCTCGCCGCAGGACCAGACCGTGGTCAAGTACGTCACCCGGAGCCAGGTCACCGTCAGTGTGTACAACTCCGGTCTGCGCAGCGGTCGGGCCGGGGCCACCGTCAACCTCCTCGAGCGCGCCGGCTTCAAACCCGGTGCGATCGGCAACGCGCCCGCGAGCATCAAGGTGCCGCGCGCCGAGGTGCGGACCACCCAGACCGACGACCCGCGCGCGCTCCTGGTCGCCCAGGCCTTCGGCCCGCACACGAAGGTCGTCGTGGACGACAACGACTACGGGCCCGGCATCGACGTCTTCATCGGCGACAAGTTCCACCGGCTCGCCCCTGGCGCTCCGAAGCGGGAACGGCTGACCAACCCGGTCGTCACCTGCAAGTAGAGGTTCACCACTTGAGGTGCTGGCTCAGGTCCCCCATCAGGTCGACGAACAGGGTGCGGCTGGCGAACCACCAAGCGCCGTCGACCACCTGGAACGTGTCGTGGTACCGGCCCGCGATGATCGGCTGCAGCGGAAACGCCGGCGTCGCCTGGATGACGCAGTAGTACGAGCGCGAGGTGGCCGTCTGCGCCTCGTCGTCGACGTGGATGATCGCGTTGGTGGTGATGTGCTTGGTCTTCGGGGTGCCGTCGTCCTCGTAGAGCCGGGTCGACATGCCGTACATCTTGCGAGCTCCCTCGACGCCGACGAACTGCGTCTCCGGCGGACCGTTCTCCTGGCCGTAGATGACCGCGTGCTCGAAGAGCGCGGCGACGCCGTCCAGGTCGCCGAGATCGATCCTCTCGGCGTAGGTGTAGAGCAGGTTCTCGATGTCGCGCGCGCTGTCAGCCACCGGATGAGCATAGGTTTCGGCCGTGGACATCGGTACGGACTTCATGCTGGACGTCGTCGTGTCGGACGCGTGCGCCAAGGAAGGGCTCGAGGATTTCGGCCCGGCGCCGTTCGAGGAGCCGCTCGGGGTGCTGCTCGAGGACTACACCCGGGCGGGGCTCAGCGACCTCGGGGCGCACATCGTGCGCGGGACCCTGGTGCACAGCCTGCGGATGCGGCTGCGCGCAGTCGAGTGGCAGCGTCGGTACCCCGAGATCGCCGCGGAGGTGATCGAGGCGCCGATCGTCGTGGTCGGGATGATGCGCAGCGGGACGACGCTGCTCCAACGCCTCCTCGCGGCCGACCCCCGCTTCGCCTGTGCGCACGGCTGGGAGGTGATCGAGGTCGCGCCCAGCCTGGGGTGGGATCCCGGTGCCGCCGACATCCGGATCGACGCGGCCCTGGCACGGCAGGACCAGACCCGGCAGTTCATGCCGGACCTGTTCGCGATCCACCCGATGTACGCGCTGGAGGCCGAGGAGGAGATCGTCTTCCTCGCCGACGCGTTCCTCTCGCACGTTCCCGAGTCCGGGGCGCACCTGCCGACGTACCGGCGCTGGATCGACGACCAGGACTTCGCGCCGGCGTACGACCACCTGCACGCGATGCTGCAGCTGCTCCAGTGGCAGCAGCGCCAGCGCGGCCAGCAACCACGCCGCTGGGTGCTGAAGACGCCGGCGCACCTGGGCTACCTGGACGCGCTACGGGCGCGCTTCCCCGACCTGCACGTGGTGCACCTGCACCGCGATCCGGTCGAGACGATCCCGTCCGGCGCCAGCCTGAACGCGACCTTGCACGCGATGCACTCCGACCACGTCGACCTGCACCGGGTCGGATCGGAGTGGATCGAGCGGATGGGCTGGACCAACGACCGCGCGTTGGCGACCCGGGCTTCCTGGGCCCTCAGCGATCCGGGCCTGGTCACCGACCTGTCCTTCGCTGACGCCGTCGCCGACCCGATCGGCCAGGTCTCCCGGGTGTACGACGCCGTCGGCCTCGACCTGGACGCTCCGGCAGAAGCAGCGATGCGCGACTGGCTGGCCCGCCGTCCGCGCGAGGCCGGACGCCCCGACTACCGCGCCGAGACCTACGGGCTGTCCGAGGCCCAGATCCGGGAGCGGTTCGCCGAGTACGAGGCGCGCTTCCGCCCAGGCGCGCCCTAACCGCACCTTCAACCCCCCGAGGCGGAGGGGTCAGAGCAGTGTTCGCACCTGGTCGAGGGCCTGCTCGGTGAGCTCGCCCAGGGTGCGCAGGTCGGGGTCGTCGTCCTCGCTCCAGACGGCGACCGCCGCGAACACCGCGCCCGCCAGGGCTTCCGCCCGGACGGCGGCGGCCAGCGCAGCGACGCCGCGTTCGACCAGCAGCGCACGCAGCTCGGTCGCCATCGCCGCCTGACGATCGCGGAAGACGCGCTCGATCCGTTCCGGGCTGAGCAGCGCGCGGCGCAGGCGGGCGATCTCGACGAGCAACCGCGGATCGGTCGGCGCCGACCCGAGCGCCTCCAGCACCGAGCGGGAGATCTCCTCCTCGGCCGGGCGGTCCCGGATCGCCTGCCGGAACCAGGCGAGCCCCTCCACCAGGTCGGCGAACAGGACCTCGTCCTTGGTCGCGAAGTGCCGGTAGAAGGTGCGCTCGGTGACCCCCACCTCAGCCGCGATCGCGATCACGCTGGCGCCTTCGAACCCGTCCGCGACGAAGTGCCGCAGCGCCGTCTCCCGGAGCGCGGTCCGGGTGCGTTCCGCCTTCGACATGAGCCGAGGCTATCATTTTGTCAGCACTGACATTTTAGCCGAATTCCTGTTACGTTCGGTGCATGCCTGACGAACACCCCGTGGCGACCGCGGAGCAGCACGCGCACGAGCTCGCCGCCCTCGACCTGATCCAGCACCCGACGGTGAAGGCGGCGTACACGTCGGTCGCCGAGACCTGGCTCGCCCGAGCGAAGCCGAGCGACGCGATGCGAGAGCGCTTCGAGGCGGCGTTCGAGGAGGTGATGTTCTCGGCGGCCGTGTGGTCGAGCAACTCCGACCCGCTGCGCCCGAAGGTCACCACGATCACCCGGCTCGCGCACGAGGTCGAGGGGCAGCGGATCCCCGGCACCCGTTGGGGCATCGACAACCCGGACTCGGTCTACCGGGTGATCCCGATCGCCGGCGACGAGCGCTACGAGATCCGCGGCAAGGTCGGCGCCCACCGTATGACCGAGAACTACTTCACCCTGTGGAACGCGAACATGGGCACGATCGACGTCGTCGACGGGCGCCGGATGGAGGTCGAGCCCGACGGTTCGTACGTGATCACCGTGGACTCCTCGCCGAAGAACGGCCGGACCAACCACATCACCTCGACACCCGAGGCGCACGAGTTCTACATCCGCGACGTGCTGCTCGACTGGACCCTGGACGAGCCGAACCACATCACCGTGGAACGAGTCTCGACTGGATCCAACGACCGGCCGGCACTCACGCTGGACGAGCAGGCCGAGGCGACCGCCGCGATGATGGCGCACTTCGCCGACTTCACCGGCAAGCTCAGCTACGGGATGTACAAGACCCCGGCGAACCACTTCTCGCTCGGCTGGACTGCCGACCAGCACGGGGCGATGCGCAACCAGGTGTACGTCGCCGGGCGGTTCGAGCTCGAGCCCGGCCAGGGTTTCGTGGTCGACGTCAGCGACGGTGGTGCCGAGTACTTCACGGTGCCGCTCGGCAACCTGTGGGGAACGACGCTGGACATCTACGGCAGCACCGGCAGCCTGAACAAGGCCCAGTCGACGCCGAACGAGGACGGCACGTACACCTACGTGATCGCTGCCGAGAACCCCGGCGTGCACAACTGGATCGACACCGACGGCCTGCCCGAGGGCATCCTGACGCTGCGGATGGCCGAGTTCGGGCCGGACGGAGCCAGCAAGGACCTCGCAGCAACGGGCCGGGTGATCGACCTGGCCGACCTCGACAAGGAGCTCCCCGACATTGCCAAGGTGACCGCGGCCGAGCGCGCCGAGCAGCTCGCCGTACGACAGGCGGGCTACCTGAACCGTCTTCCCGAAGGGGTCGTGGCATGAGCCCCGAGGCGAAGCCCGAGAAGAAGCGCTGGCTGATCACCGGGTGCTCCACCGGCATCGGCCGCGAGATCGCCCGCGAGGCGCTCGAGGCCGGGCACCAGGTCGTCGCGACCGCACGCAAGGTCGAGGCGGTGCAGGACTTCGTCGACGACTTCGGTGACCTCGCGATCGCGGTCGCCCTCGACGTGACCGACCGGGACCAGATCGTTGCCGCCGTCGCAGCTGCCGAAGCCGCGTTCGGTGGCATCGACGTACTGGTGAACAACGCTGGGTACGGCTACCTCTCTGCGGTCGAGGAGGGCGAGGACTCCGAGATCCGAGCGCTGTTCGACACCAACTACTTCTCCGTCGTCGATGCCATCCAGGCCGTGCTGCCGGGGATGCGCGCGCAGGGCAGCGGCCACATCATCAACATCTCCTCGATGACCGGGCTGGTGGCCAATCCGCCGAACGCGTTCTACTCGTCGACCAAGTTCGCGATGGAGGCGCTCACCGAGGCGTTGTCGAAGGAAGTGGCCACGTTCGGGATCAAGGTCACCGCGGTCGAACCCGGCGCGTTCCGGACCGACTGGGCCAAGCGCTCGATGCACGAGTCCTCACGTCCGCTGGAGGCGTACTCCGAGGATGTCGCGGTACGCAAGGACCTGATCAAGCAGTTTGCTGATCACCTCCCCGGTGACCCTCGGAAGGTCGCCGAAGCTGTCGTGATGCTCACCGGCCTGGAGTCGCCGCCGCTGAGGCTGCTGCTGGGCCATGACGTGCTCAAGGCGGTCCGCGAGAAGATTGCCGACATGACCGCATCGATCGACGAGTGGGAAGCCGTCACCCGCGACGTCAACTTCCCCGCAGGCACCTGATGGCCCAGGAACCGATCGGCTCGGGCTTCGGTGCGCACACCACCGCCACCGAGGTACTGGCGGGCATCGACCTGACCGGCAAGCGTGCACTGGTCACCGGCGGGTACTCCGGGATCGGGCTCGAGATGGTGCGGGCCCTGAGTGCCGCCGGGGCCGAGGTCCTGGTCCCGGCGCGACGGCCTCCGAGTGCGCGGCAAGCGCTCGACGGGATCGCGCGGGTGACGGTGGGCGAGCTGGATCTCGCCGACCAGGCCAGCATCGCGACGTACGCCGGCGGGCTGCTCGCCGAGGGGAAGCACCTCGACCTGGTGATCAACAGCGCCGGGGTCATGGCCTGCCCCGAAGGTCGGGTCGGTCCGGGCTGGGAGCTGCAGATGGCGACCAACCACCTCGGGCACTTCGCACTGATCAACCGGTTGTGGCCGCTGCTCGCCGGAGGATGCCGGGTGGTCAGCGTCTCGTCGGGGGGCCACCAGTTCTCGCAGATCCGCTGGGAGGATCCGTGGTTCGAGAACGGCTACGACAAGTGGCTCGCGTACGGGCAGTCGAAGACCGCCAACGTGCTGTTCGCCGTCGAGCTCGACCGTCTCGGTGCCGCGCACGGCGTACGGGCCTTCGCGCTGCACCCGGGCGCGATCCTGACCCCGCTGGGCCGGCACCTGAAGCCTGCCGACATGGCGGACCTGCTGACCTACGGCTCGGACGGCGAGCCGCTGCTGCCCGATTTCAAGTCCCCCGAGGCCGGCGCGGCGACCGCCGTCTGGGCAGCGACGTCACCGCAGCTCGAGGGCCTCGGCGGGCTGTACCTGGAGGACTGCGAGGTCACCCCGGTCGCCAACCCCGAAGGGCACGTCACCGGCCAAGCACTCGGGGTGATGCCGTACGCGATCGACCCGATCGAGGCCGTCCGGCTGTGGTCGTGGTCGATCGTGCAGACCGGTACCGACGGGGTCCCGCAGCGCTAGCTACCCCTCGAGCCACTGCGCGAGCCGCCCGCCATGCGACACCGCCCGCAACCGCTCCTCGGTCCGCTCGCGGACCTTGCGCGGAGTGACCACGAGCAGCTCGTCACCGCGTCGAAGGACCGTGCGCGACGCCGGCACCAGGGTGGCGCCGTCGCGCACGATCATCGAGATCGAGGCTCCCTTTGGGAGCCGGAGCTCACCGACCTCGACCCCGTGGATCAGCGACTTCGGCGAGATCGTCACCATCAGCAGGTCGGCAGCGATCCGTTCCAGCGGCGCCGCTTCGACGTCGAGGTCGCGGGGCTCGCTGCGACGAGCGACCTTGAGGACGCGCGCCACCACCGGCAACGTCGGAGCAGTGATCAGCGTGTAGATCACCACCAGCACGAAGACGATGTCGAACAGTCTGGTCGCTCCGTGCACGC
>JAOPXD010000129.1 GCA_025965315.1 Marmoricola sp.
GACTGGGAGCTGAGTCACCTCGGCGACCCGCACGACGACCTGGGCTGGCTGGCCCTGCGCGCGACCCAGGAACCGTTCACGGTGCTCGCTGACCGGTTCGCCGACTACGCGGCGCTGACCGGCCGCATCGTCGATCTGGACCGGGTGCGCTACTACCGGGCGTTCGCGCACTTCCGGGTTGCCGTGCTCGGCCACAAGCGGATCGAGGCCAGCGACCTGCTCGGCGAGGTCGGGAACGGCCTGATCTACGGCACCCTGCACCGGCGGCTGCTGGTCGAGGCGCTGGCCGACTCGATGGGCGTCACCCTGATCGCCCCACCCGAACTCACGGCGGAGGCCAAGGAGCACAGCTGGTACTACGACGCCGCCCTGGCACAGCTCAGCGCCGTGATCGTCCCGCGCAGCACCGACCCGTTCGTCGTCCTGCGGAGCAAGGGGCTGGCGCGCCTGCTGAAGCACCTGCAGCAGGTCGATCGCTACGGTGCAGCCGCCGAGACCCAGCAGGTCGACGACCTCGGGCTGGTGCTCGGGGAGGCAGTGGACTCCACGACAGCCGGGTCCGCCGCCCTGGTGAGGGCGTTGGCGGCCGGCACCGTGCGGGAGGACGCGGCACTGGACTACTTCGGCCGTCAGGTGGCGCGCGAGACCTTCCTGGCGCGGCCCGCCATGGGTGTGCTCGCCGACCGTCACCATGATGCGCTGGAAGGAACCGGATGACCCTGATCGACTCCGTGCCGCACGACTTCTCCGCCGTGGACGACGACCTGCACGCGCCCGGGGCGAGCTTCTACGAGAACGAGACCTACTGGTTCTCCTTCTTCGTCCCCGAACGCAGGTGGGGCGCCTGGCTCTACGCCGGAGTCCGCCAGAACGCCACCGTCACGCACGGCGGCATGTGGGTGTGGGACGACACCTCGGGGCAGCCGTGGGAGGCCCCCTTCTACGAGCAGTTCCAGCACCTGAAGCTGCCGACCTCTCCGGAACCCGGGCTGATGGTGTTCCCGACCGGGCTGACCGTCCGGGTGGTCGAGCCGCTGATGTCGTACGACCTCGCCTATGACGACCGGGACCGGATCACGGTGCGGCTGCGGTTCGCCGCGGTGGAGCCGCCGGTACCCCTGCGCGCCGGAGCGCCGCCCTACCCCAAGGCCCACCACTTCGACCAGATCGGCCGGGTCACCGGCACGGTCGAACTCGACGGTGAGGTGACCGCGATAGACAGCTACGCGATGCGTGACCGCTCCTGGGGCCCACGCGTCGAGCGCGGCTACCAGCGGATCGGCTACACCTGGATCGGCGGCCCGGACCTCAGCGTGCTGTCCTACACGGCGCCGAAGGACGGGCGCGACGACGTCTACACCGGCTACCTGCGGCGGGACGGCCGGCTCGCCCGACTGACCTCCGGCACCCGGAGCATCGAGCGCGGGAACGACGGGAGCATCGCCTGCCTCGAGCTCGAGGTGGAGGACGAGCTGGGTCGGCGGATCACGGCGCGCGGCGAGGCGCTGAGTCGCCTCGCGCTGCCGCACGCCAGCGTGGTGACGTGGTGCACCGCGATGCGCTGGACGGTCGAGGGCCATACCCTTTTCGGTGAGGACCAGGACGTCTGGCCGGTGTCGCAGTGGCGGCGTCGCCCGTGGCTGAAGCCCTAGCCCCTCCCGTCTGCAGCACCCGTACGCCGCGGCCGCGCCCGTCAGCCGCTGGCGACGCTCCAGGCGATCGTCTTGGTCTCGAGGAACTCGCCAAGACCGGCCGCGCCCCATTCACGCCCTACGCCGCTCTGCTTGTAGCCGCCGAAGGCGTAGTGCGGCGACAGGCCACCGCCGCCGTTGACGGTCACCATGCCGGTCCTGATGCGCTTGGCGATGGCGTACGCCCGGGCCGGGTCCTTCGCCCAGACCGCGCCGCCCAGGCCGAACTCGCTGTCGTTCGCGATCCGGATGGCGTCCTCGTCGTCGCGGAACGGGATGACGACGCCGACTGGTCCGAAGAACTCCTTCTGCGCGATCGTCATCGTGTTGTCGACGTCGACGAACAGGGTCGGCTCGACGTAGAAGCCCTTGTCGAGGCCGGCCGGCCGGCCACCGCCGAACGCGATCGTGGCGCCCTCGTCGACACCGGTTTGGATCAGCGACTCGACTTTGGCTCGCTGCGCGGCGGAGATCAGCGGGCCCATGCCGGTCGCCGGGTCCGTGGGGTCGCCCAGCGTGATCTGCGAGAGCGCGCCCTTGATCATCTCGACCAGCTCGTCGAACCGGGACTCGTGTACCAGCGTTCGGGTCAGCAACGAGCAGCCCTGGCCGGAGTGCACCGTCATACCCATGATCGGGTCCTGGATCGCCTTGGTGAGGTCGGCGTCGTCGCAGATGATGCTCGCCGACTTCCCGCCGAGCTCGAGCACGACCTTCTTCATCGTCGGGGCAGCCTGCGCCATCACCAACCGGCCGACCGTGTCAGAACCGGTGAAGCTGACCATGTCGACCAGCGGGTTGCTGGTCAGCTCCTGACCTGCCTCGACGTCCCCGGTCACGATGTTCAGCACACCCGGCGGCAGCCCCGCCTCCTGCGCGAACTCGCCGATGATGAACACCTCGAGCGGCGTTGTCGGAGCCGGCTTGAGCACACAGGTGCAGCCGGCAGCCAGCGCCGGGGCGAGCTTCATGATGCTGAGGAAGAACGGGAAGTTGTAGGCCGAGATCAGGCTGACGACCCCGATGGGCTCCTTGACGATGACGCCCTGGCCGATGCCCACCCCGACGTACGGCAGGACCGGCTCCTCGAACTGGTACTGAGGCAGCACCCGCTCTGCCATGTCCCGCCAGTGCTGCAGCGGGATGCCGACCTGGATCGACTCCGCGAGCCACCCCACCGAGCCGGCCTCGCGCTGGTTCAGCGCCACGATCTCCGGCATCCGGCGCTCCATCACGTCGGCCATCTTCAGCATGACGGCCGACCGTTCCTTCGGCGACATCCGGGGCCAGGGGCCCTCGTCGAACGCCCGGCGAGCCGCCTCGATCGCCGCCACGACGTCCTTGCCCGAAGCCTGCGGCACCGTGCCGATGACTTCCTCGGTGGCCGGGTTGAGGACCTCGAGGACCTCTCCACCGCCCTCGCTGTCCACCCACTTCCCGTCGATGAACAACCGGTAGGTCAGCTCGGACATGGCTCTCGTCTCCTCTTCGGGTGAAGCAGGGCCGTGACGAACGGCGCAGGCTCGCGACCGTGGAACCGATAGAACACCTCAATGTTGCCGCCGTCACGTTCTGCCCTTGAGCATCGCCGCGCCCTCGAGGTGCCCCGTCGCTGGGGAACCAGGATGATCTTGCCGCGCAGGTGGCCCGCATAGCTGAGCTCAAAGGCTTTCGCGGCGTCACTGAGCGGCAGGCGCTCGGCGATCGCGAAGCGCAACGTGCCCTGCTCGGCCAGCGCGATCGCCTGGGTCAACCGGTCGGGGGCGGCAGCTACTGCCCCGATCCCGGCTGCTTGGGCATGCTCGTCAGACACGGCCGTGACCGCCCGGGACAGGTCCGACAACAGCGCCACCGTGGCGTCGACCGAGGCCGCACCCCCGTAGCCGTCGACGACCGCTGTGATCGGGCCGAGGGCCCGCACCGCGTCGACCAGGCCGGCCCCGTATTCGACGGGCTCAGCGCCGAGCGAGACGAGGTAGTCGTGGTTGGCCTGCGAAGCGGTCCCGATCACCCGCGCGCCCAGAGCCTTGGCGATCTGGACCGCCGCCGAGCCCACCCCGCCCGCCGCACCGTGAACCATCAGCGTGTCGCCCGCCCCGACGCCGACCTGGTGCACGGCGGAGTACGCGGTGCCGCCGGCCACGGGCAGCGACGCGGCCTGCTCGAAGTCGATGCCCGCAGGCTTGCGGGCCAGCGCCGCCGCTTCAACGTTGGCCTCGGCGCGATAGGCCCCGGTGAACCCGGTCCAGATGACCTCGTCACCGACCGCGAACGCCGTCACGTCCGGACCGACCGCCTGGATCACCCCTGCCGTCTCGTTGCCGGGCACGGCCG
>JAOPXD010000194.1 GCA_025965315.1 Marmoricola sp.
GTCCGCTACGTGCGCAGCCGGCCGGACCTGATGATGGTGCTGATGGCTGGGTTCTTCGCCGGCACCTTCGGGATGAACTTCCAGATGACCTCGGCGCTGATGGCCACCCAGGTGTTCCACAAGGGGCCCGGCGAGTACGGCCTGCTCGGGTCGACGCTGGCGCTGGGCTCGCTGACCGCAGCCCTGCTGGGAGCCCGTCGGGAAGCGCGACCACGCCCCAACTGGGTGATCGTGGCCGGGCTCACCTTCGGTGCCGTCGAGATCTGCCTGGGTCTGATGCCGTCGTACCTGACCTTCGCGCTGTGCACGCCGCTGCTCGGCCTGAGCCTGCTCACGATGCTCAACTCGGCCAACACCACCGTGCAGCTGAGCGTCGACCCGATGATGCGCGGCCGGGTGATGGCGCTGTACATGATGCTGGTGATGGGTGGCACGCCCATCGGAGCGCCTATCGTCGGCTGGGTCGGAGCGACCTTCGGGGCCCGGTGGACGCTGATCGGTGGCGGGGCGATGTCGGTGGCGGGCATCCTGCTCGCGCTGCTGCTCTTCGGCGGTCCCGCCAGCCCGTTGCGCTGGCGGCGGCAGCCCGCGTTCGAGGCCGAGCCCGAAGCGGCGCTCGCGTCCTGAGCGGCCTTGCCCGCTGCATACACTCAGCGCATGCACCCCCGCTACCGACGACTGGTGATCACGGGCGCCCTCGTCGGCCTGATCGTGCTCGTCGTGGTCGCGAAGCTCCTCAAGCAGTCCTGATGGTCGAGCCTCTCGCGCCGGCACTCGACCGGGTGCGCGCCCTGGTCCTGGACGACGGCAGCCTGATCCGCGCGCTGGCCAGCGGTAGGCGCAAGGGTCAGCAGCCTGCGTGGCGGCGTACCGAGCTGCGGTACGTCGACCTCAAGGCTGGTCGCAGCCTGCAGATCACCCGCTACGACGACACCCAGGCCCACGTGGCCAACCACCGGGGCGAGGCGATCGGCCCGGCGCTCGACGAGCTCCTCGCCGAGCCGTTCGGCAACTGGCACGTCGAGACCAGCACCGAGACGCTGCAGCTCCGGGTCACCAAGAGCGGCGACGCGGCACTCAGCGTCCAGCCCGGCCCGGGCCTCGTGCCCGACCGCGGCCACGACCGCGAGAAGGCGCGGTTCCTCGCCGAGGACGACCCCGTCCTGGTGGCTCTCGGGATCAGCGACGCCCAGGGGCGGATCAAGCCGACCCGGCGCGCGAAGTACCGCCAGGTCGAGGAGTTCCTGCGGGAGCTCGCCGCTGCGCTCGACGACGCGATCGCCGCCGGTCGGATCGATGCCGACGCGCTGCCGGGTGGGACGCGTCCCCTGCGGGTCGTCGACCTCGGCTGCGGCAACGCCTACCTGACCTTCGCCGCGCACGCCTGGCTCACGCGGATCCGGGGCCTCGCGGTCGCGGTGACGGGCGTGGACGTCAAGGAGCAGTCCCGGGCGCACAACACCGAGGTCGCAACGAGCCTCGGGGTCGCGGGCGAGGTCACCTTCGTCGTCGCCGGGATCGACGACGTGCAGCTGCCCGAGCCGCCCGATGTCGTGCTCGCGCTGCACGCCTGCGACACCGCGACCGACGACGCCCTGGCCCGGGGAGTCGGCTGGGACGCAGCACTGATCCTGGCCGCCCCCTGCTGCCACCACGACCTCTCCCGGCAGCTGCGCGAGCAGCCGACGCCTTCGCCGTACACGCTGCTGACCCGGGACGGCATCCTCCGCGAGCGCTTCGCCGACACCCTCACCGATGCGCTCCGGGCGACGCTGCTGCGCAGCCGGGGCTACCGGGTCGAGGTCGTCGAGTTCGTCGGCAGCGAGCACACACCGCGCAACACCCTGCTCCGCGCGGTCGCCGGCGGCGGGAACCAGGAGCAGGCGTCCCGCGAGTACGACGCCCTGACCACGGCCTGGCAGGTCCGGCCACGACTTGCCGAGCTGCTCGGGTGAGGGTCCCGAAGGTCTGCGCAGCGGCTCTGCTCGTCGCTGCGCTCGCCGGCAGTGCCACCGCCGCGGGCTACGCGACCCTGCACGGCCACCGGGTGTTCAGCTTCACCGACCCGGCGATCACCGAGTCGAGCGCGTTGCTGGACTTCGGTTCCTTCATGGTGACCACGAACGACTCCGGCGGGCTGCCGCTGGTCTACGTGATCGATCCCCGCACGGGCGCCACCATCGGCACCACCACCTACGCCAGTTCGGTGGTCGACACCGAGGCGCTCGCCGTGGCCGGCCGGAACCAGGTCTGGGTCGGTGACGTCGGGGACAACCTGGCCGAGCGCAGCAGCGTGCAGGTCTACCGGATCCCGGTCGGGCCGGGGAACCGGACGGTGCACGCCACCCGCTACGACCTGGTCTACCCCGACGGTGCGCACGACGCCGAGTCGCTGCTGTACGGGCGCGACGGCCGGTTGCGGATCATCTCCAAGAGCCTGCTCGGCGGTCACGTCTACACGGCGCCGAAGCACCTGGACCCGAACCGCCCGAACCGGCTGGTCCGGGGCCGCCCGGTCGACGTGTTCGCGACCGATGCTGCGCTGTTCCCCAACGGACGGCACGTCATCGTGCGCGGGTACGGCGACGCCGAGATCCTGACCTATCCGGGATTCCGCCAGGTCGCGTTCGTGAACCTGCCGCGCGAGCAGCAGGGCGAGGGGGTCTCGATCAGCCGCACCGGCAGGATCCGGCTCAGCTCCGAGGGTGAGCACAGCCCGGTTCTCCAGGTGCGGTTGCCCGCCTCGGTCCGGACGCTGCTGCACCCGCGTGCGGTGTCGCCCCCGAGATCGGCCCCCGGCGCCCGCGGCACCGTCGTCCCGGACAACCCGTGGCGCGACCACTGGCCGCTGCTCGCCGGCGGTGCTGTTGTCGTCGCCGGTGCGAGCCTGCTGCTGCGTCGACGCCTGATCCGATCCTGAGGCTGCCTCGCTAGGCTGCGGATCGTGGATGCCAGGATGCAGGTCGAGCCGCCGAAGGGCTTCCGTGCCCGCCTCAACGCGAAGCTCAAGGCGCGGGTGCGGTTGTGGATCGACGGGCACCAGTACCGGTACTTCGACACCCCCGGCAGCCAGTGGATGCAGTACGAGTACCCGACGTACCCGACGCTGCGGATCCTCGAGACCGTGCCTGAGGACCGCGACGTCGAGGTCAGCGTCGGCAAGTACTGCGGCATCCACTACAGCACCGTGCTGATCCCCGGCGGCATGCACCATGCCGACTGGGTCGACACCGTGCACAGCTACGTCGTCAACGGAGAGTGGGTGCGGGCGCCGGGCGCGATCTACGCCAAGGGCCCGATCCGGATCGGCAACGACGTGTTCATCGCCTACGAAGCAGTGATCACCTCGGGGGTCACCATCGGCGACGGCGCGATCGTCGCGACCCGTGCGGTCGTCGGCCGCGACGTCGAGCCGTACTCGATCGTCGGCGGCAACCCGGCCAGGCACATCAAGTACCGGTTCGAGGAGCCGGTCCGGGAAGCGCTGCTGCGGATCAGGTGGTGGGACTGGAGCGACGAGAAGGTCGCCGCGCACCACCCGCAGATGCACACCACCGACATCGAGGACTTCGTCGCGAAGCACGACACCGCCTGGCCCGAACAACGCAGCTGCGAGATCTGCACGTCCGGGACGTTCTGAGGTTCAGGCCTCGGGCTTGGGCTCCTTGGCCGGCGGCTCGGCGAGAACCTCCAACGAGCCCGGGATGATCCCGCGGCGTTCGGCCACCTTGCGTGCCGGGACGCCGAAGACGCAGGCGAAGTCGGCGACGTCGGAGAGCACCACGGAGTTGGCGCCGACCTGGGCGTAGTTGCCGATCGTGACCGGGCCGACCAGGACCGCGTTCGCGAGCACGATCGCGCCGTCGCCGATCACCGGGTAGTCGTCCTCACCGGCAGGGGTGTCGGGCTGCTTCACGCCGGCGGTCACCGCGCCGCCGAAGGTGACCTTCGCGCCGATCCGCAGGCCGTTGCCGATCACCGTCCCGCTCGGGTGCGGCAGGAAGAAGCCGGGCCCGATGTCCATGCCGGGGACGAAGTCCGCGCTGAACAGGTACATCCCGACGCTGCGCCACAGGAACGCGCGGCGCACCTTCCCCTTGCGGAACGCGACCTGCTGCTTGCGGAGCACGAACGTCGCGAACAGCCCCGGGTTGGAGACCCCGCGCGCGACGAACTTCAGCCAGCCGGTCTCACCGGGCCGGTAGCGGTCCAGGTCGGAGAAGGCGAGCTGCTTGAAGCTGAGGCCCTCGGACGAGGTGACGGTAGCCATCGTTTAGAGCGCCGCAGCACTGAGTGCATCAACAACGTGATCGATGCACAGTGTCAGGGCCTCGATGTCGGCCGGCTCGACGGCCGGGTACATCGCGATCCGGAGCTGGTTGCGGCCGAGCTTGCGGTACGGCTCGGTGTCGACGATCCCGTTGGCCCGCAGCGTGGCCGCGACGTCGTCGGCGTTGATCGACTCGTCGAAGTCGATGGTGCCGATCACCAGCGAGCGGTGCGACGGATCCGCGACGTACGGCGTCGTGTACGCCGTCTTCTCGGCCCAGTCGTAGAGGGCGTCGGAGGACGCCGTCGTCCGGGCCACCATCGCGTCGAGACCGCCCTGGCCGTTCATCCAGTCGAGCTGCTCGGCCATCAGGACCAGGGTCGCGATCGAGGGCGTGTTGTAGGTCTGGTTGAGCCGGCTGTTGTCGATGGCGGTCTTCAGGTCGAAGAACGGCGGGATGTACCGGTCCGAGCCAGCGAGCCGCTCCGCGCGCTCGATCGCGGCGGGGGAGAAGACGCCGAACCAGAGGCCGCCGTCCGAGGCGAAGCACTTCTGCGGCGCGAAGTAGTAGACGTCGGTCTCGGTCAGGTCGACCGGGAGGCCACCCGCTCCCGACGTCGCATCGATGAGCACCAGCGAGCCCTCGTCGGTACCGGCGGGACGTACGACCGGAGCCATCACGGCCGTCGAGGTCTCGTTGTGCGCCCAGCCGTAGACGTCGACCCCGGCCTCGGCGACCGCGTCGGGACGTGAGCCAGGGTCCGCGGCGATCACGGTCGGAGCGTCGAGCCACGGCGCGGCCTTGACCGAGCCCGCGAACTTGCTCGAGAACTCGCCGAACGTCAGGTGCTGCGACTTCTTCTCGATCAGGCCGAAGGTGGCGATGTCCCAGAACGCGGTCGCGCCGCCGTTGCCGAGCACGACCTCGTAGCCCTCCGGCAGGCTGAACAGCGAGCCCAGCCCGTCGCGGACCCGTCCGACGGTCTTCTTGACCGGGGCCTGCCGGTGCGAGGTGCCCATCAGCGACGTCCCCGTCGCGGCGAGCGCGTCGAGGTGCGAGGTCTGGATCTTCGACGGGCCGGCGCCGAAGCGACCGTCCGCGGGCTTGAGGCTGTCGGGGATCTTGATCGCGTCGTTCACTGGTGTCCTCGAGGTTGTCCGGGTGAGTCTGACGCCGCTGTCAGCCGGTCCTTATTCTGACAGGCATGGACAGCTGGCGCATCGTGGTATCCCCGATCACCCACCCCGACGCTGCCAGGCTCGTCGAGGAGGTCCAGCTCGAGTACGTCGCCCGGTACGGCACCCGGGACGAGACCCCGCTGGCGGTGGGCTACTTCGAACCTCCGCAGGGCGCCTTCCACGTCGGCTACCTCGACGGCGTCGCGGTCGCGACCGGGGCCTGGCGCCGGCGTACGGACGTGCTCGCGCTCGGGTCGACGAGCACGGCCGAGATCAAGCGGATGTACGTCGCCCCGGCGGCCCGCGGCCGGGGCCTGGCCCGGGCGATGCTCGCGCACCTGGAGACGACCGCCGCCGCAGCCGGGACCGAGGTGATGATCCTGGAGACCGGAACGGCTCAGCCCGAGGCGATCGCGTTGTACGAGTCGTCCGGCTACGAACCGGTCGCCGGGTTCGGGTTCTACAAGGACGCACCGCTGAACCGGTGCATGGCGCGCAGGGTCGGTTAGCAGCCGAAGCGCTGCTGCAGGTCGCTGTACGGGATCGCGCCGACGGCGAAGTCGAAGGTGCCGGTCTCGAGCAGCTCCCGGCCGGCCCGCTCGACCAGCCCGAGGACCGCGCGCATCAACGTCCCGCCGATGCTGATCCGCGCCACGCCCAGCGATCGCAGGGTCGCGGCGTCGAGCACCGGCTCGGTCAGGCCCGAGACGACGTTGACCGGCCCGGGGATCTCGGCGGCGAGCCGGCCGATCACCTCGGCGTCGCTCACCCCAGGGACGAAGATGCAGTCCGCTCCCGCGGCGAGGTAGCGCTCGGAGCGGCGGACCGTCTCGGCGAAGGCGTCCGGGGTGCCGAGCATGTACGTGTCGGTCCGCGCGTTGAGCACGAACGTCCCCGTGGGCGCGGCCGCCCGTGCGACCCCGATCCGTTCGACCGCCTCGTCGGCGCCCAGAAGTCGGCCGTCCACCTGGTCCTCCAGGTTCGCACCGACCGCACCGGCCGCGACCGCCTCGACGACGGTGGCTGCCACCTCGGCAGCGCTGCTCGCGTAGCCGGACTCGAGGTCTGCGGTCACGGCGCACGAGACGGCTGCCGTGATCGCTGCCAGCGCCTCCAGCGCCTGCCCCTGCGAGAGCGTTCCGTCCGGGACGGCCTTGCTGAAGGCGATCCCGGCACTGGTGGTCGCAATCGCTGTGAAGCCGACCTGTTCAAGGATCCGGGCAGAGCCGGCGTCCCAGGCGTTCGGGAGCACGAACCCGGCACCGGGTTGGTGCAGCGCGAGGAAGTTCGCGGCCCGCGTGCTCGAAGTCTCAGCCGTCATGCGGTCAATCTACGGACCGGATCGGCTGTCTCCTGCAGACTGGGGCGATGGGCGGCCTCCTCGATCGGATCCTGAACCTCGATCCGGCGTGGATCCTGGGGGTGGCCGGTCTGCTGGTCTTCGCCGAGGACGCGATCTTCATCGGCTTCCTGGTCCCGGGCGAGACCGCTGCCGTGCTGGCAGGCGTCGGGTCCTCGTTGCAGGGGATCCCGGTGATCTGGGCCGTGCTGGTGATCGTCGTCGCGGCGATCCTCGGGGACTCGGTCGGCTACGAGATCGGCCGCAAGTTCTTCGGCCCCCGGGTACTGACCAGCAAGTACCTGGTCAAGCACGCAGCCCGGATCGGACGCGCGCAGGACTTCCTGCGCCGCCGCGGTGGCATCGCGGTCTTCCTGGGCCGGTTCACCGCCTTCTTCCGGGCGATGATGCCCGCCCTGGCCGGCGTCGCGGAGATGCCGTACCGGACGTTCCTGCTCTGGAACGCGCTCGGCGGCCTGGTCTGGGGCACCACGTTCGTGGTGATCGGCTTCGCTGCCGGGAAGTCGTACCACCACGTCGAGAAGCTGGCCGGCCGCGGGTTCGCGATCGGTCTGGCCGTGATCGTCGTGGCGGCCGTGATCGCCTGGCGTTTCCGGTCGGAGCGCTCAGACGGTGCCCTCGACATCGAGGACACCGACTGAGGCTGGGTCAGGCGAGTGCCCAGTCGGAGTGGTAGCCCTCGACGTCGGACGCGCTGCGCGAGGCCGGGCCGGTGTAGATCGCCGACGGGCGGATCAGCCGGCCGGTGCGCTTCTGCTCCAGGATGTGCGCGGACCAGCCCGCGGTCCGGGCGCAGGTGAACATCGAGGTGAACATGTGCGGCGGGACCTGTGCGAAGTCCAGGACGATCGCCGCCCAGAACTCGACGTTGGTCTCGAGCACCCGGTCGGGACGACGTTCCTTGAGCTCCTTGAGCGCGGCCTTCTCGAGAGCCTCGGCGACCTCGTAGCGTGGTGCGTCCAGCTCGCGCGCCGTACGACGCAGCACCCGGGCGCGCGGGTCCTCGGCACGGTAGACCCGGTGACCGAAGCCCATCAGGCGGTCGCCCTCGTCGAGCAGCTTCTTGACGTACGCCGTCGCGTCGCCGGACTTCTCGACGTCCTCGATCATCGTGAGCACCCGCGCCGGAGCGCCGCCGTGCAGCGGCCCGCTCATCGCGCCGACCGCGCCCGAGAGCGCGGCGCAGGCGTCGGCCCCGGTCGAGGTGATCACACGTGCGGTGAAGGTCGAGGCGTTCATGCCGTGCTCGGCTGCCGAGGACCAGTAGGCGTCGATGGCCTTGACGTGCTGCGGGTCGGGCTCGCCCTGCCAGCGGATCATGAACCGCTCGGCGATCGTGGCGGCCTTGTCGACCTCCTTCTGCGGGACCATCGGCTGGCCGACCCCGCGGGCGGCCTGGGCGACGTAGGACAGCACCATCACGGCGACCCGGCCAACGTCCTCGCGAGCCTGCTCGTCGCTGATGTCGTAGGTCTGCTTGATGCCCCAGGCGGGTGCGAGCATCGCGATCGCGCTCTGCACGTCGACGCGGATGTCACCCGAGTGCACCGGCAGCGGGTAGGGCTCCGCGGGCGGAAGGCCGGGGTCGTAGGCGCCGTCGACGAGCAGGCCCCAGACCTTCTCGAACGGGATGCGTCCGACGATCTCCTCGATGTCGACGCCGCGGTAGCGGAGGGCGGAGCCTTCCTTGTCCGGCTCGGCGATCTCGGACTCGAAGGCGATGACGCCTTCCAGGCCGTGGTGTACCTCGGTCATGTGTGGTGACTCCTTCGTCCAGGTTCTGACCACTCCGGCGAGTTGCGCGCAGAGATGGTCCCTCAGGCATTCTGCCGTATGGGGGAACACGGCCGACGGCCCGTCCGGAACAGGCCTAATCTGGCTCCATGGATCCGGTCACGCGCGACCTCGCGAGCCTTCGGGCGGAGTACGAGCTCGGTGGTCTCGACGAGGCGGATCTGACCCCGGATCCGCTGACGCTCTTCGACCGCTGGTTCGACCAGGTCCGCGACGCCGGGCTCGGCGAACCGAACGCGATGGTGCTCTCCACCGTCGATGCCGACGGCCGACCGTCCTCGCGCACGGTGCTGCTGAAGGGGCTCGACCCGTACGGATTCGTCTTCTTCAGCAACCACGAGTCCCGCAAGGGCGTCGAGCTCGCGGCGAACCCGCACTGCTCGCTGCTGTTCGGCTGGTACCCGCTCCAGCGCCAGGTGCGGATCGAGGGCGTTGCCGAGATCGTCCGTCGCTCGGAGACCGCGGCGTACTTCGCGTCCCGGCCGCGCGCCTCCCAGATCGGCGCCTGGGCCTCGGCGCAGTCCCGGGTGGTCGCCTCGCGCGCGGCGCTGGACGCGACGTACGACGAGATCGACGCCTCGTACCTCGGCCAGGAGATCCCGGCACCACCGCACTGGGGTGGGTACCGGGTGCGGCCGACGTCGATCGAGTTCTGGCAGGGCCGGCGCGGCCGGATGCACGACCGGATCCTCTACCGGCGCGACGGGCTCGGCTGGAGCACGCAACGCCTGGCCCCGTGACCTCGGTAAACCATTTGTGAGTGAGCGCTCACTCACATACCCTGATCAGGTGTCTCGCGCCCCTGCTCTTCCGCCCACCGAGCGACGTGTCGCCCTGATCGAGGCGACGCTGCCGCTGCTCCGCGAGCACGGCCGTGCCGTGACGACCCGGCAGATCGCCGAGGCGGCCGGAGTCGCCGAGGGAACCATCTTCCGGGTCTTCGCCAGCAAGGACGAGCTGATCGACGAGGCTGTCGTGCACGCCTTCCGGTCGCGCGCGATCGTCACGCAGCTCGAAGGTGTCGACCCGTTGCTGCCGCTGCGGGAGCGCCTGATCGTGATCACCCAGCTCCTCCAGGACCGGTACATCTCGTCGTTCCAGCTGATCAGCGCGATGGGAGCGATGAGCCCGCCTGCAGCGGTCAAGTCCGATGCGCGGCACCAGGACTGGCGCAAGCACGTGGACCTGGCGATCGCGGCGATCCTCGAGCCGGACGCGGCCCTCTTCCGGGTCCCGCTCCTGAAGCTCGTGAACGTCCTGCGGCTGCTCACGCTGGGTGGCAGCAACAGCCACATGTCCAACGGTGAGCTGATGGCTCCCGAGGAGATCGTCGACACCGTCCTGGTCGGCCTGCTCGCCGACCCCCGTCCCCGTGGAAAGAAGAACTGATGCTGCTCCGCCTGATCCGGCAACACCTGCAGCCGTACCGGCGCGCGATCACGATCGTGGTCGCGCTCCAGTTCGTCGGCACCGGAGCGATGCTCTACCTGCCGAGCCTGAACGCCGACATCATCGACAACGGGGTCATCGCCGGGAACACCGGCTACATCCTGCGCCACGGCGGGCTGATGCTCGCGATCTCGCTGGTGCAGATCGCCTGCTCGATCACCGCCGTCTGGTTCTCGGCCCGTACGGCGATGGCCTTCGGCCGCGACGTCCGCGCCAGCCTGTTCCACCAGGTCGGCGGCTTCTCGGCACGCGAGGTCCAGCACTTCGGTGCCCCCTCGCTGATCACCCGCGAGACCAACGACGTCCAGCAGGTGCAGATGCTCGTGCTGATGGGTGGAACCCTGATGGTGTCCGCCCCGATCATGATGGTCGGCGGCATCGTGATGGCCGTGCACGTGAACGCCGGGCTGTCCTGGCTGGTCGCACTGGTGGTTCCGGCGCTGGCCCTGTCGATCGGCTTCATCGTGACCCGGATGATCCCCAGCTTCCGACTGATGCAGGAGCGGATCGACGAGGTCAACCGGCTGCTGCGCGAGCAGATCACCGGCGTCCGGGTCGTGCGCGCGTTCGTGCGCGAGGACCGCGAGACGAAGCGGTTCGCGGAGGCGAACGGTCAGCTGACCGACGTGGCGATCAGTGCCGGTCGCTGGCAGGCCGGGATGTTCCCCACGGTGATGCTGGTGGCCAACGTCGCCTCGGTGGCAGTGCTCTGGTTCGGCGGCCACCGGGTCCAGACCGGTCAGATGCAGATCGGCGACCTGACCGCGTACCTGTCCTACCTGATGCAGATCGTGATGAGCGTGATGATGGCGACGTTCATGCTGATGATGGTGCCGCGCTCGGCCGTCTGCGCCGACCGGATCATCGAGGTTCTCGACACCGACTCGTCCGTGGTGCTGCCCGACGTCGGGATCACCAGCTTCAGCGAGCCCGGCACGCTCCGGTTCGAGGACGTCGGGTTCACCTACCCCGGTGCCGACGTCGGCGTGGTTCGGAACGCGTCGTTCGAGGCGCTGCCCGGGCAGACCGTCGCGATCATCGGCTCCACCGGGGCGGGCAAGTCCACGATGGTCAACCTGGTGCCGCGGTTGTTCGACGCCACCGCCGGCCGGATCCTGGTCGGTGGTGTCGACGTACGGGATCTGGACGCGGAGGCGTTGTGGTCCGAGCTCGGGCTGGTGCCGCAGCGGGGGTTCCTGTTCAGCGGCACCGTCGCCAGCAACCTGCGCTACGGCAAGCCGGACGCGACCGAGGAGGAGATGTGGGCGGCGCTCGAGGTCGCCCAGGGCCGGGACTTCGTCGCGGCGATGCCCGAGGGTCTGGACTCGCCGATCGCCCAGGGCGGCACCAACGTCAGCGGCGGCCAGCGCCAACGGCTGGCCATCGCCCGGGCGTTGATCCGCAAGCCGTCGATCTACCTGTTCGACGACTCGTTCTCGGCGCTGGACCTCGCCACCGATGCCCGGCTGCGGGCAGCGCTCCGGCCGGTCACCGCCGACGCGACGGTCGTGATCGTGGCCCAGAGGGTCTCCACGATCCGGGACGCCGACGTGATCCTCGTCGTCGAGGACGGCGAGATCGTCGGGCGCGGGACGCACTCCGACCTGCTCGACTCGTGCCAGACCTACGGCGAGATCGTCGAGTCCCAGATGAGCGCGGAGGAGGCAGCATGAGCGAGGACAAGTCACCCGCAGCATCCCCGGCCGGCAAGCTCAAGGAGACCGAGCGGATCGTGGCCGGTCCGGGCGGTCCCGGCGGCGCCCGCAGCCCCTTCGGCGGCGGCATGGTCGGCCAGAAGGCGTCGACGTTCAAGCCCTCTGCCAAGAGGCTGATCGGACGGATGCGGCCGTACCGGGCCAAGGCCAGCGCGGTCGTGGCGCTCACCGTGGTCAGCGTGTCGCTCAGCGCCATCGGCCCGCGCATCCTCGGCAGGGCCACCGACCTGATCTTCGCCGGCCTGATCGGCGGCAGGCTTCCGGCCGGCGTCACCAAGGCGCAGGCCGTCGCGAACCTCCGCTCCGAGGGCAAGGGCAAGGTCGCCTCGCTGGTCTCGTCCCTGGACGTGCGTCCGGGCCGGGGCGTCGAGTTCGACCGGGTCGGGCACGTGCTGCTGATCGTGCTCGCGATCTACGTCCTCGGATCGGCGCTCGCCTGGCTCGCCGGCTACGTGCTGAACGACGTGGTCCAGAGCACCGTGCTGAAGATGCGCTCCGACGTCGAGGACAAGGTCAACCGGCTGCCGTTGAGCTACTTCGACTCGCAACCGCGCGGCGAGCTCCTCAGCCGGGTCACCAACGACATCGACAACGTCAGCCAGTCGCTGCAGCAGACGATGAGCCAGCTGCTCACCTCGGTGCTGACCGTGTTCGCGGTGCTGTCGATGATGATCCTGATCTCGCCGCTGCTGGCGATCATCGCGGTCGTCACCGTGCCGGTCTCGATGTTCATCACCGGGCGGGTGATGAAGCGGTCGCAGGGGATGTTCGTGCAGCAGTGGCGCCGTACCGGTCGTCTGAACTCGCACATCGAGGAGACCTTCTCGGGGCACTCGCTGGTCAAGGTGTTCGGCCGGTTGGCCGATTCGGAGAAGGTCTTCGCCGAGGAGAACGAAGCGCTCTACCGGGCCTCGTTCTCGGCGCAGTTCGTGAGCGGTCTGATCATGCCGATCATGATGTTCATCGGGAACATCAACTACGTCGCCGTCGCGGTGCTCGGCGGGCTGCGGGTCGCCAGCGGGTCGCTGTCGCTCGGTGAGGTCCAGGCGTTCATCCAGTACACGCGTCAGTTCACCCAGCCGCTGTCCCAGGTGGCGTCGATGGCGAACCTGATGCAGTCCGGGGTGGCCTCGGCCGAGCGGGTCTTCGAGCTGCTCGACGCTCCGGAGGAGCCGGCGGAGGGCCACGTGGAAGCCGTCGCCGCCGACCTGCGTCGCGGCGAGGTCCGCTTCGAGAACGTCGCGTTCTCCTACCACCCGGACAAGCCGCTGATCCGCGGCCTCTCGCTGGTCGCGGATCCCGGCCACACGGTCGCGATCGTCGGACCGACCGGTGCCGGCAAGACCACCCTGGTCAACCT
>JAOPXD010000197.1 GCA_025965315.1 Marmoricola sp.
GTCATCGACGGGCAGCGCGCGATGCGCGCCGAGCTCACCGACGTCGGCTTCTGCCTGATGGTGGCCACGATGCTGCACTCGGTGGCGACCGGGAACATCCTGCCGGCCTCGATCCCCCTGGTCTGCGTGGACATCAACCCGGCGACCGTGACCAAGCTGGCCGACCGCGGGTCCTCCCAGGCGCGAGGCATCGTCACCGACGTCGGGCTGTTCCTCGAGCAGCTCGCCGGGGAGCTGGTACCGGCCTACCGGCGCTTCTGAGGACGCGGGGCCCTGTCAGGGCAGCTGGATCAGCTTGATCCCCGAGGCCGCCTGGGACAGCGCGGTCTTGAAGATCGGCGCCATGTCGGTCCCGGAGGCGCCGCAGAAGAAGTAGTCGCCGTCGGCGTTCTCAGCAGTACGTCCCGCCAAGGTGCCGCAGTTGTTGTCGTCAGCGCTGGCCGCACCTGTCGACGTCGGCGAGGCCGCGTTGGCGAGAACGCTGGTCACCGTAGCGCCGACGGGGTCGACCCAGACCACCTCGGTGATGGTGCGTGCGATCTTCTGGGTGATCGTGGTGGTCCTGCCGCTGACGACCGTCGACAGGATCGAGGCGACTCCATCGACGGTCGAGGACGTCGAGGACGGCAACGCCGGGTTGTTCGAGTCGCAGGTGATCCCGCTGAGGTTGTACGCGACCGTGACGACCAGGATGCCGGCCGCTTTCGCGTTCGCCGCGACGGTGCTCAGGTTGGTGCACGCGTTCTGACCGCCGACATAGGTGTTGGTCGTCGTCTTCGTGGTGGTGTTGTACGTCGTGTTGGTGATGGTCGTCTTCTTGAGGCTGCCCGACCCGGTCGTCGTCGTGACGGTCGCCTGCGTCGCGACCGGCCCGGTCTGGGTGTTCGCGACGATGCTGTCGTTGACGTTGGAGAACACGTCCGCGCTGGTCGCCAACGACGTGGTGCCACCGGTGCTCGCGGTCTCGTTAGGCTGGCCGTCAGTCTCGAAGATCAGCACGTTACGCGGGGTCCCGGTGGTCCGGACCGGCAGCGAGCCGAGATTGTTGGTCGCGCCCACCGAGGACCCGAGCAAGTAGCGCGCAGCACTCTTCATCGGGGACGCCAGCGACGTACCGGTGCTCGACGCGGTCGTCAGGCAGGCGATGTCCTTGATCAGCTGGCTCGAGGTGTTCACGTCGGTCCCGGCGGCGTTGAGGTAGCCGGTGGTGAACGGGGTCGGCACCCAGGGTCCGATCGTCGTGCTGGTGCTCGGCGAGGACCTGCAGGACGACGGTGCCGTGGACGACGCACGGCCGATCGTGCCCAGCGCAACGTACTGCTGGCTCGGGGTCATCACCTTGAGCATGCCGTTGATACCGGTGATCATCGCTGCGACGTCCGACGAGCTCATGCTGCCGGTCCGGTCGGCGACGACCGCCACGTTCATCGGGTTCGGCGGGATGGAGCCGCAGGAACCCTTGCAGGCGGCGGAGTCGACGGCCCCCGTACTGCCCTGGTCGACGCCGAAGACCCGGGCGAACTGGAACGGGACCGTCTTGTCGTCACTGAGGTGGATCGTGTTGCAGGAGTCGCCGAGCGACGGCACGCAAGGGATCGAGCAGATCTTCGGTCCGCAACGGATCCCGGTGTACGACGACCCGACCTTGCCCGACGCCGGGTTGCACACACTCGGGATCTGGCTGCTGTCGAGGGTCCAGCTGACCCCGCTCGCGGTCGAGGCCACCACGCAGAAGAAGTTGATCGCCGGTGTCACCCCGGCATCGGCAACGCGGGCGAACGAGGTCGCATCGCTCTGTGCCCGGATGCCGTTGCCCGGGAGCTGGAACGCGCCAGCCTGCGCACCGGCGTCCATCGAGTCCTGGAGCTCCTGGCGCTCGTTGACCTGCGAGGCGAGGTCGACCCCCAGGGCGCCCATGCCCATCAGGATCACCACCAGCAGGGCGGACAGGATCGCGATGGCGCCGGTCTCGTCGCGGTGGCGCCGTACCGGTGGCCAGCGCCTCATTCGATCCTCATCTCGACCGTCTTCGACAGGATGATGCCGTTGCCGAAGGCGGTTCCGACCGGGGTGACCCAGGAGTGGTTCAGGGCGACCGTCACGATCACCGTGCCGCCCGACCTGGCATCGGTGACGAAGTTCGTGCACACCGTGTTGTCAGGCTTCAGGCATCCCACGGTCACGGTGATCTTCGACGGCGTGGTCCCGACCGGCTCGATCGAGCTCAGGCTGTTGCGGACCGTCGTCGCGATCGCCGTCTGGTCGGGGTCGAGCGAGCCCTCGCGAGCGCCCTCCCGGGCCGCGTTGTTGACCATCGTGTCCCTGTTGATCGCCCAGCCGAAGTCGACGATGCCGAACACCAGCATCACGAGGATCGGCACGATCAGGGCGAACTCGACGGCAGCAGCGCCGCGCTCGTCGCGGAGCACGCGCCTGGGCATACGCCTCCGGGGCATTGCCGACTCCCTTCCTCAGGACCGGCAACGCTACGTTCGAAATCGCATTAAAAGGGATATAACGGTCCTCAAATGTCCGGACGGCTCATCTGACCCGGGACCGAGGTCCCGCCTCAGGACCTGCGGCGGGCCAGGTCCGCAGCACCGATCAGGCCGGCATCGTTGCCGAGCGCCGCGCGGCGTACGGGCGGCGCGGGTCGGTGGCCGAACCCGGTCTCGGCTCCCGCGAAGGACGCCTCGACGATCGCCATGTCCAGCTCCTCGGACTCGCTGACCCCCCCGCCGACGACGATCACGTCCGGGTCCAGGACCGCGGCCAGACTGCCCAGACCCTCACCGATCCAGCGGGCGAGCTCGACGAAGGACTGCTTCGCAGCGGGGTCGCCCTCCTCGGCGGCCTGCGAGACCAGCGGGCCGTGGATCGCCTGGGGGTCACCGCCGGCCAGGGACAGCAGGTGAGCTGCGCTCGCCGGGTCGCTGGCCGCCAGCTCGCGAGCGCGGAAGGTGAGCCCGGTGCCGGAGCCGTAGGCCTCCCAGCAGCCGTGCAGGCCGCAGGCGCAAGCACGACCGTCCGGAACGACGCGCATGTGTCCGAACTCGGCAGCGACCCCGAAGCCACCGCGGAAGACCTCTCCACCGAGGACCAGGCCGCCGCCGATACCGGTTCCGATCGTGACCATCAGCAGCGCCCGCGCATCCTTGCCGGCGCCGAAGCGGTACTCGGCCCAGGCAGCGGCGTTCGCGTCGTTCTCGATCGTCACCGGGAACGGGACCCGGTCGGCGATCAGGGTGCGCAGCGGTTCGTCACGCCACGCCAGGTTCGGGGCGAACATCACCTCGGTGCGAGCCAGGTCGATGAAGCCGGCCGCTGCGACACCGACGGCACTGACGTCGTGCTGGGCCGCGAGCTCGGTCACCAGGCCCGCGATGTCGTCGGCGATCGCGTCCGGCTCCTCGGCAGGCGACTCGGTCCGGGTGCTCGCGATCAGGGTGCCGTCCTCGGCCACCACACCAGCGGCGATCTTGGTGCCACCGACGTCGATCCCGATGCTCAACGTCATCTGCGACCTCGCTTCGCATCGGTCATGATTGGGGCGTCGCTCTGCCTGGTGGTTCGCTCGTCGCGCTCGTTCATTCGTCTTCCCAGGTCTCGGCGTCGAGGTCGATCTTCTCGACGGGCGACGCCTTGCCGTCGGTCGGGACCTGGGTGGCCAGGACGCCGGCAGCAGCGTGCATCAGCGAGCTGGCGGCGACCGCCAGGTGCGTCTTGACCTCGGGGCTGGTGGCCCGGACGGCGGCGATCACCTGGCACACCGGGCAGTACTTGCAGTCCTGACCTCCGGTGGCGACGTGCTCGTTGACGTTCGTGAACATCTCCGACATCGCACCCACCGCGCCCAGAGCCGAGTCCGCGGACCCGACGCCCTGGTCCTTCGCCCAACCCGACAGGGCCGTGAAGAGCTTGGCCGCCTCCTCGCCGACGCTGCCGATCGGCTCGCCGTTCGGGCCGGCTTTCGGTGCTCCGGGGCCCGGTTGTCCGGTGCCCGTTCTTCCGTTGCCCTGGGCCGCGTCGAACTCGTCGCTCATCGTGACTCCTCCACGTCGTCGTCGATCTCGCTGCGGAACTTGACCTGCAAGGCACCGGCCTCGACCCGGGCGCCGGTGACCGTGTGCCGTGCCAGCGCCGCCGGAAGCGCGAGCAACCGACGGTAGGACCCTACGGTGACGACCAGCTCATCGCCGTGCCGGGCGAGGTCGACGTCCTCCTGGAGCGCGAACGGCAGCGCGATCCGCAGCACGGCGCCGGTCGGGGTCCGGGTGATCGTCATCGGTCCCTCGCCCGTCGGCACGGCGAGCGGGTCGGAGCCGGCGTACGCGGCTTCCGCGAACGCGGCGAGCGCGTCAGCGCCCATCGGCTCTCCGGGCTGGTACGACGACGTCCAGATCGGCAGCTCGGCGAACGACTGGCGTACCTCCGCCAGGACCGACTCCTGCGCGGTGACCCACGCGTCCCGCCACGCATCGGCACCCTCGCGCGGGAAGACCCGGTTGGCGATCACACCGTCCACCCGGTAGCCGTACAGCGACAGCGTGGTCAGCGACCTGCGCGCCTCGGCGACGACGACGGCCTCCGGGGTGAGCACCAACCGGACGCTGGCGTCCTTGTCGGTGAGGATCTGCTGGACCTCCTCGAGGTCGCGGTGCAGCCGCTCGACGGCCTCGAAGACCGAGTCCTCGGGCATCGGTACCCCGGCGGCGCGGCTGAGCACCGGACGCAGGGCACGCATCACCCTCCGCTGGACCCCGAACATCCGGGCCATGTACCAGTTCAGCGCCTCGGGGAGCGCGAGCAGCCGCAACGTCTCCGCGGTCGGCGCGCAGTCGACGACGATCACGTCCCAGTCACCCGAGAGCGCCTGCTGACGCAGCTCCAGGAGCGCGAGCACCTCCTCGGCGCCGGGGATGACCGTGAGCTCCTCAGCGGTGATCGGGTCGACGCCGGCGGCGTCCAGGACCGACATCAGGTAGCCCTGGATGTCACCCCAGGAGCGCTCGAACCGGCGCTGGGCGTCGACCTGGTGAACCCAGAGGTTCTCGGCGACCAACGTCGGCTCGGCGCCGATCCGCGCGCCGAACGCGTCCCCCAGGGAGTGCGCCGCGTCCGTCGAGAGCACCAGGGTGCGGGCCCCGGCGCGAGCCGCGAGCGTCGCCGTACCGGCTGCGGACGTGGTCTTCCCGACGCCGCCCTTGCCGGTGAACAGGATGATTCGCACGCTCATGGCCTCAACCCAGGGACTCGACGCGCTTCTTCAGACCCTTGAGCGCCGTGTCGATGATGACCTTCTCCGCCTTGCGGCGCAGCATCCCGATCATCGGGATCGCCACGTCGACGGCGAGCTGGTACGTCACCTGGGTGCCGGCGCCCGTCTCGACGAGCTCGTAGGAACCCTCCATCGCCCGGAGCATCTTTCCCTCGGCGAGCGTCCAGCGCAGCGTGTTCTCCCCCACGTAGGTGTAGTCCAGGGTGTAGGAGTCCTTGATCGGCGTCGCCTCGAGCTCGAAGTGCACGCGCGTCGCACGCCCCGAGTCGTCGCTGACGAGCACCTCTGCCGCCTTCATCCCCTGCGCCCAGGCCGGGTACGCGACGAAGTCGACGATCACCGCCATGACCCGGGCGGGAGCGGCATCGATCACGATGCTCGACGTGGTCTGTTCGGGCATGCCAAGGAGGCTATCGGATCATCGAGCCGCCCTAGTACCGTGCAGGTGCCCGGTGACACGCACGTCACACGGGTGCAGACGGCTCCACGAACAGCCTCCGGGAAAGTTCGGAACGCTGGTGATCGCGACGAAGGAGAAGTGTGCGCGAGTACTCCACCCCCCTGCAGGTCCCCGTGGCCACAGCAGGGAACCTCACCGATGACGTGGTCGGCAACGGTGTCGAGCACCCCCGGACCGTGGCTTTCGCGCGCCGCACGGGGTCGACCTGGACCGACGTCACGGCAGCGGAGTTCCTCGACGAGGTCCGGGCGGTGGCCAAGGGACTGGTCGCCGCCGGCGTCGAGGCCGGCGACCGGGTGGCGCTGCTGTCCCGGACCCGCTACGAGTGGACCCTGTTCGACTACGCGATCTGGTTCGCCGGGGCGGCCACGGTTCCCATCTACGAGACCTCCAGCTCCGAGCAGATCGAGTGGATCCTGGCCGACTCCGGAGCGCGCGCGGTCGTGGCCGAGACCCCGGAGCACACCGCCAGGCTCAAGGAGATCCGCGACCGCCTCGACGACCTCCACCACGTCTGGTCCATCGAGGACAATGCCGTCGCGGTGCTGAGCACCCTCGGCGCCGAGATCACCGACGAACAGCTCGAGGAACGGCGTACGACGGCAGGTCCGGACACGCTCGCCACCCTGATCTACACCTCGGGGACGACAGGACGGCCCAAGGGGTGCGTCCTGACGCACGGCAACTTCATGTTCGAGCTCTCGGTCACGGTCGACGAGCTGGAGACGCTGTTCGCGCCGAGCGGTGACGACGCCGAGGCACCGGCAACACTGCTGTTCCTGCCTCTGGCACACGTCTTCGCGCGCATCATCCAGGTCGGCTGCGTGAAGGCCCGGGTCCGGATGGGCCACTCCGCCGACATCCGGAACCTGCTCGACGATCTCGCCGCGTTCCAGCCGACCTTCATCCTGGCCGTGCCCCGGGTGTTCGAGAAGATCTTCAACACCTCCTCCCAGCGGGCGGTCGCCGATGGCAAGGGCCGGGTCTTCAACCGGGCCGCCGACGTGGCGATGGCGTACTCGCGCGGGCTCGAGTCCGGCAGGGTCGGGGTCACCGTCAGGGCCCAGCACGCCGTCTTCGACCGGTTGGTCTACTCCCGGCTGCGCACCGCGCTGGGCGGGAAGTGCGTGTACGCCGTCTCCGGCGGGGCGCCGCTGGGTGACCGGCTCGGACACTTCTACCGCGGCATCGGTGTCAACGTCCTGGAGGGCTACGGGCTCACCGAGACCACGGCTGCGCTCACGGTCAACCTGCCCGGCGCCCAGAAGGTCGGCACCGTCGGACGTCCGGTCCAGGGGACCTCGGTTCGGGTGGCCGACGACGGGGAGCTGCTGTTCCGGGGCGGCCAGATCTTCGCCGGGTACTGGCACAACGACGCCGCGACCGCCGAGGCCCGGGACCGGGACGGCTGGTTCCACACCGGCGACGTCGGCGAGATCGACGACGAGGGGTTCGTCCGGATCACCGGCCGGAAGAAGGAGATCCTGGTGACGGCCGGCGGCAAGAACGTCGCCCCGGCAGTCCTGGAGGACCGGCTGCGCGGTCACCTGCTCATCGACCAGTGCATCGTGGTGGGCGACGGTCGCCCGTTCATCGGTGTCCTGATCACCCTCGACCGCGAGACCGTCCCGTCCTGGGCCGAGCAGCACGGGAAGCCCACCGACGTGGCGAAGCTGCTCGACGACCCGGAGCTGCGCGCCGAGATCGAAGGAGCCGTGGAGGACGCCAACAAGGCTGTCTCCAAGGCGGAATCGATCCGTAAGTTCACGATCCTCACCGACGAGTGGACCGAGGAGGGCGGCCAGCTGACGCCGAGCCTCAAGCTCAAGCGCAACGTGGTCATGCGCGAGAACGTGGACGAGGTCGAGGCCCTGTACTCACGGTGATCCATGTCGGGATCGGGCCCAAAGTCCCAATTCAGACATCTAGTCCTTTTGGGCTATTTATCGCACCCAATCGGGTGATGTCACCCAATTAGGGTGCACAACCTGCGCAATTCGGGCAAAGTGGTTGTCATGCCGGCACCGAGGGGTGTGTCGGCTGGATCACTTCGGTGTTCGCGGGCACGTCCTCCTTCCCGGCAAGATCCGGGATTCGTGGGCCGTACACGTGGGTGCCGCTGAGGAGAGGGACCTCGGCATGGACCGCAGGAAAGTTCTACTGGTAGTCGCCGCCATCATCGCGGCGCTCGGAACATTATTGGTGTTCCTCTACGTGCACGGAGCGGACCAGCGCGCCAACGACCGGTACAAGGCCGTCCAGGTGCTGCGCGCCGTCAAGCAGATCGATGTCGGTGAGACCGTCGCTGCGGCACAGGCCGCCGGCAAGATCGAGGTCGGCAGCGTCGCGCAGGGTCAGGAGCTTCCGGGCTCGCTGAACTCGCTCACGCCGATCCAGGGCGAGATCGCGCAGACCACCATCTACCCGGGCGAGCAGATCATCTCGAGCAAGTTCGCGACCAGCGCCGCGACCACGAGCACCCTGACGATCCCGAAGGGTGACGTTGCAATCTCGGTCAACCTGACCGACACAGCCCGGGTCGCAGGTTTCGTGAACCCTGGCGACAATGTCGCGATCTTCGTCAACGCCACCAGCACCGCCGGTCTGCCCGGCTACTACACCAAGCTGTTGCTGCCCAAGGTCGAGGTGATCGCCGTCGGCACGACGACCGTCGTCGCGACGACGACCACCGACACGACCGGCGCGCAAACGACCGAGCAGCTGCCGCGGACCCTGTTCACCTTGGGCGTGCCCCAGGCGCAGGCGCAGAAGATCATCTACGCCGCGGCGAACGGCGAGCTGGACTTCGGCCTGCTGACCTCCGGCTCGAGCGTGAACCCCAACGCGGGCGCAAATACGCAGAACCTCTTCAAGTGACGACTCGCTCCCACGAAAGGTAGTCACATGCCCGTCCTTGTCGAGAACGATGCGGCCTGGGCCGGCGCACTCAGCGCCGGTCTGCCAGCTGGAACGCAGGTAGTCACGAGCATCGACCAGCTCGACAACTGGCTGGCGAACCAGGACGCCGAGTACGCCGTCGTCCTGGGCCCGAACACCGACCTAGCCGACTGCACGGCCCTGGCCGAGCGGGTGGTGCGCACCTACCCGACCATCGGCATCGTCCTGCTGCGCCACGACCTGACCTCGGACGTGTTCCAGGCAGCCATGCGCGTCGGGATCCCGGCCGTGATCGCTGCCGACGACATCGCCGGCATGACGGCCGCGGTCGAACGCAGCCGGCAGATGTGGGAGGCCGTCCGCGGCCCCGTGCCCGAGGGGGGTCGCGACGGCAAGGTCATCTCGGTGGTCTCGCCGAAGGGCGGGGTCGGCAAGACCACGATCGCGGTCAACCTCGCCGTCGCGCTCAGCGGCAGCGGTGCAGCGCGGGTGTGCGTCGTCGACCTGGACCTGGCGTTCGGGGACGTGGCGATCACGCTCCAGCTGATCCCGGAGCACACGATCATCGAGGCGATCGAAGCCGAGGAGCACCTCGACTTCAGCCTGCTCGAGACCCTGCTCACCCGGCACACCAACTGCTTCATCCTGGCCGCCCCGACGCACCCGGAGGGCAAGGACCGGATCTCACCGGCCCTGATCCGCCGGGTGCTCAAGATCCTGCGGCAGCACTTCGACTTCGTCGTCGTCGATTCCTCGCCGGCGTTCGACGACCAGGTGTTCGAGGCGCTCGAGGAGACCGACGAGTGCATCATCGTCGCCACGCTCGACGTGCCGACGGTCAAGAACGTGAAGATCGCCCTGGAGACGCTCGACTCGCTCAACCTGGTCGTGGGCCGCCGGCACCTGTTGCTCAACCGCGCCGACGACGAGGTCGGGCTCACCGCCGCCAACGTGGAGAGCCTGCTGAAGATGCCGGTCTCGACGGCGCTGCCGTCGGCTTCCGCGGTCGCCAACGCGACGAACCACGGCAAGCCGATCGTGCTGAGCCGCCCGGACCACCCGGTGAGCAAGGCACTGGTGCTGCTGGCGCAGGACCTCGCCCGGACAACCATGAACGGCTCGGCGACGTCCAGGGCGGCGACGCCGATCGAGACGGACCAGAAGCGGCGCTCCTTCGGACGCCTGAGGAAATGAGCGGACATGCGTGCGGACATGAAGACTGACCTGGGGGTGACGGCATGACTGAGTACTCAGACCGACTTGCTGAGCTGATGCAGGGCTCGACCGGAGCGAACGGCACCGTCGAGGACCTGATGACCGGGACCGCGGTCCCCGAAGCACCGCCCGCCGAGGGAGGCCGCCGCGCGGCACCGAGCCCGGCGCGCCTTCCGGGTCAGCCGCCGGCCCACGCGTCGACGCCCGCCCCGCCGCTGGCCCCGCACGCTGCCGCACCCGCCCAGGCGGCCACCGCGCCGCGTGAGGACGCCGACGTCCCGGCGCGCGAGGTCGCCCGGGAGTCCACCCGCACGAACTCGGGCGTCGGGACCAAGCCCGGACCGACGAAGGGCCGTTTCGACGACCTCAAGGAGAGCGTCCACGAGGAGCTCCTGGTCCAGCTCGGCCCGAAGCTGTACGACGCGAACCTGAGCGCCGGCGAGCTCGAGACGATGGTCCGGCACGCGCTGGCCGACGTGATGGCCTCGAGCAACCGGCCGCTGACGACCAACGACCGCCAGCGGATCACCCAGGAGATCGCCGACGACATCCTGGGGTACGGCCCGCTGGAGCCCTACCTGCGTGACGACTCCGTGGGCGAGGTCATGGTCAACGGGCCGTTCGACATCTGGCTCGAGCGCAAGGGCCGGCTGGTCCGCGTCGACGGCAAGTTCAACGACGAGGCCCACCTGCGCCGCACGATCGACAAGATCGTGTCCCGGATCGGCCGGCGTATCGATGAGGCCTCACCGATGGTCGATGCCCGGCTCCCCGACGGCAGCCGGGTCAACGCCGTCGTGCCGCCGCTCGCGATCGACGGCAGCTCGCTGACCATCCGGAAGTTCGCGCGCGACCCGCTGACCGTCGAGCACCTGATCGACTTCGGCACGATCTCGCGCAGGACCGCGGACTTCCTCGAGGCCTGCGTCCGCGGTCGCCTCAACGTGATCGTCTCCGGAGGCACCGGCGCCGGCAAGACGACCACGCTGAACGTGCTCTCGTCCTTCATCCCCGACGACGAACGCATCGTCACGATCGAGGACGCCGCCGAGCTCCAGCTCAAGCAGGACCACGTGGTCCGTCTCGAGTCGCGGCCCTCGAACATCGAGGGCAAGGGCGAGGTCACGATCCGCGACCTGGTCAAGAACTCGCTGCGTATGCGGCCCGACCGCATCGTCGTCGGTGAAGTTCGTGACGCCTCCGCGCTCGACATGCTCCAGGCCATGAACACCGGCCACGACGGCTCCATCTGCACCGTGCACTCCACCGGCCCGCGCGACACGCTGGCCCGTCTGGAGACCCTGGTGATGATGGCCGGGATGGACCTGCCGATGCGGGCGATCCGCGAGCAGGTCTCCTCCGCGGTCGACCTGATCGTCCACCAGGCGCGGCTCAAGGACGGCACCCGCCGGATCACCCACGTCACCGAGGTCGAGCGGATGGAGGGTGAGGTGATCACGCTGCAGGACATCTTCGTCTTCGACAACACCGCCGGGTTCGACGCCGACGGTCGCAGCATGGGTTCGCTCAAGGCGACCGGGCTGCGTCCGAAGTTCCTGGAGAAGATGGCGTTCGCGAACGTCGAGGTCGACCCGCGCACCTTCGCACCGGAGCAGAAGTGAACACCGCGACCAGACGCCTGGGCACTCTCGCCGCGATCGTCGTCGCCCTGCTGATGACGTTCCTCGCCGGCGCGGCCTTCGCCACCGACGACGCCGGCATCGACCACTCGGAGCTCAAGGGCAGCACGCTGCGGCTGCTCGTCTCGGTGCCCGGGACCGATCCGGTCGACCTGGGCTCCGTCGCCGTCGCCATCGACGGACACTCGATCAGCGCGGCCGCCGCCGACGCCGGGTCCAGCAACGACGTCAGCCGTACGACGGTCCTGGCGATCGACACCAGCAACAGCATGCGGGGCGCGAAGATCGCTGCCGCGAAGTCCGCGGCGATGTCGTACCTCGACGCGGTCCCGGCCAACGTCCAGATCGGCATCGTCACCTTCGACGACGGCGTCCACGTCCTCCAGGCCCCGTCCCTGGACCGGGCCGCCTCGAAGTCGGTGATCGGCGGCCTCGGTCTCAAGCTCAACACGGCCCTGTACGCCGGCGTCCGCCAGGCGATCACTGCCACGGGCAAGGACGGCCAGCGCGAGGTCCTGGTGATCTCGGACGGCAAGGACAACACCGGGGCTCCGCTGGGGCCGGTGACCACCGCGATCCAGAAGTCAGGGGTCAAGGTCGACGTGGTCGCGCTCGAGCAGGGTGCTGCTGCTCCGGCCGCGCTCGCCGCGATGGCCCAGGCCAGCAAGGGCACGGTCGTGTCCGCAAACGCGAGCGCTCTCGCGAAGGCGTTCTCGACCGAGGCCGACGCCCTCGCCCGACAGGTCCTGGTCACCGCCACGGTGCCGGCCGACCAGGCGTCGAACGACGGCTCGGTCGCGGTCTCGCTCGCTGCGGGCGGGGTCACCCACCACGCCTCCGCCTTCGTCCAGGTGCATACCGGCGCCCCGGCGCCTGCGACGCCGACCACGGCGATCTCGGACCCGGTCGCCAGCCACGCCGTTCAGATCGCGACCCCGCTCGTGTATGCCGCGATCGCCGCGATCGGGCTTGCCGCCGTCGCTCTCCTGGTGCTGCTGCTCGGCGGCAGCCGGCCTGCCAAGAAGGTGAGCCTGGAGAACCAGCTGCAGATCTACACCGCGAGCGCGGACGCCAGCCGGCTCAACCAGGCGCAGATCCGGGCGAACCACGCCCAGGCCAGCACCCTGGCCGAGCAGGCCCGCCAGGCGGCACAGACCGTGCTGTCCTCCAACTCCGGGTTCGAGGCACGCATCGCCGACCGCCTCGAGGGCGCGGGAATGGCCCTGAAGTCCTCGGAGTGGCTGCTCCTGCACACGGGTATCGCCTTCGGCGCCGGCGTCCTCGGACTGCTGATCAGCGCCGGCAACCCGCTCGCGATGGTCCTGTTCCTGGCCCTCGGAGCAGTCGGCCCGTGGGTCTACCTCGCGATGAAGCGTTCGAAGCGGCTCAAGGCGTTCGGTTCTGGGCTCGCCGACACGCTCCAGCTGATGGCAGGCAGTCTCTCTGCCGGCCTGTCCCTGGCTCAGTCGATGGACACGATCGTGCGGGAGGGCACCGAACCGATCACCTCCGAGTTCAAGCGGGTGATCGTCGAGGCCCGCCTCGGCGTCGGGATCGAGGACGCCCTCGACGGCGTCGCGACCCGGATGCAGAGCGAGGACTTCAAGTGGGTCGTGATGGCCATCCGGATCCAGCGCGAGGTGGGGGGGAACCTGTCCGAGCTGCTGCTGAACGTCGCCGGGACCCTGCGGGAACGCGAGTACATCCGCCGGCACGTCCAGGCGCTGTCCGCCGAGGGGCGGCTGTCCTGCTGGATCCTCGGGGGGCTCCCGCCCGCGTTCCTGGCCTACCTGACCCTGACGAAACCGGCGTACGTGCACCCGATGTACACGACACCGATCGGTTTGATCATGTGTGGCGCGATGGCAGTCCTGCTGAGCGTCGGTATCTTCTGGATGAGCAAGGTTTCGAAGGTGGAGGTCTGAGATGAGCGGCGGAATCATGTTGCTGGGTGTCGTCATGATCTTCGTGGCGCTCGCGATCGTCGTCGGTTCCGTCGCGGTCTCACCGCGGGGGAACAACGGAGTCGACCGGTCGATCGCCGTGCTCGAGGCGCTCACCGCAGCGCCGGCGGAGATGAAGCGCGAGCTCGACGCACCGTTCGGAGAACGGGTGCTGATCCCGTTCCTGCTCCGGGCACAGGGACTCGGTCGACGGCTGACTCCTGCCGACGCGAACGAACGGATCCACGAGAAGCTCGAGCTGGCCGGCAACCCGGCCGGCTGGACCGTGGACCGGGTCAGCGCCGGCAAGGTCGTCGGCTTCATCGCGGCCCTGGCCGTCTCGATGGTGTTCGCGCTGGTCACCGGCCTCGGCTTCCTGCCGACCATGGTCGTCGTCGTCCTCGCCTCGGTCGCCGGGTACCTGGCACCGAACCTCTACCTGTACCAGAAGGCCTACGACCGGGCTGCCCAGCTCCAGAAGGCGCTCCCGGACGCGATCGACCTGCTCACCATCTCGGTGGAGTCCGGACTCGGGTTCGACGCGGCCGTGGCCCAGGTCGCCCGGAACACGCACGGACCGCTGGCCGAGGAGTTCTCCCGGATGCTTCAGGAGATGCAGATCGGCCGAGGTCGCTCCGACGCACTCCGCTCGCTCGCCGATCGCACCAACCTGCCCGACCTGCGCGCGTTCGTCAGCGCGATGGTCCAGGCCGACGCGTTCGGCATCCCGGTCGGTCAGGTGCTGCGGGTGCAGTCCTCCGAGATCCGGGTCAAGCGTCGCCAGTGGGCCGAGGAGCTCGCCCAGAAGGTGCCGGTCAAGATCTTGATCCCGCTGATCTTCTGCATCCTTCCGTGCCTCTTCATCGCCGTGCTCGGCCCGGCGGGGATCTCGATCATGGACAACTTCCGGGGCACCCTGACGTGACCGACCATCGTCGGGTCGCAGTGGCTGCGCGGGTCTTCACCCTCACAGCCATCGCGTCCACGGCGCTGCTCGGCAACGTTGCCCTCGCGGGCGTCTGGTGGGCTGCCGGGATCGCGGTGATCGCCGAGCTGTCGCAGCTCGGTGCCCGGATCCCGGTTCGCTGGGTGGTCGTCGTCGAGGCGGTCGCGACCGCGGTGATCGGCGTGATCGCCTTCCCGGCCCACGAAGCGGCTCTCCCCTATCTGGCTCTCCCAGCACTGATCGCGGGCATCACCACCGGCGCCCGCTGGGTCGGTGTCGTGGTCCTCGTCGAGGCGGCCTCGCTCGGTACGACCTGGGCGGTGGCACTCGGGCACGACAGCAACGCGCTCTCGGGCGACGTCGCGACCTGGCTGATCACCGGCGTGGGCCTCGGCCTGCTCGGCACCCTGACCCGGCGAGCCGGCGCCGGGCCGGCGTCGGACGCGTCCTACCGCAGCGCCCTGGAGCTGATCCGACAGCTGCACGCCCTGTCCGGACGGCTGACGTCCGGCCTCGATCCTGTCGACATCGCGGACGAGGCGATTGCTGCGGTCGGCGAGGACATCGTGGTTCGTAGCGCGGTCGTGGTCGTCCGTCAGGCCGGCGAGTTCACCGCGCTGCGGCACTCCCCCGGCGTGGTCAGCTATCCGCTCGACGAGGCCGAGCAGCTGCTGTACCGCGCCTGGAACAGCCGCGAGCCCGTTCTCGGCGGGTCCCGGGTGGTACTCCCGATCCTTGCGGACAGCGACCCGGTCGCCCTGCTGCTGCTCGACTGCCTGACGATGCCCGACGAGCGCACGGTCGACCGCGTCACCGCGGCTCTCGCTCCCGCAGGCGTGCGGCTGAACGCGGCCCTGCTCTTCACGGCAGTCCGTGACTCGGCGACCAGCGAGGAGCGGCACCGCCTCGCCCGCGAGGTGCACGACGGTGTCGCCCAGGACGTCGCCTCGCTGGGCTACCTCGTCGACAACCTCGCTGCCACGACCGTCGATCCGGAGCAGGCGCACGCGGTGGCCATCCTGCGCCGTGAGGTCACCCGGGTGGTTGCCGAGCTGCGCAACTCCGTGTTCGACCTGCGCAACGAGACCGCTGTCGGGCAGGGTCTCGGCCAGAGCATCGCGTCGTTCGCCCGGCACATCGGCTCGCACTCCGAGCTCACCGTGCACGTCACCCTGGACGAGTCCGCGGTACGACTGGGCCCGCGGGTGGAAGCAGAGCTGCTCCGGATCACCCAGGAGGCGATCAATAACGCCCGGCGGCACTCGGGCGGGAGGAACCTCTGGGTCAGCTGCCGGGTGCACCCGCCGTACGCGGAGATCGGTGTGCTCGACGACGGGGAGGGCATCCGAGCGCCCCGCGACGACTCGCACGGGCTCCGGATCATGCATGAACGCGCTGACCGGGTGGGCGCCGACCTGACCATCACGTCGCCCGCGGACGAAGGTCGCGGGACCCGGATCACGCTCCAGCTCACCTGACCAGCACCGGCCGCGACCGCGGCCGGACCCGACCCACCCAGGAGGATCGATGACGACCTCGGTACTGCTCGTCGATGACCACGAGCTCATCCGTCACGGTCTCGCTGGTGCGTTCACCCGCGATGCCGCGTTCACCGTCGCCGGCCAGGCCGGCACGATCAGCGACGCACTGACCCTGGCTGGCTCCCTGCAACCCGATGTCGTCGTGATCGACCTCCAGCTGCCCGACGGCTCCGGTCTCGACCTGGTCCGCGCCCTGCGCAAGGAACGCAAGGACCAGGGCCTGGTGGTGCTGACCATGTACGCCGGGGACGAGCAGATCTTCGCGGCGATGGACGCCGGCGCTTCGGCCTTCGTCGGCAAGGACGCACCCAGCAACGACGTGGTCGGCGCCGCACGTCATTCAGCGGTGTCCCCGCTGAGCTTCACCTGCGCCGGCCTGCCCGACGCGATGATCCGCCGGATGAGCTCGACGACACCGCGGCTCTCGGACCGGGAGCGCCAGGTCCTGGACCTGCTGGCCGACGGTCTGGGCGTCGCGGCCATCGCCACCAAGCTCTACATCAGCGAGTCCACGGCCAAGACGCACATCGCGAAGGTCTACGAGAAGCTCGGCGCCGCGAACCGTGCCCAGGCGCTCGTGGCTGCGATGCGATCCGGGCTGATCGACACCTCGACCGCTCCCCGTTGACGTCTGAGCCCAGATCGTACTAAAAGGGGCATATTGGTATAGTCCAAACGGACTATATGGTTTAAACCGGACAGCCGATGTCCGTTCTGACCCGAAATGAGAACCTTGTCCTATCCGGTGATCCGCACCGAACGCAAGAGTTCCCGAGGGGAAGGAACCACCCATGCTCGAGTTCATCCGCACCATCTGCAGCCGTCGCGACCAGGACGGCGCCTCAGCTGTTGAGTACGGCCTGCTGGTCGCCGGCATCGCCGCTCTCATCGTCGCCGTCGTGTTCGCCTTCGGCGGCATGATCTCCGGCGTCTTCAAGAACACCTGCAACAAGATCGCCACCAGCGTCAGCACGAGCACCTGCTGACCCAGCACCTGGAAGCCATTCAGAAGGGAAACACCATGCTCGAGTTCTTCCGCACCATTGGGCAGCGTCGCGACGACGACGGAGCCTCTGCTGTTGAGTACGGCCTGCTGGTCGCTGGCATCGCCGCTCTCATCGTCGCGATCGTGTTCGCCTTCGGCGGCATGATCTCCGGCGTGTTCAAGAACACCTGCAACACCATCGCTTCAAGCACCAGCACCAGTACCTGCTGATCAACTCCGCAACGGCCGCGCTCCAGGAAACTGGGCCGCGGCCGTTGCTGCGTTCTCAGCCGGGTCGGCGCCACTCCCGGGCCATCCCGATCCGTTGCAGCGTGGTCGGATGGGTCCCGAACACGAACTGGCTCCAGCGCGGCGGCGTCGGATCGGCCAGCGCGCTGAGCGCCAGCTGACGTTGCATGGCCTCGAACGTCGCCGGATCCCTCGTCGCGTCGAGGGACGCAAGATCCGCGCGCGCCTCGACGGCACGGCTCATCGTGTTCTCGATCGGACTCACCAGCAGCGCTCCGACCGCGACCAGCGCCAGCAGCATCGGGACCGCGCGCGGATCACCGATGCTCGACGCCCCGATCCGACGCAGGACGACACCGTTGCCGAGCAGCAGCCCGAGCAGCCCGACACCGAACGCCGAACCGAGCGCGCCGAGGATCGTTCCGTGCAGGACGTCGTCGTGGCGGGCGTGGCCGAGCTCGTGCGCGACGACGACCTCGATCTCCGAGCGGGGCAGGGTCGTGAGCACCGTGTCGTAGACGACCACCCGGCGGGTGCTGCCGAAGCCGGAGACGTAGGCGTTGAGCTCCGTCGTACGGCGAGACGCGTCGGCCACCAGAACGTCGCTGATGTGCACGTGCTCGGTCCTGGCCAGCGCGAAGATGTCGGTACGCAGCTGCCCGGCCGGCATCGACGTGAAGTGGTTGGACAACGGTTCGACCAGCACCGGGTACACGAACGAGCCGATCATCGCGAGCGCGGCGGCTGCGCCCGCGGCCCACAGCGGCCACGTCCGGGGTGCCTTGCGGGCGATCGCCATGATCGCGAGCAGGGCGATCGCGCTGAACACCACGGCGACCAGCAGCCCGATGGCCTGGTCGTTCCACCAGCCCGACCACGGCTCGCGGCTCAGTCCCTGCGCGAGCTCTACCCGCTGGATACGAACGCCGAACGGCAGCTGGACGACCGTCACCACCAGTGTCACGAGCGCGGTCGCGAGCACCGTGCGCCACCACCAGGGCCCACGGAGGTGCGCGACGACCCGGCTCCCGGTCCGGGTGAAGCCGAGGAGTCCGGCCAGGACCAGGCTGAGCACGAGGTTCGCCCAGCTGGGCTGCCGCAGCGCCCACGAGACCCGCTCGTCGCGAGCAATCTCGGAAGCGCTGAAGACGCTCCGCGCTGCAACGGCATGGACGTGCTGGCCCGGGAGCCAGTGCCACGGGATCAGAACTGCGGCGAGCACCGCGAAGGCGCCTCCGCCGATCACCATCGCGACCAGGGAGGGCCAGCGGGCGAACGGCGGTGCCTGGTTCATGACGTCAGCCTGTCACGCGCCTGGCAAGGATGCGGAGGTCGGAGCGCCAGGCCCGCACGAACGCGACCTGGGTGGTGCCCAGCACCCGCCGGAAGGCTAGGTCGAGGTTCTCTCCCCCGGACACCGTCTCGTAGAACGACACCAGCTTCGGCTCGCCGTACCGGGTCGAGATGAAGCGGTTGGCCAGCCAGGCCTCCTCGTACGTCGCACCCAGGCCGACTGCCGTCGGGTCCAGGTCGGCAGAGGTCGGCAGGTGGTCGGGAGGGCCGCTCCGGCGGATCCGCGCCAGGATCTGGGCGGCCGCGGTGCGCACCGGGATCCCGGCATGGGCGAGCGCGACGTAGTCGGCGAAGCCCTCCTTCAGCCAGGTCGGCAGACTCGCGAAGGTGGCCCTGGTGGCGACATGGGTGCTCTCGTGGCTGATCACCACCTGGGCCCCGCGCGGGCCGAGCGGGTCGAAGACCCGGGGGTTCAGGAACACGTGCACCGGAGCGGTCCGCACCAGGGACCCGTCCACGCTCGCGGTGACGGCAGCGATGTCGGCGTACTGCGGCTGCGTCGCGCCGAGGGCCTGATCGAGACCGGTCTCGTCGGCGGGGGCCTCGATGACGAGATCGCCCTTCCAGGACGGCAGCACCTTGTTCACCGCGACGATCGCCCGCCTGGCGAGCACCGAGTCGCGACCGCCGTGATCTCCTGCCGAAATCACCAGGGTGCGCCCGTAGGCGATCGCCCTGACCACGCCCGTCATCCAGATCGGCGTACGGCCGTCGTCGCCACCGACGCCCGCGACGACCTGGGCACGACCGCCGGCGATCCCGGGAGTGAAGGTCATCGGGGTCTCGACCCGGGTCGGCGCCATGTCCCACCGGCTCAGCCGGTAGGTCACCTCGACGGTGGCGATCCAGGCGTTCGGCCCGAGGTCCTCGGTGTCCTGCGGCGACTGGGACGGGTCGTCATCGACGAAGCGCAGGGAGACGTCGGTGAGTCCCAGCCGCGCGACGTTGCCGACCATCGCTTCGAGCAGACCCCGGGACCCCGCGTCAGCGAGCGCAGCCACCGCCCCGGCGTCGCCGGAGCCCAGGGCGTCGGCAAGCGCTGCGAGGGTTCCGCGCGCGCCGGTCTCGCGACTGGAGCTGATGTCTCCGGACGCCTTGGGCGGCGCGATGCTGGTGTTATCGGAGCAGGCGGCGAGCAGCAGTGCAGCAGCCACCAGCCCCGCCACCATCCCCGCCACCAGGACGGGCCGGCGGCGGGAGCGCTGCCCAGGAGCCGGATCAGCCGGGTCGGACGGCACCGGAGTACGGCATCGAGTGCAGCCCCGTCACCCGGACACCCATGCTCGGGTTCTCCGCGTTGACGATCAGCCCGTTGCCGATGTACATACCGACATGGCTGACCGGGCTGTAGTAGAAGACCAGGTCACCGGGTTCCAGCTGGCTCTCGGAGACCCGCGCCCCCGAACCCTGCTGAGCGTTCGAGGAGTGCGGCAGGGCAACTCCGGCAGCACCCCACGCACGCATCGTCAGTCCGGAGCAGTCGAACGCGCTCGGGCCGGCGGCGCCGTACACGTACGCCTTGCCCACCTGAGCCATGGCGTAGGCAACAGCTGCTGCGGCGCGTCCCGACGCGGGAACGTTCGGGAGCGGTCCGTCGTACGCACCGCCGAGGACCTTGCTGCGCGCGTCCGCCTCGAGGCCGTTGAGGACGGCTCGCGCCTTCGCAGCCTTCGTGGCGATGTCGGACTTCTCCGAGGCCATCTGCTTCTTCAGGCTCGAGAGACGACGGGCCTCGTCCTTGACCGCGGCCTTGCGCAGGTGCAGCCGGGCGAGCTGGGTGGTGAACTGACCCATCACCTGACCGCGCTGGCTGTTGTAGGCGGCGACCGCGTTGAGGTTGTCCAGGAACGCGTCGGGGTTGTTCGACAGCACGACCTGCGAGGTCGTGGACAGGACGTCGCCCTGGTACTGGTCGACGACCATCGCAGCGACCTGCTTCTGCATGGTGTCGACGACCTGCTGCTGACGTCCGAGATCGGCGTCCAGCGCGTTCAGCGTGGTGGTGGTCTGCGCGAGCTTGACCTTGGCCTCGTTGTACCGCTCGGAGGCGACCTCGGCCGCGCGGTCGAGCTTCTCGACCTGTTTCTTGACGGTGTTCAGGTCAGGCTTGGCAGTCGCAGCGGGGCTGTCGAAACTGATGCCGACGGTGATCAGGGCTGTGATGAGGGCGATCAGAATCGCCACAAGAGCGCTGGTGCGCTTCCGGCCGTGGAGCACGAGCGGACGGTCTCCTCTTTGTCCAACGCTTACCAGGTGAGCTGACGGATTCGGACGCAAAGATCGCCCTACCAGCACATCGAGACAGACGTTCCTGACCTCGGTGCGCCGGATTCACCCCATGAAGACGTGGTTCCCCGGCTCCAGCTTCACGCTCTCCGAGAGAAAGCATGACGCCGGACTCAGCGCGGCCCCTGAGCTGACCCGGTCGGTAGCTCGTGCAGGGACCTGAGTGATGAACGATAAACGAACGGTAACGACGCGCCAAACCTCTGGGGCAGATTACGGCGTGTTTCGAGACACGCTGGCCCCACTGGGCTCAGACGCCACACGAGACCCATCCGTCACGCGGATTCGACGTCCCGGCTGCCGATCGGCGTGACCATCCGCAACGGTGGGACCAGTCCGGAGCTGGCGAGTACTGCCAGGGCCTGCTGCTCCTCGTGGTCGAAGCTCAGCTCCGGCGGCGGGCCGAGCAGCACCGTCACGACGCAGTCGTGACAGGCCAG
>JAOPXD010000001.1 GCA_025965315.1 Marmoricola sp.
CCGAACCCGGCGACCGGGTCCCAGAACTGTTCCTTGAGCGTGGCCATCAGGCGACCTCTCCCTCGTTCTCGGCTGGCACGATCGGCACGGCGCTCGACATCGGCGGCACCGGGTACCCGCCCGCGAAGGCATCGAAAGGACCGTCGGGGACCGGCTCGGCAAGGTCCGGCTTCTTCTCGTCGACGAAGAACAGCACGATCACCAGAGCGGCCAGGATCCCGATCGCGACGTACAGGTACTGCCGGTTGAAGCCGCCGTTCAGGTTGATCGTCCGGATCGTCGCGACCGCGATGATCCAGACCAGCGAGATCGGGATCAGCCGCTTCCAGCCGAAGTGCATGAACTGGTCGTAGCGCAGCCGGGGCAGCGAACCGCGCAGCCAGATGAAGATGAAGATGAAGAACAGCACCTTGCCCATGAACCAGAAGAAGGGCCAGTAGCCGCTGTTCGCGCCGTCCCAGAGCTGGTTGATCGGCCAGGGCGCGTGCCAGCCGCCGAGGAACAGCGTCGTCGCCAGCGCGGAGACGGTGGCCATGTTGATGTACTCGGCCAGGAAGAACAGCGCGAACTTCAGCGATGAGTACTCGGTGTGGAAACCGCCGACGAGCTCACCCTCGGCCTCGGGCAGGTCGAAGGGCGCGCGGTTGGTCTCACCGATCATCGAGATCACGTAGATCACGAACGACGGCGCCAGGATCAGCCCGTACCAGAGCTTGTCCTGCGCAGCGACGATCTCCGAGGTGGACAGGGAACCGGCGTACAGGAAGACGGCGACCAGCGAGAGTCCCATCGAGACCTCGTAGGAGATCATCTGGGCGCTCGAGCGCAGCCCGCCGAGCAACGAGTACGTCGATCCCGAGGACCAGCCACCGAGCACGATGCCGTAGATCCCGATCGACGCGATCGCCATCACGAAGAGCACCGCGACCGGCATGTCGGTCAGCTGGAGCGGGGTGTGCCGGTCGCTCCACGGGACCTTGACCACGGGCCCGAACGGGATCACCGAAAAGGTCAGGAACGCCGGGATCGCCGCGAGAACGGGGGCGATCAGGAAGACCAGCTTGTCGGCGGCCTTCGGGATCAGGTCCTCCTTGAGCGCCAGCTTCACGCCGTCGGCGAGGCTCTGCAGCAGACCGAACGGTCCGTTGACGTTGGGCCCGATCCGGTGCTGCATCCGGGCCACGACCCGGCGCTCCCACCAGATGTTGAACAGGGTGAGCAGCACCAGGATCACGAAGATCAGGACGGCCTTGATGATCACCAGCCAGACCGGGTCGTGCCCGAAGGCGGACAGTCCCTTGGCGGTGTCGAGGGCGATCACTTGGTGCCTCCTTCGATGGTCACGGCTGCGCCGGCAGGACCGACCAGGTGCCGGACCGAGAGCCCGGGTGCACTGGCCGGGGCCCAGACGACGCCGTCAGCGACGTCACCGATCGCGACCGGGATCCGGACGCTGCCGAGCGGGCCGGTCAGGGTGACGTCGTCACCCTCGGCGACGCCCAGCGAGTCGAACGTGGCCTGGTTGACCCGCAGCACCGGTCGGCGGGCGGTCGCGCGCAACGCGTCGGCGCCGTCCTGCATCCGGCCGTCGTCGATGAGCTGCTTCCACGAGGACAGGACGTGTTCGCCTGGTGCCTGGTCCCGACCGGGCTCGACCACCGGGGCCGTTGCCTTCTCGCCCTCCCAGGGACCTACCTGGACCATCTCGGCCCAGGCCTGCTCGGGGGTGCGGATGCCGATCGACCGGTCACGTTCCTCGGCGATGCCGGCGAGGACCCGTACGTCGGGCAGCGAGGACGGGTGGTCGAGGACCTTGCCGAAGGGCCGCACCCGGCCCTCCCAGTTCACGAACGTCCCGGACTTCTCGGTGCTCGACGCGACCGGGAAGACCACGTCGGCGAGCTCGGTGAACGCCGAGGAACGAACCTCGAGCGCGATCACGAACGCCTTCTTCAGGGCCTTCCTCGAGGACTTGTCGAGGGGAACGTCGGCAGGATCGACGCCGCCGACGACGAGTGCCTTCAGGTCGCCGGCGACCAGTGCCGCGAGGATCTCCGAGCCGTCGAGACCCGGAGCGTCCGGGATCGCCGCGACGCCCCAGGCAGCAGCCAGGTCGACCCGGGCTCCCGGGTCGGCGACCGGACGACCACCGGGCAGCAGGTTCGGCAGGCAGCCGGTCTCGACAGCGCCACGGTCACCGGCGCGACGCGGTACCCAGGCGAGCCGGGCCCCCGTTGTGGCGGCGAGGTGCGCGGCTGCGCTCAGGGCTCCGGGAACCGAGGCCAGTCGTTCGCCGACCAGCAGCAGCCCGCTGGAGTCCAGCGGGATGTCCGGGTTGGTCCCGATCGCCGCGATCGCGGCAGCCTCGGCCCCGGGGACGGTCGGCAGCAGCTGGCCGCCCATCTTGGCCAGACCGCGGGTGCCGACAGCGGAGACCGAGAAGATCCGGGTGCCGCTCGCCAGGTGCGCCTTGCGCAGCCGCAGGAAGATCGCGCCGGCCTCGTCCTCGGGCTCGAGCCCGGCGAGGATCACGGTCGAGGCGGACTCCAGGTCGGCGTACGTGACGGCACCGGAGCCGGGTCCGGTCAGCGCGACCGAGGACGCCAGGAACGCGGCCTCCTCGGCGGAGTGCGCACGGGCACGGAAGTCGATGTTGTTGGTCCGCACGGTGACCCGGGCGAACTTGCTCCAGGCGTAGGCGTCCTCGGCGGTCAGCCGACCGCCGGGAAGCAGCCCGACCTTGCGCTTGGCCTCGGCAAGACCGCGAGCAGCCACGGCGAACGCCTCGGGCCAGGAGGCGGCACGGAGCTCGCCGGTGTCTTCGTCGCGGACCAGCGGGTGCGTCAGCCGGTCGTCCTCGCGGGCGCTGAGGAACGCGAACCGGTCCTTGTCGGTGATCCACTCCTCGTTGACCTCCGCGTCGTTGCCGGCCAGGCGGCGCATCACCTTGCCGCGGCGGTGGTCGGCCCGGATCGCCGAACCGCAGGCGTCCAGGTCGGCGATCGACGGGGTCGAGACCAGGTCGAACGGCCGCGAGCGGAACCGGTACGCCGCCGAGGTCAGTGCACCGACCGGGCAGATCTGGATGGTGTTGCCGGAGAAGTACGAGTCGAAGGGCTGGCGCTCGTAGATGCCGACCTGCTGCAGGGCGCCGCGCTCGAGGAGCTCGATGAACGGGTCGCCGGCGATCTGCTCGGAGAAGCGGGTGCAGCGGGCGCAGAGCACGCAGCGCTCGCGGTCGAGCAGCACCTGGGCAGAGATGTTGATCGGCTTCGGGTAGACCCGCTTGATCCCGCCGCTCTCGGCGAACCGGGACTCGCCGCGGCCGTTGCTCATCGCCTGGTTCTGCAGCGGGCACTCGCCGCCCTTGTCGCAGACGGGGCAGTCGAGCGGGTGGTTGATCAGCAGGAACTCCTTGATCCCGGCCTGCGCCTTGGCCGCGACCGGACTGGTTCCCTGGGTGTTGACGACCATGCCCTCGGCGACCGGAAGCGTGCAGGAGGCCTGCGGCTTCGGGAAACCGCGGCCGTTGCCGGCGTCGGGGATGTCGACCAGGCACTGGCGGC
>JAOPXD010000024.1 GCA_025965315.1 Marmoricola sp.
GGACCTGTCGGGCAGGCTCGATCCTTAGCTCTACCGAGGACTCATCAGCAGGTACCGCAAGCTGGTGATGCCGATCGTGAACGAGCGTCACGGCGGTGTGATCGCCGACCTCGTCGGGGACGGGATGCTGGCGCTGTTCGGCTTTCCCACGGTTCATGGTGACGACACGGAGCGGGGAGTGATCGCCGCGCTCGAGATAGCGGCGGAGGTCCAGACGCTCTCCGACCAGATCGCCCAGCTGATCGGCGAGCCACTCGCCGTCCGTGCTGCCCTGCACCGAGGTTTGATGTACGTCGACCGCGAGCAGGTCGCTGTCTACGGACTCGCCGTCAATGTGGCGGCGCGACTCCAGGGGCTCGCCGAGCCCGGGCAGGTCGTGATCTCTGACCAGATCCGCCTCTTGGTCGCCGACCGCTTCGAGCTGGAGGCTGGCGAGGAGCAGCTGGTGAAGGGTGTGGACGAACCGCTGCGGCCGTACGTGGTGCTCGGCCGCAAGTCGTTCGCACCGATGCCCGCCGTCCGGACGCCGTTGGTCGGACGCGCCGCCGAGCTCGAGGAGCTCCGGTCGCAGTGGTCCACCGCAGTCGCAGCCGGGGCCGAGGCAGTGGGCGGCGTCACGGTCGTCGGCGAAGCGGGCTTGGGTAAGTCGCGCCTTGTTGCTGCCCTGGTCGACGACGCGACCGTCGATGGTGGTGTGGTGGTGACGCTCTCCGGGTCATCCGATCATCACGATGTCGGGTTCCACCCACTCCGCCGACTGATCGAGTCGCGGTGTGGCATCGGACCCGGATCGACGACCCACCTGCAGCTGATCAGTCTCGAGCAGGACCTGGGGTCCCTCGGCTTCTCCCCGCTGGACACGCTGCCCCTGCTGGCGCCGATCCTCGGACTCGATCCGGAGGCCGGGTATGCAGCCGTCGACTCCGAAGGCCGGAAGCTTTCGGATGAGATCGCCAAGGCGGCAGCTGAGTACGTGCTCGCCTGCCTCGGCCATGGGTCTGCTCTGGTCGTTGTCGACGACCACCACGTGGTGGACGAGGCCACGAACGACTTGATCGCGCGGATCCTGCGAAGTGGCCGTCCGCGAACTCTGGTGCTGGCTACCAGTCAGCTCGGGCCGGTCGACGGAACCGAGGCCATCGTTCTGCAGCCGCTGCAGCCGGGTGCTTGCCTGGCGCTGATCGACGCGATCGCACCGCCTGGATCGTCATTGGTGCTGGACCGCAGCGAGCTGGTCATGCGTAGCGACGGCGTGCCGCTCTACCTCGAAGAGCTGGTCCGCAGCAGCGGCCTCGATCCTGTCGAGGAGCGCCACCGGCCGGCCAGGTCGGCGGCGAGCACCGTCCCTGACGTGCTCTACGAGCCGCTGATGGCTCGGCTGTACACGAGCCCTGCCGCGGTTGAGGTGGTCTCGGTGGCCGCCACCATCGGCCGCGACGTCGACCTCGACCTGCTGTTCCAAAGTGTCGAGCTGAGCCGTGAAGAGACGCTGGAAGCACTGGAGACCCTGAACGGCGGTCGTATCCTCGAGGCGGTTGCCGGTGACCGCAGCACCGTGCGCTTTCGCCACGAGCTGGTGCGTGACGTCGCGAACGACCTGATCTCCCCGACCCGCCGGCGCGAGGTCCATGCATGCGTCGCTCGCGCGCTGATCGAGTCGGTGGCCAACGACGGGCGCAGCGACTGGACCATCATCGCCAAGCACCTCGAGCTCGCCGACCTCCCGGCTGATGCTGCGAACGCCTGGGGTGAGGCGTCGGCCGACGCCCGTCGTCGCGGGCTCTTCGCCGAGGCCCGCGCGCGTCTCGGCGCGGGGGTCGCCCAGGTTGCTCTGCTGCCAGCCGGGCGCGAGCGCAACGAGCTCGAGGTGGAGCTGCGCCTGCGTCGCGGCTTCCTCGCGTCGTCGGCCGAGGGCCTGTCCAGTCCGGATGCCACGGCCGACTACCAGCGCTGCCTCGAGCTGACCCTGGACATCCCGCACGTGCCCAACATGGTCAGCACGTTGACCGCGATGTGGGGGTACTACACGTCGCGTGCTGACCTGGTCCGGGCGCGTCAGCTGTCGACGACCCTGCAGTCGCTGGTCAGCGAGGACTGGGGCGCGTTCTGGCGACCGCAGAACATCGCCAGCTTCGCGATGCTCGACTGGTTCGAGGGCGACTTCGTTCGGGCCGACGAACAGCTGCAGCACGCAGTCGAGACGTTGTACGCAAGCGATAACTTCGACAGCGAGGCAGTGGCGGCGTGGTACCTGCCGACCCATCCGACGGTGGCCATGCACGTGCACCTCGCCATCGCACGGTTCATGGTCGGTGACCTTGCCGGGGCCGACGAGCACGGCCAGTTGGCGATCGAGCTCTGCGAAGACCTGTCGTTCCCGCAAGGTCCGTGGAGTGCGGCGTACACGCGATGGTTGCTCGCCTGGATGTACATGGAACGAGGCGAGGACCGGCGCTCCTTCGCACTGCTTGCGGAGACATCCGTGATCGGCGAGCAGCACGGGTACGACATCTGGTCGCTCGTCGCCATGACCCAGCACGGCGCCACCACGGCGGCGCGTGATCTGGCCGCAGCTGGCAGCCGAGCCGGGGCTCCTGCCGAAGCCGTCCTCGGTTCGCTGGTAACCGCGTGGCAGATGGTTGACCTGCGCAGCTGCCTCACGATCTACCTGACGATGCTGGGCCGGTTGGCTGCTCGAGGCAGTGACATCGAGAGCGCTCGACGTCACTACGAGGAGTCGCTCGAGCTGGCGCGCTCGACGAACATGCACTTCTACGATGCCGAGACGCTCCGCTGTCTCGCGCACCTGGCCACCGAGAACGATGATGTCGTACGGCTGCTCAGTGAGGCGCTTGTCCTTGCCCGCGGGCAGGGCGCACGACCGTTCGAGCTCAGGATCGCGCTCGACCTGCACAGCATCCGGGGCGACCGAGCTGCAGCCGAGCTCCAAGCCGCCGTCGACGAGTTCAGGCCCGACGCGTCGTACCCGGAGCTCGACGATGCCCGGGCCCGACTGGCCCGACTCGGTCGGTGAGTCCGGCACAGCGCCGCAAGGGTGTCGTCCTCGGGGGAGGGATGGCTGGAGTGACGGCTGCGTGGCGGCTCAGTGAACCGGGCTGGGAGCGTGAGTTCGAGTCGATCACGATCTACCAGCGTGGGTTCAGGCTCGGTGGCAAGGGAGCCAGTAGCCGTGGGGAGCACGGCCGGGTCGAGGAGCACGGACTGCACCTGTGGCTCGGGTACTACGACAATGCGTTCCGGGTCCTCCGCGAGTGCTATGCCGAGCTGGACCGCGCCACGACGGACCCCGCTGCGCCGATCCGGACCTGGCGTGACGCGATGTTCCCTGCTGTCGACGTCGGTCTCGAGGACCGCTTCGAGGGCGACTGGCGGCACTGGATCGGAGCGTTCGCTGCGAACAACCTGGACCCGGGCGATCCGATCGGTCCCGACAGTAGGAAGCTTCCGAACATCGCGGATCTCACCCGCCGGGGCATCCAGCTGATCCTCGACTTCGTGGACTCGCTCCCGTCGGTCGGGGACGAGCCGGCGCGTCTTGCGCTGACCTCGACGCGCTCGGCTCCGGTCCGGGTGGACCCGCTGGTCGAGGGCGCCTACCTGGCTACGGTGGCCACCCTGTTGGAGGCTCTGGTGCACCTCGAAGCACCGGAGCCGGATCTGGGTCGGGCCGCTGATGCGCTCGGCAACACCCTGTCCGTCGTACGTGCCCAGCTGAGAACTGCGGTCACCACGGATCCCTCGCAGCGACGGATGTGGCACCTGGTCTCGTTTCTCGCTGCGATGACCCGCGGCATCCTGGTCGACGGCACCTTCTCGGAGCCGGACGGCTTCCGGAGAGCCAACGAGGTGGACTTCCTCGACTGGGCGATCAGTCACGGTGCCGATCCGGGGGTGAGCGAGTTCGCCTTCATCCGCGGGCTTTACGACTTGGTGTTCGCCCAGGACGGAGTCGGACGCTCGGAGCTCGGGGTCGGGGCCGGTACAGCCATCGTCGCCACGGTGAAGATGTTCTTCGAGCACCGCGGCGCGATCTTCTGGAAGATGGCGGCCGGAATGGGGGACGTTGTCTTCGCGCCGCTGCACCAGGCGCTGGTGGCTCGCGGGGTGCGGATCGAGTACTTCCACCGCGTCGACGAGCTGCTGCCTGGTACCGACGGGAACGTCGAGACGATCGCCCTGGGCCGCCAGGTCGCCCTCAATGACGGGCTCGAGCAGTACGACCCGTTGGTGAGGGTGCGCGG
>JAOPXD010000037.1 GCA_025965315.1 Marmoricola sp.
CGACCACGCCCGAGATGGCGTTGGTGACCGACATCAGCGGCGTGTGCAGCGCGTGCGCCACCTTGCCGATGACGTAGTAGCCGATCACGATCGAGAGCATCAGGACGGTGAAGTGCGTCCGCAGCTCTGGGGTCGGCACCAACGCGTTGACCAGTCCGAAGACCGCGATCGCGGCCAGCACCAGGGCGACCTTGGCCGGTGCGGACAGCTGTGCCTTCGGAACGGTCGGCTCGGCGGCGACTGCTGCTGCCTTCGGGGCAGCGCTCACCTGGACCGGCGGCGGCGGCCACATCGACTCACCGTGCTTGGCCACCGTGATCCCGCGGACGACGATGTCCTCGAGGTCGAGGACCAGCTCGCCGTCCTTCTCCGGGGTCATCAGCTTGAGCAGGTTGACGATGTTGGTGCCGTAGAGCTGCGAGGTCTGGGCAGCCAACCGACCTGCGAGATCGGTGTAGCCGATGATCGTGACGCCGTTGTCGGTGACGACGACCTCGTCGGTCCGGGTCAGCTCGCAGTTGCCGCCGTTGGCGGCAGCCATGTCGACGATCACGCTGCCGGTCCGCATCGCGGCCACGGTCTCGGCGGTGATCAGGGTCGGGGCCGGGCGTCCCGGGATCAGCGCGGTGGTGACCACGATGTCGGCGCCGCGCGCCTCCTCGTCGTACATCACCGCGGTGGCCGCGACCTGCGCCTCGGTCATCTCCTTGGCGTAGCCGTCGGAGGACGCAGCGGTCTCCATCGCTGGATCATGAAGGGTGACGAACTGCGCTCCCATCGACTCCACCTGCTCGGCCACCTCGGGCCGTACGTCGAAGGCACGGACGATCGCGCCCATGCTGCCGGCAGCGCCGACCGCGGCGAGCCCGGCAACACCGGCACCCACGACGAAGACCTTCGCCGGCGGGACCTTGCCCGCTGCGGTTACCTGGCCGGTGAACTGGCGGCCGAACGCGTGCGCGCCCTCGATCACCGCGCGGTAGCCGGCGACGTTCGCCATCGAGCTGAGCACGTCCATCGACTGCGCCCGCGAGATCCGCGGCACCGCGTCCATGGCGAGCGCGATCACGCCGGCCTCGACCAGCTGGTCGACGAGCTCGGGCGAGCGACCCGGCGCCATCAGCGAGATGATCACCGCGCCGGGGCGCAGCAACCCGATCTCGCGGGCCGTCGGCGCATTGACCTTGACGACGATCTCGCTGGACCAGACGTCCTCGGCAGTGCCGACAGGGACCTCTGCGGCGACGAACGCGTCGTCGGGCTGGGCGGCTGCGATGCCAGCGCCGGACTCGACGACGACGTCGTACCCGAGCTTCTGCAGCTGCCCGGCCGTGGCGCTCGTCGCAGCGACCAGCGTCTCGCCGGTCTTTGACTCACGTGGAATGCCGATACGCACTGTGTCTCCTCCGGGGTGGTTCCGACGGCTCGGCGCAACCTACCCCGTCCCCGTGCCCGAGTCATTCCGGAGGGTGCGATCGCAGGTTGCGGCAGCAAAGAGTCCCACAGCAAGGGCAAATCTGGTCAGGTCAGCCGGTCACCGGACGCCTGGTCGCTCCCCAGAGGCCGACGCCGATACCGACCACGGCGCCGCCGAGGCCGATGAGCTGCTGCGACTTCGTCATCACCTTGTGGTTGCTCCAGCCGCCGAGCAGGTCCGAGGCGTCAGCCCCGCCCGAGGCCAGGAACCAGCCGCGGGTGTCCCGGCCGCGCAGCGCGGCCTGGACCAGCAGCCCACCGATCAGCGCGTCGCGGTAGCCCATCGAGCGGAGCAGCAGGCGAGCGGTCGGGGCCGGCTTCTCCTTGTCGCCCCAGAGCCGGTTGGCCTGCTCGGGAGCGACCAGGAAGTGGACCCCGGAGGCGAGGCGGATGCTGCCGGCGGTGAGGGCTGCGCGATCTACGGTCATGTCGCGATCGTAGGGTTCCGAGGCCCTCAGAGAGCGGGCTGGAGCAGCAGAGATTTCCAGGAGTCGGTCCCGTAGAGGCGCTCGGCCCCGCCGTCGTACACGACGTTGCCGGCCTGGTCGCTCCAGGTGGTCGTGCCGGTGCTCGTGTCGTAGCTGGCGACCGGCGAGCCGAAGGCGGCCCGGTACGCCGCGCCGGTACGGGGCGCGTTCTGCGAACCACGGGCGTTCGACTTCGACGCCGGCTCGGTGCAGCGGGCGTGGACGTCCATCGGCTTGTTGGAGCCGTCGGTCGGGGACCGCCGGTCCTTCGCCGGGTAGCCGGCGTGGCACACGACCGGGAGCTGGGTCAGCACCAGACCGAAGCGGGCGTTGTACCCCTCGGAGTTCTTGGCGACGACGGTGAAGCCGCCACTGACGACGTAGGGATAGACCACCAGCAGCTGTCGGATGCCGGGGAGGTGCTTGACGATGACCTGGCCGGTGGTGACCAGGTTGTTGATCAGCCCGCCGAGGTCGACCTTGTTCTCCTCCAGGAAGCTGCGCAGCTCGTTGGCGGTGGCCGAGCCGTTGTCGATCAGCGCACGCAGGTTGACGTCGTTGTTGGCCAGGGTGCTGGTGAACAGGTCGAGGTCCTTGGCGAAGGACTTGATCGCGTCGCCCTTGTCGGCCTGGGTCGCCAGCACCGTGTTGCCGTCCTTGATCAACGCGGTGGTGACGTCGAAGTTCGCGTTCGCGGTCTTGATGAACGCGTTCGAGGTGTCGATGATCTGACCCAGGTCCTGTCCGGTGCCCTTGAACGCGGACCCGAGCTCGGAGACCACCGTGCGGAGCTGGTCCTGGGGGACCGAGGTCACCAACCGGTCCAGGTTCGTCAGGAAGTCGGTGGTCGAGACCGGGATCGCGGTGTCGGCCGGAGCGATCACCGACCCGTCCGTCAGGTACGGCCCGTTGTCGACCTTCGGCTCCAGGTCGACGTACTGCTCGCCGACCGCGGACTTGTTGGCCACCAGCGCGATCGTGTCCGCGGGGATCTTCTTGTTGCTCTTGTCGATCGAGAGCACCACGTCGACGCCACCGGGGATCAGGCGCATGTCGGTGACCTGACCGATGCCGACCCCGCGGTAGTCGACCTCGGACCCGGTGAAGATGCCTCCGGACTGCACGAAGTGCGCGTGCACGGTGAACGTGGAGCTGTAGAACAGCGTGCCGAGCTTCGCGTACCGGGCGCCCACGTACGAGACCCCGATCAGCGTCAGGAACACGAAGGCGAGCAGCTGCCGCTTCGTCCTGGTGGTGAGCACTCCTGAAGGATCCCAGGCCGGTCCGGCAGCAGTGAGCGCGCCCCCTTCACACCCGGCCGGACGTCACCCGGACCTTGTCGAGCTCCCAGTAGGCGCGCATCGAGGCGATCCGACCGTCGGGGTCCACCCGGTAGAGCGTGACCAGGTCGACCTCGGCCCGGGTGCCGTCGGCGAACGTCGTGGTGAAGGTGCCCTCCTGCGCCGAGGAGTCACCGGTCGCGTACGACGTCCGGATCTCGACGTCGAAGCGCGCGACCGGAGCGATCGCGACGTCCCAGAAGTGCTCGATCCCGGCGGGACCGTGGTGACCGGTCCCGTCGGGGTCGAAGATCGACGGACCGACCGGGTCGAAGATCTCGCCGTCCGCGGCCCACAGGTCCAGCCAGCCCTGCTTGTCCCCGGCCATCGCGCAGCGCAGGGCCGCCTGCTGGGCGCGCCGGGCCGGGTGCGGCTCGTCGGTCGCCAGCCAGGTCAGCGTTCCGGGTACGTCGCTCATCCCGGCAGCCTACGGAGCCGAGCGGCGTCAGCGGGTCAGCTGCTGCCAGCGCTTCTCGATCTGACGCATCAGGGCCGGGTAGACGATCAGGTAGCGGAACGGCTTGATCGCGGCCATGTAGATCGACCCGAGACGTCCGCGCGTCTTGACGTAGACAGCCATCTGGGCGCCGTACCTGCCGTTGCCCTCGGGTACCCAGGCCAGGTGCAGGACCGCGTGCACCGTCGCGTTCGACAGCTCGGCGGCGAACTCGTCGGAGGTCCGGAAGAGCGCGGAGAACGGCAGCGAGTCGAACCTCACGTCGCTCGCGGTCCCGACGAGCTCGGCCGGCAGGCGTTCGACCAAGGACGTCTGAGCGGTTCCGGGGATCTTCCACGCCTGCCGGTCGACCTCGGGGCCCGTGGAGATCCGGCCGAGGTCGAAGACTCGGCCCAGCACGTCCCGAGCGGCCCAGAGGAACCGTGCCGGCAGCGCGAGCCGGGCGTTCGGGTCAGCGGTTGTCATCGCTTCGAGCACCAGACCGAGGTCGTCGACACCGCCGTGCACCGGGAGCTGCCAGAGGTCCTCCAGGACGAAGTCGGGAACGATCGCCCGGATCCGCCACGGCGCTGCCTCGTGCACTGCGTTCGGGATCCTCATGGCACTCCTCTTCCATACGGTGTCGTATAGAAGTTAGGCGCGTCGCTTGCACGTGTCAATACGGTGCCGTATAGATAGCGCGTGGCCAAGGTACGAACACCGCGCAGCGCCTGGATCGATGCCGCCCTGAAGGCACTCGCCGTCGGAGGTCCCGAGGCGGTCCGGGTCGAGGCGCTGGCGACGGACCTCGGCGTCACCAAGGGCGGCTTCTACTGGCACTTCGCCGATCGACCGGCGCTGCTCGGCGAGATGCTGGACGTCTGGGAACAGGCGATGGTCGCCGACGTCATCACCCGGGTCGACAGCTCGGCCACCGACCCGAGGGCCCGGCTGCGGCAGCTGTTCGCACTCGCGCCGACGGCGGACTTCCAGGTCGAGCTCGCGATCCGGGACTGGTCACGACGGGAGCCGGACGTGGCCCGCCGACTGCGCCGCGTCGACAAGGGACGGATGGACTGGTTGCGCTCGCTCTTCATCCAGTTCTGCGGGGACGACGACGCCGAGGCGCGCAGCATGCTCGCGTACTCGCTGCTCATCGGGGGCTACTTCGTGGCACCGCACGGTGGCCGCTCCCGCCGCCAGCTGATCGACCTCGCCCTCGACCGACTGCTGGCTGATGGGGATGGTCCCTAGCGTCGGGACCCCTTCCGAGTCAGAAGTGGGTCCGCACGTTAGGGACTATCCCGCTCCGACGAGGCCGACGGTGTCGGCGAGCACCGCGAGCTGGTAGTCGAAGAGCGCCTCGACATCGGAGAAGGTGTCCGGGCCGTACTGGTCGAACACCTCGAAGCTGATGCAACCGAAGAGGGCGGCCCAGGCCAGGATCGCCCGCGCCAGGAGGTCGTCGGGCCCGCTCAACCCGAACTCCTCGCGGATGCGGGTGACGTCCGCTGCAACCGTCGGCGGCACCGGCGCTCCCCCCGGCACGACGATCTGACCGGCGGCCCACGCCTGCTCCCAGAGCCCGATCAGCGCCCGGATCACCCGGGTCCCGGGGCCGGTGGTCTGCTCGCCGGGTGCCTGGTAACCCGGGACCGGACTGCCGAAGAGCAGCGCGTACGTCGCGGGCTCCCGCAGCGCCCAGGTCCGGACGGCGCGTCCGAGCACCAGGAACCGGATCCGGAAGTCCTCGGCCGACGCAGCAGCGACGGCCCTCTCGACCTCGTCACCCAGCTCGTCGTACCCGTCGATCAGCAACAGGGTCAGCAGCTCGTCGCGGCTCTTGACGTAGCGGTACACCGCCGACGAGACGACCCCGAGGTCACGTGCCACCGCACGCAGCGAGAGCGCTGCGGCACCGTCGGTGGCCAGGTGCTGGCGCCCGATCCGGGTGATGTCCTGCATCGTCTGGACGCGCGCGCGGTCGCGAGGGGTGCCGGTCATGCCGCCATCGTCGCCCCTTCTGCGTGCACCGTCAACTTTAGAGAGCGCTGCTCTTGCATTCCAGGCTCGGCCATGCCATCCTGATTTAGAGAGCACTGCTCTCCCTTCTGTCTTCGAAAGGACACTCCATGAACCAGCTCCACATCGTCACCGGCGCCGGCCCCGTCGGCAGCGCCGTCGCCACCCAGCTCGCAGCCCTCGGGCACGACGTCCGGCTGCTCACCCGCTCCGGCTCCGGCCCGGACCACCCGCTGATCGAACGACGCAAGGTCGACGTCTCCGACGAGGGCCAGGTCGCCGAGGCGTTCCGCGGCGGCGTTGCCGTCCACCACTGCATCCACGGATCGGCGTACTCCGCCGCGGCCTGGCGCGCGGAGCTCCCCGGAGCCGAGCAGATCGTCCTGCGTGCGGCCGGCGAGCTCGGTGCGGTCGTGGTGTTCCCGGAGAGCCTCTACTCGTACGGCGCTGTCGACGGACCGATGACCGAGGACACGCCCCGGAACGCAACCATCGGCAAGCTCGGTGTCCGGGCCGACCTGCTCCGCGCCCGCGAAGCGTCCGCCACGCCGACGGTCAGCGTCGCCGCCTCGGACTTCTACGGGCCGCTGGTCCGCAACTCGCACGCCGGCGAGCGGATGGTGCCGACGATCCTGGCCGGCAGGACCATGCGCGTGGTCGGAGGCCTCGACCAGCGGCACTCCTTCACCTACGTACCCGACCTGGCCGCGGCGATGATCCGGGCCGCGGCGACGCCCGAGCTGTGGAACAGCGTCCTGCACGCACCGACCGCGCCCGCCGTCACCCAGCGCGAGCTGATCGCGGCCTTCGCGGCAGCGGCCGGGGTCGCCGTACCGAAGTCGTCCGCGATCCCGGTCTGGGTGCTGAAGGCCGGCGGAGCGTTCTCGACCGACCTGCGCGAGCTCGCCGAGACGTCGTACCAGTTCACCGGTCCGTTCGTACTGGACTCCGCGGCCAGCGAGCAGAAGCTGGGCCTGACCGCGACCCCGCTCGAGGTCGGCGCCAAGGAGACGGTGGCCTGGTGGCGGGCGCAGGCTCCTACAGTCGCGGGGTGAAGATCTCCCGGCAGGCCCTGGACGCGCTCCACGGCCAGGGCCTGCCGGATCTGCTTCCGGAACGCACCCGGCTGCTGTTCGTCGGGGTCAACCCGGGCCTCCGCGCCGTCGCTGTCCAGGCGCACTTCGGCGGCGGCGGGAGCAACCGGTTCTTCCCGGCGCTCTCCCAGGCGGGAATCGTCGATCGACGGATCGATGCCTCCGAGGGGTTCCGGCCCGAGGACCTGGCGCACCTTCACGAGCGTGGCATCGGGATCACCTCGCTGGTCCCCGGCGCCACCGCCCGGGCCGACGAGCTCTCCACCGAGCAGCTCGTCGCTGGTGCGCAGGCGCTGTCCGAGCGCATCGCACAGATCGCGCCGACCGTGGTCGCCTTCCTCGGGATCACCGCGTACCGGACTGCGTTCTCCCGGCCGTACGCCGACGTCGGCCGACAACCCGATCCGCTCGGCCCGGCAGCTGTCTGGGTGGTTCCGAACCCGAGCGGCCTGAACCGGCGAGCGAGCCTCGCCGACCTGGCCCGGGCCTACCGCGAGGTCGTGGTGGCAGCGGGCATCGAGCCGTTCGAGCTGCCGGCCTGAGCCGTCAGAAGCCGGGAAACACCTGGCGCAGCTCGTCGAGCGTGACGTTGCCGGTCACGCTCACGCCGGCCGGTGTGTACGCCGGCGCGAGGCGCCCGGTGACCAGGCGCAGCGCGGCCTCCAGCGGGCCCGAGAAGGTCGCCGTCGGCTCGTCGGCCTCGGTCGCGAGGCTGACGTTGTCAGCGATCACGATGCTGTAGCCGGAGTCGGCCAGGGCGAGCACCACGGGAGCCTCGACCTTGTCGGCCTTGCCCAGGAAGCCGAGCAGGAAGCCGAGATCTCCCGACAGGTGCTGCGGTTGTACTTCAGCGCTGAGGTCGAGAAGGCCGGCTGCGGGGTCGACCGCCACCCGGACGTCCCAGGTGTGGTGCGCGACCTCACCCAGCCGGAGACCGGCCGCGGTGGCGATGCTGATCGGGGCCGGCAGGAAGCCGATCGGTACCTCGAGGGACGCGTGCTGCTCCGGGGACAGGGCCTCGAACGCCTCGACCAGAGCACGGTCGTGCTCGAGGAATCCGGCAAGCTGGTCGGCCGGCGTCATCGCGTCCCAGCGGTCCCACACCGACCGGTTGAAGTCGTCGCCCGGCGCTTCGCGCTCGCCCAGGGCGGTCTGCAGGCTCGCCAGGCTGATCTCGGAGCCGCTGCCGAGGTGCGAGAGCACCTGGGCCACCGACCACTCGCTCGCGCCGGACGGACCCGACAGCTGCTCGGGGGTGAAGGTGGACACGACGGAGGCAACGTCGTCGTGCTCGTGGCGGAGGGCGTCGATCGTACGTACGGCGAGAGTCGTCATGACTGGCCAACCGCAGGGACCGGCCCGATGTTCCCGATCGACGGACCGGCGGGATCAGTGCGAGATGTCGACGAAGCGCGAGTAGTGGCCCTGGAACAGGCAGGCGACGTCGCGGATCGGGCCGTTGCGGTGCTTGCCGACGATGATGTCGGCCTCGCCGGCCCGCGGTGACTCCTTCTCGTACATGTCCTCGCGGTGCACGAGCATGACGATGTCGGCGTCCTGCTCGAGGCTGCCGGACTCACGGAGGTCGGAGACCATCGGCTTCTTGTCGGCACGCTGCTCGGAGCCTCGGTTGAGCTGGGCGAGCGCGACGATCGGGACCTCGAGCTCCTTGGCGAGCAGCTTGATCTGCCGGGAGAACTCGGAGACCTCGACCTGGCGGGACTCGACCTTCTTGCCGGACGTCATCAGCTGGATGTAGTCGATCACGATCAGCTTGAGGTCGTGGCGCTGCTTGAGCCGGCGGGCCTTGGCCCGGATCTCCATCATCGTCATGTTGGGGCTGTCGTCGATGAACATCGGCGCACTGGACACCTCGCCCATCTTGCGTGCGAGCTTGGCCCAGTCGTCGTCGCTCATCCCGCCGTTGCGGATGTGGTTCAACGGGATCTTCGCCTCGGCCGAGAGCAGCCGCATCGTGATCTCGGCCTTGCCCATCTCGAGGCTGAAGATGACGCTGGTCAGCCCGTTGGCGATCGAGGCGGCACGGCAGAAGTCGAGTCCGAGCGTCGACTTGCCGCTACCGGGCCGGCCGGCCACGATCACCATCTGGCCGGGCTGGAGCCCGTTGGTGAGCTCGTCGAGGTCCGCGAGGCCGGTGGGGACGCCGCGGAGCGAGCCGTCGTGGTTGGAGATCGCCTCGATCTCGTCGAGGGTCGCCTCCATGATCGCGTTCAGCGGGACGTAGTCCTCGGTGGACCGATTCTCGGTGATCGCGTAGATCTCGGCCTGGGCACGGTCGACGGTGTCGTCGACCTGGCCCTCGCCGGCGTACCCGAGCTGGGCGATCTTGGTGCCGGCGTCCACCAGCCGACGCAGGATCGACTTCTCGCGGACGATCTCGGCGTAGTAGCTGGCGTTCGCAGCGATCGGGACGCTCGCGGACAACGTGTGCAGGTACGGCGCGCCGCCGATCCGGACCAGCTCGCCCCGACGGTTGAGCTCGGCCGAGACCGTCACCGGGTCGGCTGGTTCCCCACGGGCGTACAGGTCGGTGATCGCGTCGAAGATGGTCTCGTGCGCCGGGCGGTAGAAGTCGTGCGCCTTGGCGACCTCGAGGACGTCGGCGATCGCGTCCTTGGAGATGAGCATCGATCCGAGCACGCTCTGCTCGGCATCGACGTCCTGGGGCGGCATCCGGCCCGCCCAGTGCTCCTGGTTGCCGTGCTCGTTGCCGGCACCGCCGAAGGAGCCCATGTCGCTCGGGAACGCATCCGGGTAGCCCAGGTCCCCGATGCTGGTCGGTTCGGTCATGCTCATCTGGCGCCGTCCCTCCGTCCGCTCGTGGTGTCACCCGGTACTGCTGCTGGTGCTGATGTGGTTGCAGATGCTGCTGATGACTCACGATAGGGGTGGGGACCCCCAGGATTCATGACACCGCACTTGCCGTCCCGGACCCCTCGCCCGCCAGGGGATTTCGCTCCGGATTGCGTGACACTAAGGGCTCTGGGCGCGCTCGCAAAGACCGTCGTCCACAGGCGGTTGTGGATAACCCTGTGGGCGGTGTGGAACACCCTCGAATTTCTGTGCACAGGGTGGTGGTCCCACTGTGGACAGCGAAATTGATTCTGCCCCCAGCAGGCGTCTGACCTGCACGAATGCCTCTCCACCGGGTGTGGACAAAAGATTGTGGGCCTGTTCTTGTTCACCGTTTCGTCATCTGGGATGCGTCGGTAACTAAGTCGACAAATCCGCTGGACGATTCCGTTACCCACAGAAAGAGGCGGTTATCAACAGGCTGGGCCGGCACCAAAGCCGCACTGCGGGCATAACCTCCACCTGCAGACCGATCCGCGCCCGGTAGCCTCGGTCCGTGATCCTCGCTCCGCTCGTCAACGAACTCTCGGCCACTCGGCCTCGAGCAAGCTCGGGCACTCGGTAGCCTCGGTCCGTGTCCCCACTCCAGAAGATCGCCATGGGACTCCTGCTCGTGTTCCTTCCCGCGGACTTCCGGATCGCGGGCCATGTCTACGACGCGCTCCCGGACCCGGTCGGGTGGCTCCTGGTCCTGTCCGGGCTGAAGAGTCTGCGTGGCCACCTCGACGTCGACATCGCGCTCTGGTTCGGCTGGGTGGCCCTGGCGGTGAGCGTCCCGCTGTGGTTCCCGCAGCTCGTCGAGCACCTGCCGACGGTCTCCACGACCCACGCCAGCGCGCTGCTTCCCAGCGCCGCCAAGCACGGTCGGGTGACCGATCCGTCCCTGCTGTGGGCTCTCAGCCTGCCGCAGGCGGCCTTCAGCCTGCTCCTGGTCAAGTCGATCGGCGATGCCGGCGCGCTCCGGCTGCCCCGGGACGTGTTCGTGGCCGGCCGGTTCGGCCTCCTGCAGTGGGCGTTCGGGGCCACCATCCTGCTGCCGCCGATCGCCTTCGGTGCGGATCGGGTCGGCCTGGTCAACAGCACGCTTCTCGGGATCGGGCTGATCAACCTGGCCTTCATCTACTACCTGTTCCGGGTGCACCGGCGTACCTGGCTCGGCGGACCGGGCCCGCTGCTGATCCACCCTCGCAACCGCGACGGCACCAAACGGGTCGAGAACGACGAAGGCCGCCCCCCCGTGTAGGGGAGCGGCCATCGTGAGGTAGATCAGGCAGAGACGACGTTGAGGCTGACCTTCGCCTCGACCTCGTCGTGCACCTTCACGGTGACGGTGTGCGCGCCGAGCGACTTGATCGGGTTCGCGACCACGATCGTGCGCTTGTCGACCTCACCACCCGCGGCGACGATCGCCGAAGCGATGTCGGCCGTGGTGACGGCGCCGAACAGACGACCACCGTCGCCGGCACGGACCTTGACCTGGAAGGTCGAGCCCTCGAGCGTGGCCTTGACCTCGGCTGCGTGGTCCGCGTCGCGAACCGCGCGCGAGTCGCGGGCCTTCTTGATCGACTCGATGGTCTTCTCGCCACCCTTGGTCCAGCGGATGCCGAAACCACGGGGGATCAGGTAGTTGCGGCCGTAGCCGTCCTTGACCTCGACCACGTCGCCAGGGGCGCCGAGTCCGGTGACTTCCTGCGTCAGGATGAGCTTCATCTCTTCAACTCCCCTTTCTCAGCGAGCCGTGGACGTGTACGGGAGCAGTGCGACCTCACGGGCGTTCTTCACGGCCGTGGCGACGTCGCGCTGGTGCTGCACGCAGTTGCCGGTCACCCGACGAGCGCGGATCTTGCCGCGGTCGGAGATGAACTTGCGCAGCAGGTTGG
>JAOPXD010000063.1 GCA_025965315.1 Marmoricola sp.
CGCAAACGCCTCGACTACGCCAAGCCCGACGAACTCATCGCGCTACTACTTCTGGCACCCTGAAACCCCACCGTGTTGCAACCACGGCACGAGACCGCCCAACTTAAGTTGGGAAACTCCCGCCACCACACGAAAACATTGGTGTGGAGGCGGGAGTTTTTGTACGCCGAAGCGCGCACCAGATGCCTGTCGTCCCTGTCGAGCTGACGAACACGCTCAACAGCTCGTCCATCAGGGAGGCGTTGCCCTGAGACTTATAGGTGCCCGTGGTTCGCGGACGCTGTGCACGTCGGCGCGCCGAACGGACTCACATCCATACAAGAACTCCCGCCTCCACACCAATGTTTCGGTGTGGAGGCGGGGGGTTCCCAACTTAAGTTGTGAAACCTGGGTCAGATGCGCTCGATGATCGTGCCCGAACCCTGGGCCCCCCCTGCACACATCGAGATCAGGGCGGTGGACTTGTCCTGACGCTCGAGCTCGTGCAGGGCGGTGGTGAGCAACCGGGTGCCGGTGGATCCGACCGGGTGCCCGATGGCGATGGCGCCGCCGTTGACGTTGTACTTGTCCTCGGGGACGTTGTGCACCTTGGCCCAGCTCATCACGACGCCGGCGAAGGCCTCGTTGACCTCGAAGACGTCGATGTCGCTGATGCTCATGCCGGTGTCCTTCAGGACCTTCTCGGTAGCCTGCACCGGGCCGTCGAGGTGGTAGTACGGGTCGGCGCCGACGAGGGTCGAGGCGAGGATCCGCGCGCGGGGCTTGAGGCCCAGCGAGAGGGCGAGGTCCTCGTCCATGAGCAGCAGTGCCGAGGAGCCGTCGGAGATCTGGGACGACGTACCGGCTGTGTGGACACCGCCTTCCAGGACGGGCTTCAGCGAGGCGAGGCCTTCCAGGGTGGTCGCGCGCAGGCCCTGGTCGGCGTCCACGACCCGGGTCTCGCCGGTTGGCTTGCCCTCGTCGTCCAGCACTGGCGCCTCGACGCCGAAGATCTCGCGCTTGAACCGGCCCTCGGCGACCGCGACGGCCGCCTTGCGCTGGGACTCGAACCCGAACCGGTCGACGTCTTCCCGGGAGAAGCCGCGGTTCGCGACGATCCGGTCGGCTCCGGTGAACTGGTCGGGAAGGTCGATGCTCCAGCCGTCGGGGCGCGGGTCGCCGGTGCCCGGAGGCACGTTCGCACCCAGACCGACGCGCGACATCGACTCGACCCCGCAGGCGATGCCGACCTTGATGGCACCGCCGGCGATCATCGCGTTGATCAGGTGGGTGGCCTGCTGCGCCGAGGAGCACTGGGCGTCGATCACCGTGGACGCGGTCGCGTTCGGGAGACCGGCGTGCATCCAGGCACGACGGGCCATGTTGTTGGACTGCTCGCCGGCCTGGGTCACGCAGCCGGCGATGACCTGGTCGACCAGCTCGGGATCGAGGCCGCTGCGCTTGAGGACCTCGACCTGGGACGCACCCAGGAGCACTGCGGGGTGCAGCCCGGCGAGCCAGCCGCGACGCTTGCCGAGAGGGGTGCGGACGGCTTCGACGATGACCGGGTTACCCATGGGAGTGCCTCCTGCGACGGGTGGGGACGTGCCTCCCCAAAATAGAACACGTTCTTGTTTTTGACCAGAGCAAACATAGCCCGAATTTCGGTCCTCAGGGCTTTGCTCACGTGAACAAATATGTAACCATCGACACTAGAACGTGTTTCAGAAATCGTGGAGGAAACCTGATGACCGCAACGCCCGTACTTCCTGACGCCTTCGACCCGACCGATCCTGGTCTGTGCGAGGTGCAGATCCCGCTCGAGGAGTTCGCCGAGCTCCGCAGGACGAGCCCGGTGCACTGGGTCGAGCAGCACCCCGACGCTCGCGCCGGGTTCCTCGACACCGGTTTCTGGGCGATCACCAAGCACGCCGACATCCTGGCGATCTCGAAGAACAGCAAGGAGTTCTCGGCGAACGAGAACGGCGTCATCATCCGCTTCGGTGCGGACATGACCCGCGACCAGGTCGACCTGCAGGGCGTCATGCTGGTCAACCAGGACCCGCCGGACCACACCAAGCTGCGCCAGACCATCAGCCGCGGCTTCACCCCGCGCTCGATCAACGCCCTCCACGAGGTCCTCGTCGAGCGGGCCAACAAGATCGTCGACGACGCGCTCGCCAAGGGCGAGGGCGACTTCGTCTTCGAGGTTGCCGCGGAGCTTCCGCTGCAGGCGATCGCCGAGCTGCTCGGCGTACCGCAGGAGGACCGGCGCAAGCTGTTCGACTGGTCGAACCAGATGCTGGCGTACGACGACCCCGAGTACAACGCGGACCCGGCGCTCGCAGCGGCCGAGATCCTCGGCTACTCGATGGCACTCGCCGAGGAGCGCAAGCAGCACCCGACCGACGACATCATCTCCAAGCTCGTCAACGCGGGCGAGGACGGCGAGGGCCTGACCGACGACGAGTTCGGGTTCTTCGTGATCCTGCTCGCCGTCGCCGGCAACGAGACCACCCGGAACGCGATCACCCACGGGATGCACGCGTTCTTCCAGAACCCCGAGCAGTGGGAGATCTGGAAGAACGAGCGTCCGACCACCATGATCGACGAGGTCATCCGCTGGGCGACCCCGGTGACCGTCTTCCAGCGCACCGCGCTCAACGACGTCGTGATCAGCGGTCAGCCGATCAAGAAGGGCGAGCGGGTCGCGCTCTACTACGCGAGCGGCAACCACGACGAGGACGTCTTCACCAACCCCAGCGAGTTCGACATCAAGCGCGAGCACAACCCGCACCTCGCGTTCGGCGGCCCCGGCGCGCACTACTGCATCGGTGCGAACCTGGCTCGCCTCGAGGTCGACGTGATGTTCAACGTCATCGCGGACCGGATGCCGAACATCTCCCAGGCCGGCGAGCCGCGGCGCTTGCGACACGCCTGGATCAACGGCATCAAGGAGCTCCCGGTCAAGTACGCCTAGACCCCGGGGCCTTCGGCGCGCAGCCGCTGGACGCTGGTCATCGCCTCGCGGAGCTCGGTGAGCCAGTCCTCGGCGTGCGCGCCGACGAGTCGCACGCACCAGCCGAGCGCGTCGGCCCGGCTCCGGGCCACGCCCGCTTCGACCAGGGTGTCGAGCACCTGCCGCTCGGGCTGACGGAGCCGGGTCATCACGGGCACGGCGACGTGGGTGAACAGCGCGCGGGTCTCGCCTGCGGCTGCTCCCCAAGCGACCTTGCGGTCGAAGCGGTGCTCGGCCTCCCGGGCGATCGTGATCCGCTCGTCCCGGGTGTCCTCGCGGAACCGTGAGATCCGTCCGACGGCCGCCTCCTTGGCCTCCTCGGGGGGAGTCGCGGATGTGATCTCCTCGGGGAGCGCCAGCACTCCCACGATGACGATCTCGTCCCGGTCCACCTCGACCGAGGCAGCTTCGGTGAACCAGGCTGCGGGGAGTCGTCCCCGGACCCAGGCTGCAATCTGTTCCTGCTCTGAAGTAACCATGTAATCATGTAATCACATGGCTACAAATCGCGAACGGATGTCGGTGCCGCCAACCGCCGCGGCAGCGGTCTAACCTGCCTCCATGACGCAGCCTCGGGGTCGCGGCACGGTCGCCGTGACGATGATCGGCCGCGTCCTCACGCTGACCCTGCTCGTGCTGGTCGGTCCAGGACTGACGAACGCGGCCCACGGCAGCGACGGTTCGACACTCACCCTGACCGGCCCGCCGTCGGTCGTCGACGAGCAGTCCGCGACCCTGCACGTGGTCTGGCAAGCGGACGGTCTCCCGGTCGGCGGCAGCGCGCGGTTGTGGCAGCACACCCGGGACCAGGCGTGGCAGCCCGGGCCCGCGCTCGACGTCGACGTCCTGGGCCAGGCGAGGATCGTGGTCCGGCCGAGGGTGGACACCTGGTACCAGGCCCGCGGGGATGCCGGCGCGACCTGGCCGGCGGCGACCTCCGGGACCCTGTACGTCGACAACGTCCCGCCCGCGCAGCCGGTCGTCCTGCCGACCGGTGCCCCCGTCCCGCACGCCCTCCCGGATCAGCCGCGCGCGACCCAGGACGGTGCTGCCGTGAGCGTGACGAGGATCCCGGACGCCGTCTGGCAGCAGATGATCGGTCGGAGCTGGCACCGCGGCTGCCCCGTCGGTCGAACCCGGTTGCGCTACGTCCGGGTGAACTACTGGGGCTTCGACGGGTACCGGCACCGCGGTGAGCTGGTCGTTCGCGCCGCAGCGGCGGACGAGTTCACCCGCGCACTCCAGCTGCTCTACGAGCACCAGGTTCCGATCCGCTCGATGTACCTCCCGGACCGGTTCGGCTACAGCGCTCGGTCCGGGGGAGCCGACGACTTCGCCTCCATGGCTGCCGACAACAGCTCGGCGTTCAACTGCCGCTGGGTGACCGGCAGCAGAGGCGTGCGCTCACCGCACGCCTACGGGCGTGCATTCGACCTCGACCCGTTCGAGAACCCGTACCACTCCGCAGCCGGATGGCTCCCGGACCGCTGGTGGGTGCACCACGGCAATGCCCGGTACGCCTGGCGCTCGGGCGGCGATCTCGTCGTACGCCTGATGCGCGCCAGCGGCTTCCACTGGACCTACCCGACCTCCGACCCGCAGCACTTCGACGCCTGAGGCGGTCCTGCTCACGTCCGCGCGGAGAGGACCTGCTCCCGCAGGATGTCGGCATGGCCGCAATGCTCGGCGAGCTCGCGCAGCATGTGCCAGTAGACCCAGCGCAGCGGGAAGTCCCCGTGCCGGTTGCCGGTGAGCACGGTGTCCAGGTCCAGGTCAGCCGCCGTACGGCGGGAAGCCTCGCAGGCGGCGCGGTGTGCGGCCAGGAGGTCCGCGATGGTGTCGGACCCGACGAGCAGGTACGAGTCGGGAGCGGCGTCCGGGATTCCGATCTCCGCGCGTGACCGTCCGCTGACGGCCTCGTCGAACCAGATCTTCTCGACGTACACCGCGTGCTTGACCAGGCCGAGCAAGGTCGTCCCGGACGCCACCAGCACCCGGCGCGCCTCCTGTTCGGTCAGTCCGTCCAGGCACGAGCCGAGCGAGTCCCGGTGCTCGTCGAGGAACGCCTCGAGCTGAGCCTGCTCGGGCTGGCCGGTGACCAGGAAGCTCGGCGGAAGAGCCGTCATCGTGCCGTCAGGACCAGCGGCCCGTTCTCGGTGATCGCGATCGTGTGCTCGCTGTGTGCGCCACGGGAACCATCCGCACTGCGCAGGGTCCAGCCGTCGGGGTCGGTCCAGATGGCGTCGGTGCCGTGCATGAACCACGGCTCGATCGCGATCACCAGGCCAGCTCGCAGCGGCAACCCACGACCGGCACGTCCGTCGTTGGGTACGTGCGGGTCTCCGTGCATCGTCCGACCGACGCCGTGTCCGCCGAACTGCAGGTTGATCGGTAGGCCAGCCGCACGAGCCACGTCACCGATCGCGGCGCCGATGTCGCCGAGCTTGTTGCCGACAACAGCGGCAGCGATACCGGCCTCCAGCGCCAGCTCGGTCGTCGTGATCAGCGCGAGGTCGGCGGGATCTGCTGCGCCGACGACCAGGGAGACGGCCGAGTCGGCCACCCAGCCGTCCACCGAGCAGGCGAAGTCGACACTGAGCAGGTCGCCGTCGAGCAAGGCGTAGTCGTGCGGCAGGCCGTGCAGCACAGCGTCGTTGACCGACGTGCAGAGCGAGAACCCGAACGGCATCGCCCCGAACGAGGGGTGGTAGTCGATGTAGCACGAGGTCGCACCGCGGTCGGCGATCATCCTCGCCGCCAGCGCATCGAGCTCCAGCAGGTTCACCCCGACGCCGGCGGCCTCACGCAGTGCGGTGAGGACGGACGCCACGAACCGCCCTGCCGGGCGCATCTCGTCGACTTCGCGGGCGTTGAAGAGCTCGATCACGTCGTCGAGCCTAGTGGGCCGGCTTGTCCGCCCCGACGACCCACATCGAGAAGAACTGCGAACCGCCGCCGTACGCGTGGCCCAGGGCCTTGCGCGCACCGTCGACCTGGTGCTCGCCGGCCTCGCCCATCACCTGGAGCGCCGCCTCGGCGAAGCGGATCATCCCGCTCGCGCCGATCGGGTTCGAGGAGAGAACGCCGCCGCTCATGTTGAACGGGATCTTGCCGCCGATCGCGGTCTCTCCGGCCTCGGTCAGCTTCCAGCCGTCACCCGGGGCCGCGAAGCCCAGGTTCTCCAGCCACATCGGCTCGAACCAGGAGAACGGGACGTAGACCTCGGCGCAGTCGATCTCCTCGATCGGGTTGGTGATCCCGGCCTGCTTCCACAAGGCGGCGGATGCATCGCGACCGGCCTGTGGGTTGACCTGGTCGCGCTCGGCCGCCGTGGTCGGCTCGGAGCGCATCTGGGTCGCGTGGATCCAGGCCGGGTTGGTGATCCCGGACTTCTCCACGGCGGTCTCGGAGGCGATCACCATCGCGCAGGCGCCGTCGCTCGACGGGCAGGTCTCGTCGAAGCGGATCGGATCCCAGAGCATGGTCGAGGCCAGCACGGACTCGACCGTCGTGCCCTCGTTGTGCAGGTGGGCGTACGGGTTCTTGAGCGCGTTCTGCCGGTCCTTCGCCGCGACCATCGCGCCGATGTGCAGCGGAGCGCCCGAACGGCGGATGTAGGAGCGCACGTGCGGGGCGAAGTATCCGCCCGCGCCCGCGTGCACCGGCATGATGAACGGAACCGGGATCGAGAGCGCCCACATCGCGTTGGACTCGGACTGCTTCTCGAACGCGACCGTGAGCACCCGCTCGTGGATGCCGGCCTGGACCAGCGAGGCGGCGACGATCGCGGTCGAGCCTCCGACGGATCCAGCCGTGTGCACGCGCAGGAGCGGCTTGCCGGACGCGCCCAGCGCGTCGGCCAGGTACAGCTCCGGCATCATCACGCCCTCGAAGAGGTCGGGTGCCTTGCCGACGACAACGGCATCGATGTCGTCGAAGGTCACTCCGGCGTCGAGCAGCGCGCGGTCGACGGCCTCGCGCAGGAGCCCCGCCATCGAGACGTCGGCACGGAGGGCTTGGTACTTGGTCTGGCCGACACCGATGACGGCTGCGGGGATCTTTGCCATGTCAGTTCCCCTTCTGGGAGTCGAGGGTGATGACGAGGTTCTGCTGCAGGGCGGGACCGGACGTGGCGTGGGCGAGCGCCTTGTCGGAGGTGCCGGCCCAGATCTGCTTGGCTGCCTCACCGATCCGGTTCACGCCGGCCGAGAACATCGGGTTGGCGGTCAGCGCGCCCCCGGACGGATTGATGCGTACGTCGTCACCCAACCCCAGGGAGGAACGGAGAATGAGCTCCTGGTGGCTGAACGGTGCGTGCAGCTCCGCCAGGTCCACCCCTGCGGTGCCCGAAGCCGCTCCGGCGGACGCCGTGGAGGTGGAGGTCACGAGCGAGCGGGCGTTCAGCGCGATCGGCTCGATGCGGTGCTCGAACCCGGTGATCCAGGCCGGCCGCTCACACGCCTCCAGAGCGCGGTCGCCGGCTGCGAGCACCATCCCCGAAGCTCCGTCGGAGACCGGCGCGCAGTCCCAGCGTCGCAGCGGGTCGGCGTACATCGACTGGGCCAGAACGTCCGCAGGCGAGGTCGCACCCTTGCGGATGGCCCACTCGTTCGACGCAGCATCGGACATCGACCGCGCGACCACCGACGCCATCGCGGCTTCGTCCCACAGGCCCTTCTCGAGTCCCTCGCGAGCCTGGATGCCGGCCAGGGAGACCGTGTCCGGCCAGAGCGGCTGGGCGGTGTACGGGTCGAGCTGGAGCGCGAGGATGCGGCGCAGGATGCCGGCCGAGGACTTGCCGAAGCCGTAGACGATCGCGGTGTCGACCTCGCCGGTCTGGATCTTGACCCAGGCCTCGTAGAGCGCCCAGGCGGCGTCCATCTCGACGTGGGACTCCATCACCGGCGGGAGGGTGCCGATGGCGTCGACGGCCGAGACGAACGAGAACGACCGCCCGGCCAGGTAGTCGCTGGAGCCGGAGCACCAGAAGCCGATGTCCGACTTCGTCCACCCGGTCTGCTGGTAGAGCTCGCCGAGGATCGGGACCAACAGCTCCAGGCAGGTCGGGGACCCGTCGAGCTCCTTCATCTGTCGCTGGGCGAAGCCCACGACTGCAACGTCACGCATGTAGGTCGTCGCCTCTCAGAGGTGGTGCTTGTAGGTGTCGTACTCCGCGTCCGGTTCACCGGTCGGGCGGAAGTACCTGATGTTGTCCAGGCTGGTGGTCCACTCCTCGCGGGGCTTCCACACCGCTTCGACACGCATGCCCATCCGCACGTCGGCGGCGTCGATGTCGAGGATCAGGTGCAGGAACGCGATGTCGGCACCGTCGAGCAGGACGTAGGCGGAGACGTAGGGGATCGGGATCGTCTGGCCCTTGAACGGCACGTTGACCACGCAGTACGTCGTCAGGGTCCCGCGGTCGGGAAGCTCGATCTCCTCGGCCGTCGGCACGCCGTCGACCGGGCAGGCACCGCGCGGCGGGATGTACACCTTTTCGCAGACCGGGCAGCGCTGGCCGAAGAGCTTGCCCTCGGACAGACCGCGGAAGAACTTCGTCTCCTCCGGGGAGGCGGCGTAGTCGTAGGCGAGGTTGACCGGGCTGATCATCCCGGTGACCTCGGGAGGCCCGAAGTCCATCGACGCCGAGCCCGAGGTCTCGCTGTCGCCTGCGGGCTCGAAGCACGCGATGTCGCGGATCGAGCCGATGGTCTCCTCGGCCCAACGGACGCGGACCCGCATGCCCGTGGAGATGTCGGCGGGGGCGTCGACGTCGACCGCGTGCAGCATCGGCGCGTCGGACCCGTCGAGCAGGACCTGGGCGAAGGCGAACGGCTTGTCCAGCGGCTGCTGGGACACCGGTTCGGGCACCCAGGACCAGCTCTGCACGGTGCCGTGGTCGGAGACCGGCACGAGCTCGGTGATGGCGAGGTGGGTCACCGGATCGAACTCCGGCGGCGGTACGACGACCCGGCCGTCGGCCAGGACGCCGCCGAGGACCGAGTGCTGCTTGAGGGCTGACATGAACTGCGACAGCACCGAGCCGAGGGAGCGGGTGTAGTCGAACTCGACCTTCATCGGGGCGTGCAGGACGCGCGATTCTGTGGTGGGGGCCATGGCACAGAAGTGAAACACGTTCTAGTCTTGGCATCAAGGACCGTCCGGCTGCGACATGCGCTAGACATGGTCCAACCGCGACTCGAGGAGACACATGAAGCTCGGCCTGCAACTCGGCTACTGGGGCGCTGGACTCCCCACCAACCACGCTGAACTCGTCGCCGCTGCGGAGGACGCCGGGTTCGACGCGATCTTCACCGCCGAGGCCTGGGGCTCCGACGCCTTCACCCCGCTCGCCTGGTGGGGTCGCGAGACCAGCAAGGTCCGGCTCGGTACCAGCATCGTGCAGATGTCCGGCCGTGCGCCGACCAGCATCGCCATGCACGCGCTCACCCTCGACCACCTGTCCGGCGGTCGGGTGATCCTCGGAATGGGCGTGAGCGGGCCCCAGGTCGTCGAGGGCTGGTACGGCCAGCCGTTCTCCAAGCCGCTCGCGCGCACCCGCGAGGTCGTCGACATCATTCGGCAGGTACTCGCCCGCAAGGGACCGGTCACCAACGACGGCCCGCACTACCCGCTGCCCTACAACGGCCCCGGGTCGGTCGGCCTCGGCAAGCCGCTGAAGCCGATCGTGCATCCGTTGCGCGCCGACATCCCGATCTGGCTGGGCGCCGAGGGCCCGAAGAACGTCGCCCAGACCGCAGAGATCGCGGACGGCTGGATCCCGATCTTCTACACGCCCAACTCGGCCGCCATGTACCAGCCGTGGCTCGACGAGGGCTTCGCCCGGGACGGCGCTCGCCAGACCCGCGAGACGTTCGAGATCGCGGCGACCTGTCACCTGGAGATCACCGCCGACAACGGGCCCGCACGCCAGGCCGTCATCGACGGGATGAAGCCGGTCGTGGCGCTCTACATGGGCGGCATGGGCGCGAAGGAGCAGAACTTCCACCACCAGGTCTTCACCCGGATGGGCTACGGCGACCTGGCCGACGAGGTGCAGAGCCTCTACCTCGCGGGCGAGAAGGACAAGGCGACCGGGCTGATCCCGAACGAGCTCGTCAACGACATGCACATCATCGGTGACGCCGGCTACGTGAAGGAACGGGTAGCCCAGTGGGAGGAGACGGGCGTGACCACGCTCCTGCTCAGCGCTCGCAACGCCGACGAGATCCGCAAGGTCGCCGAGATCCTCGCCTGACGCTGCTCGTTCAGGCGACGCAGAAGACGTTGCCCTCGGGGTCGTTCAGGGTGACGGTGTAGTAGCTGTCGCCGGCGCGCTCCTCCTCGTCCGAGGACCTCGCCCGCGACAGCTCGGTCGCGCCCAGGCTGACCAGGCGGACGACCTCGCTGTCCACGAGGGCGATCTTGTCGTCGATGCTCAACCGACGATCACGCCCAGTGACGTAGAGGTCGAGGTGAATCCGGTTGGCGACCGTTCTCGGGTCGTCGGTCTCCTGGAACCAGATCGGTGGCCGCAACCCGTCGGGGTCGAAGAGCCGATCCTCGAACGTCTCGTCGTCGCCGAGGCGGAAGTTGTACAGGTCCCACCACGTCGTGTCGGGTGCCGTCGGCGGGGTCGAGGAGTAGCCGAGGGCCGGACCCCAGAACGCCACCTGTGCGGCAGGATCGAGAGCGTTGATGGTCAGCTGCCAGAACACCATGGGGCGACCGTAGTCCGGCTGAACGCCGTTAGCCGTTGCGACGGCCTAGAACACGTTCTAGTCTGGCGTCATGAGCACCGTGAGCGAGATCGCGAACGCCGGAGACCTGCGTACCGGCACCCACAACGGCCACCTGATGGTCGCCGCACTGCGTCGGCACCACAACCGGCCGATCATCCACCTCGGCGACGTCACGCTCACCGGACAGCAGGTCGCGGACCGGATCAGCACCTACATCCAGGCGTTCGAGTCGCTGAACGCCGGCTTCGGCACCGCGGGCGCGCTGCTCGCGCTGAACCGCCCCGAGGTGCTCTTCATCCTCGGTGCCGGTCAGACCCAGGGCTACCGCCGTACGTCGCTGCACCCGCTCGGCTCTGCCGACGACCACGCCTACGTCATCAACGACGCTGAGATCACCACGCTGATCATCGACCCGTACTTCAGCGAGCGCGCGCTCGCGCTCCTGGAGAAGTGCCCCGGCCTGACCCAGGTACTCACCATCGGCGCCGTCCCGGACGAGATCGCCAAGGCAGCCGCGGACAGCGGCCGCACCACGGCGAACCTGATCGAGGCAGCGGAAGCCTTCGACCCGCAGCCGGTGGAGGCACGGCTCCTGCCCGGCGACCACATGGTGAGCATCACCTACACCGGTGGCACCACCGGCAAGCCCAAGGGCGTGATCGGGATGAGCCAGACCATGAACACGATGACGAGCATCCAGCTCGCCGAGTGGGAGTGGCCCGAGTCGCCGCGGTTCCTGATGTGCACCCCGCTCTCGCACGCAGGCGCAGCGTTCTTCGTGCCGGTCGTGATCAAGGGTGGCACCCTGTTCGTCACCTCGACCTTCAACCCGGCCGAGGTGCTGGCCACCATCGAGGAGAAGAAGATCAACTCCCTGATGCTGGTCCCGACCATGCTGTACGCCCTGATGGACCACCCGGACAGCCACACCCGCGACCTGAGCAGTCTGGAGACCGTGTACTACGGCGCCAGCGCGATGAACCCGGTCCGCTTGAAGGAAGCCATCGAGCGGTTCGGACCGATCTTCGCCCAGTACTACGGCCAGTCCGAGGCCCCGATGGTGATCACCTACTTCAACAAGGGCGACCACGTGAACGAGGACGGCACCCCTGCCGAGCACCGGCTCACCTCCTGCGGCCGCCCGACGGCCCTGGCCCGTACAGCTCTCCTGGGCGACGACGGCCGTCCCGTGAAGCAAGGCGAGCCGGGCGAGATCTGCGTGGCCGGACCGCTGCTGTCGGGCGGGTACTGGAAGCTGCCCGACCAGACGTCGGAGACCTGGAAGGACGGCTGGATGCACACCGGCGACATCGCCCGTGAGGACGAGGACGGATTCTGGTACATCGTCGACCGCACCAAGGACATGATCGTCACCGGAGGCTTCAACGTGTTCCCGCGCGAGGTCGAGGACGTCGTCGCGGAGCACCCGGCGATCGCCCAGGTGGGGGTGATCGGGATTCCGCACGAGAAGTTCGGCGAATCCGTCGCTGCCATCGTGGTGATGCGCGAAGGTCACGAGCTCACCGATGCTGTCATCGCCGAGATCCAGGGCATGGTCAAGGAGAAGAAGGGCTCGGTGCAGTCGCCGAAGACGGTGGTCGCGATCGATGCGCTGCCGTTGACCGGCCTCGGCAAGCCCGACAAGAAGGCCCTTCGCGCGCAGTACTGGACGGGCGAGCGCAGCATCGGCTGATCTGAGTACGCGGACGCATGTCCCCAGCCGCGCCAGTAGCGAGGCTGGAGCCATGAACACACGAGACCTTGCCCGCCGCGTCCGCGCCATCGACGTCCTCGACGGCGTACTGATCGCTCTCGACCTGACCGCGTCTGCCTACTGCACGTGGGCAATCCTGGTCAGCGCTCGCTCGACCGACGACATGAGCGGTCTCGGCATCCTGGTCGGGATCGCAGGTCTGGTGATGTTCGCCCCGGCGGGGCTCCTGCTCGCGGCCGGACGTTGGCGGCACGCGACCACCGCGCCCGCCCTCGGACTCATCGCGGTCGGGCGGACCTGGAGCGCCCTTGCCGCGGTCCTCGCCGTGTATCCGGGCATGATGGCGATGACGGGGCTTCTGTTCGCGATCCTGTTCTGAACTCAGCACCGGTCAGACCTCGGGAACCGCCCGACCGGTCCGGGGCTAGCTTCCGGTGAAGTTCGCAGCGCGCTTCTCCAGGAACGCCCGCGGGCCTTCCTTGGCGTCGTTGGACTTGAAGACCTCGGCACCGACCTTGGCGTCGTCGGCCCAGCAGTCGTCCTCGTGCTTGCCCTCCGAGTCGCGCATCGTTTTGAGGATCGCCTGGACCGCGAGCGGTCCGTTGGCCGCCACCTTGTCTGCGATCTCGTGCGCCTTGGCCAGCGCCTCACCGTCCGGCACCACGTGCCCGATCAACCCCAGCTCCTTGGCCTCCGGTGCCAGCAGCAGCCGTCCGGTGAGCAGGAGCTCGGCGGCAACCGTGTACGGGATCTGCCGGGGGAGCCGCACCGCGGACCCGCCCATCGGGTAGAGCGACCACTTCGCCTCGGCGACGCCGAACTTGGCGGACTCGCCGGCGACCCGGATGTCGGTGCCCTGCAGGATCTCGGTCCCGCCGGCGATCGCCGGCCCCTCGACCGCAGCGATCAGCGGTTTGGTCAGCCGGAAGCCCTTGAGCAGGCCCTTGAGGATGGTCGGGTCGAAGTCGCCGGACTCGAAGCTGTCGCCCGGGGGCTTCTCGTTGGCGGTCTTGAGGTCCATCCCCGCGCAGAAGAAGCCACCGGCGCCGGTCAGGATGCACACCCGGATCTCCGGGTCCTCGTTCACCCGGTCCCAGGCGTCCTCCATGATCCGCAGCATCTCCGAGGAGAGCGCGTTGCGGCGCTCGGGTCGGTTCATGGTCACGATCAGCTTGTGGCCGTCTTGTTCAACGAGGCAGTCCGTCATGCGGCGAATCCTAGCCACAAACGAGAACGTGTTCTAGTCTTTGGCCCATGGCCATCAACATCGCTGATCTGTTCGAGCATGCCGTCGATGCGGCCCCCGAGAACCCCGCAGTCAAGGTCGGGGAGCGGACCGTCAACTTCGCCGAATTGGAGACCGAGTCCAACAAGCTCGCCCACTACCTGCAGTCCCGAGGGATCAAGCCGGGCGACCACGTCGCGGTGTACGCGAAGAACAGCATCGAGCACGTCATCGCCGTGCTGGCGATCGTCAAGGTCCGCGCGGTCAACATCAACGTGAACTACCGCTACGTCGAGGGTGAGCTCAACTACCTCTTCGAGAACGCCGATGTCGTCGCCCTGATCGTCGAGCGCAGCTACGCGCCGCTGGTGGCGAAGACCGCACCGAACCACCCGCTGCTGACGACGATCGTCGTGGTCCCGGACGTGATCGATCCCGACGACCAGTCCGACATCAGCTCCTTCGGGGGCGTCCTCTACGAGGACGCGATCGCCGACCAGAGCGCCGAGCGCGACTTCGAGGAGCGCAGTGCCGACGACCTGCACATCATCTACACCGGCGGCACCACCGGCTTCCCGAAGGGCGTCATGTGGCGCCACGAGGACTTCTGGCGCACCCTCGGCGGTGGCATCGACTTCTACACCGGGGAGCCGCTGAGCGAGTACGACCAGTCCGAGCAGGCCAAGCAGGACGGCCGGATGGTCACCCTCCCACTCAGCCCGCTGATGCACGGCGGCGCCCAGGCGGGCCTGCTGATGCACCTGTTCGCCGGCCACCTGACGATCCTGGAGCCGAAGTTCGACGCCCAGCGCACCTGGGAGCTGATCGACGAGAACGGCATCATGCTGATCTTCATGACCGGTGACGCGATGGCGCGGCCGCTGATCGAGGAGTTCGAGCGCAAGGCGAAGACCGACTCGCCGTACAGCGGTGCCAGCCTCTTCGCCGTCTCCAGCAGCGCAGCGATCTTCTCCCCGGAGGTCAAGGAGCGCTGGATCGAGGCGCTGCCGAACCCGGTGTACACCGACTCGGTCGGCGCCAGCGAGACCGGCTTCCAGGGCATGGGCATGCAGGACAAGACGCACATCTCCAGCGACGGCCCGGTCGTCGGGCTGGGGCCGAGCAGCGTGGTCATCGACGACAACAACAACATCCTCGACCTGGCCACCAACGTCGGGAAGGTCGGCCGTCTCGGTCGTGGTGGTTCGGTCCCGGTCGGCTACTACAAGGACGAGGAGAAGTCGGCCGAGACGTTCCTGGTCATCGACGGCCTGCGGATCTCGGTGCCCGGGGACTTCGCCCGGATCGAGGAGGACAACAAGGTCACCCTGCTGGGTCGCGGCTCCAACTGCGTCAACACCGGCGGCGAGAAGGTCTACCCCGAGGAGGTCGAGATGGCGATCAAGCGCCACCCGGCCGTCTACGACGTGCTGGTCGTCGGCATCCCGGACGAGAAGTTCGGCCAGGCCGTCGCCGCGGTGATCCAACCGCGCGAGGGCGCCACCGTGGAGCTCGACGAGCTCCGCGACTTCCTGCGCGCTTCACTGTCCGGCTACAAGCTGCCCAGGACGATCACCCTGGTCCCCGAGATCCCGCGCAATGCCACCGGCAAGGCGCAGTACCCCAAGGCCAAGGAACTCCTCCTCGAGGCCAAGGCGCAATCAGACTCAGAAGGAGCTCCTGTCTAATGCGTACCGAACTCTGCGAACGACTCGGCATCGAGTACCCGATCTTCGCGTTCACCCCCTCGGAGAAGGTCGCGGCCGCGGTCTCGCGCGCTGGCGGCCTCGGCGTCCTGGGAGCAGTCCGGTTCAACGATGCGGCCGAGCTCGACGAGGTCCTGACCTGGATGGACGACAACACCGACGGCAAGCCGTACGGCGTCGACATCGTGATGCCGATGAAGATCCCCACCGAGGGCAAGTCCATCGACCTCAAGGCGATGATCCCCGAGGAGCACCTGACCTTCGTGGAGCAGACCCTGCTCAAGCTCGGCGTACCGCCGCTGCCCGAGGGCGAGGGCCGCGAAGGCGTCCTGGGCTGGCTGCACAGCACCGCGCGGTCGCACGTCGACGTGGCCCTGAACCACCGCCCGGTCCTGATCGCGAACGCGCTCGGCACCCCGCCCAACGACGTCATCGAGCAGGCGCACGCCAAGGGCGTGCTGGTGGCAGCCCTCGCCGGCGCCGCCAAGCACGCCGCGAGCCACGTGGCCAACGGCGTGGACATCATCGTGTCCCAGGGCTACGAGGCCGGTGGTCACACCGGTGAGATCGCCAGCATGGTGCTCACCCCCGAGATCGTGGACGCGGTCGGCCCGAACGTGCCCGTGCTCGCCGCGGGTGGCATCGGCTGCGGCCGCCAGGTCGCAGCGAGCCTCGCGCTCGGCGCCCAGGGCGTGTGGACCGGCAGCCTGTGGCTGACGGTCGCCGAGTACGACCTCGGCAACAGCACCACCGTCCGCGACGCGCTGCTGAAGGCCGGCTCCGGGGACACCGTCCGCAGCCGCGTCTACACCGGCAAGCCGGCGCGGCTGCTGAAGAACAAGTGGACGGCAGCCTGGGAGGAGGAGGGTGCTCCGGCACCGCTCCCGATGCCGCTGCAGAACCTGCTCGTCTCGGACGCCCACAACCGGATGAACATCGGGACCGACCCGGACGTGGTCGCGATGCCCGCCGGCCAGATCATCGGTCGGACCAACGAGGTCCGTCCGGTCGCCCAGGTGATGGCGGAGCTCATCTCCGAGTACGAGGAAACGGTCGCCCGCCTGGAGAAGATCCGGGGCTAGTCTGTCGGGATGCTCCTGAGCGTCCTTGCGTTCGTCGGCGCTGCCACCCTGATCGTCCTGCTCCCGGGGCCGGACACCCTGGTCGTGGTGCGCAGCATCCTGCGCGGCGGACGCCGCCAGGGTGTGCTGACGGCACTGGGCAACCTGACCGGGCTCGCCGTCTGGGTGCTCGCGGCAGCGCTCGGGATCGCGGCGTTGCTGCACGCCAGCAGGATCGGGTACGACGTGCTGCGAGCAGTCGGCGCCTGCTACCTGATCTACCTGGGGGTCAACGCCTATCTCTCCCGCGGGACGACCCAGGAGCAGGTCGAGGGCCGGCAGGGCATCCTCGGCACCGGCTACCGCGCCGGCGTCCTGACCAACCTGCTCAACCCCAAGGTCGGCGTCTTCTTCGTGACCTTCCTGCCCGGCTTCATCCCGCACGGAACGTCGGTCGGGTTGATGACGGCCGTCTTCGGCGCGATCTTCGTCGTCCTGACCGCGCTGTACTGGGTGCTGCTGCTCGCCGTCGCCGGCACCGTGACCAGCTGGATGAACGAACCGCGGATCCGGCGACGCCTGGACATCGCCACCGCCGGCGTGCTCGTCGGGTTCGGCATCCGCCTCGCCACCGAGTGAACCGGAGTCAGTTCCCGGACGACCTGTCGTAGCGCCGACCTGTCCGGCTCGTTGTACCGGACATGGTCGTCCCGAACCCGGCGCAGCGTCGCGCCTCCGTACGTCGTCTCGCCGCCGTCCTCGCGGTCATCCTGAGCGTGGCCGGAGCCTGGCTCGCGGCCGGACCGTCCCAGGCCGCTGACCCGGTCTCCACCGCAGCCGTCCCTCGTGCGGACTGCGGCCCGGGTTCGATGCCGGAGACGAGCACGCAGGGCCGGGTCCCCAAGTCCGACTTCACCGACGGTCGCGCCGCCGAGGGCTACACCTGCAACACCGTGCAGGTCTCCCACGAGGGGGTCTCGGGCGGGTTCAAGACCCTGCGCTACACGGACTCGCAGGGCCACGTCTGCGCGTTCTACGACTCCACCTCCCTGGTACCGCCCACCTCGACCCTGACCAACCTGGCGAAGAAGGCCGGCATCGGGGTGGTCGTCCTGGACATGACTGATCCTGCGCACCCGGTGCGGACCGCGACCCTGACCTCGATCGCGATGCTCAGCCCGCACGAGTCGCTGCTGGTCAACCAGCCCCGCGGCCTGCTCATCGGTGTCCTCGGCACGGCGGCTACCGCCCCCGGCGTCCTGGACGTGTACGACGTCAGGACCGACTGCCGGCACCCGAAGCTCGACTCCACCAGCCTGTCCGGGATCCTCGGTCACGAGAGCGGTTTCGCACCGGACGGCAAGACGCTCTACGTGTCGAGCACCGTGGCCAGTCTGGTCGCGGTCGACCTGACCAACCCGAAGAAGCCGAGGACGCTCTTCACCAGCTACGGCCAGTACCACGGGATGCGGCTGTCCGACGACGGCAAGACCCTGTACGCCGCCCACATCGGGTCCCCGACGCTGGGCGGCATCACCGGGGGCGGTCTGGTGATCATGGACGTCAGCCAGATCCAGGACCGGGTACCGCACCCGAAGGTCCCGATCCTGTCGACCATGACCTGGGAGGGGCACTCGATCCCGCAGGTGGCCGAACCGTTCACCCGCGACGGGCACCAGTACCTCTTCGAGGTGGACGAGTTCGTCGACATCTTCTCGTTCAACGGCCTCTCCAACCTGAAGAAGGCGCCGGTCGGTGCGGCACGGATCATCAACGTCGACAACCCGCGGCGCCCGTACCTGGTCTCGAACGTGCGGCTCCAGGTCCACGAGCCCGCCGACCACGACGGCGTCCAGTACGCCGACCCGGGCGCGAACAACCCGCTCGGGGGGTACGCCGGTCACTACTGCAGCGTCCCGACGCGCGACAACCCGAACCTGGCGGCCTGCTCGATGATCCTGTCCGGGCTGCGGGTCTTCGACATCAGCGACGTGAACCACCCCAAGGAGGTCGCCTACTTCAACAAGCCGGCGGCCTCAGGCGGCTCGGCGTTCTCCCAGCCCGCCTGGGACATCGCGAACGACAGCATCTGGTACACCGACACCGCGACCGGCTTCTACGACGTGAAGCTGACCAACGGCGTGGAGAACCTGCTGCCGGGTCACTGAGCCTTGCGGACCACGTTCGTCCGGGCGACCTTGTCGTGCAGTGCCTGCCTCTTGTCGTCCCACAGCGGCCACAGGTAGTCGAGCAGCACCACGATCGAGCACAGCCCGATCAGCAGCCCCATGCCGACGCGCGCGAACACCGCTGACGGCGGCAGATCCGGTTGATCGCGCAGACGGACGCGCAGCCCGAGGATCAGCTTGCCGGGGGTGGCCTGCTTCCAGAGCAGGAAGATCAGCTGGTAGACCAGCTGGGCCACGAGGGCGCAGAGGAGAAAGGTGAACCACGGGCCGGCACCCGGGCGGAACAGGGCCGGCACGGGCGGATCGGCGGTTCCGTGGTCGGACGCGTAGCTGAGCGCGTCGAACCAGTGGTGGAGCGAGCTCCACTGGGAGATCACCAGCGGCGTCATCACGAGGATCTGCAGCGGGAAGCTGATGAACCCGTCGAGAACCAGCGCCCCGACGCGGGCTCCGTACGACGCGAGCTCCTGGCCGTCCGGAGTCGTGGAACTGCTGGGTGGGACGTAGTACTGGGTCTGCAGCGGAGCAGCCGGCGCGTACGGATGGTGGAGGTGCTCGGTCCACTGCCCGCCGTCCCAGTAACGCTGTCCCAGACCGTCCGTGTTCTGGGGCGAAGGGTCGGGGTACCAGCCTGCCGCGATCTCGCTCATGGGGAGATGGTGGCAGAACCTGGGCTCAGGAGTATGTGCGTCCGCGCTGCTCGCGCGTCCAGGTCGCCTCCAGCGGGCCGGACCGGAGCTCGCGCTTGAGCACCTTGTTGGTAGCGGTCCGCGGCAGCGACGACAGCACCCGGACGTACCGGGGCCAGGCCTTGGACCCCAGGTCCGCCTGCTGCGCCAGGAAATCGCCGAACGCCGAGGGCGAGAGCGGAGCGAGCAGCACCAGCGCCACCACCAGCTGGTCCCCGGATGCCGGATCCGGGACGGCGTACACGGCAGCCTCGGAGACCGCCGGGTGCCGCAGCAGGATCCGCTCGATCGGTGCCGCGGCGAGGTTCTCCCCGTCCACGCGCAACCAGTCCGCCGTACGCCCGGCGAAGTACACCCAGCCGTCCTCGTCGCGGTAGGCCAGGTCGCCGGACCAGTACATCCCGCCGCGCATCCGCTCGGCGGTGGCTGCCTCGTCGTTGTAGTAGCCGGCGAACTGACCGCTCCCGGAGGTGTTCACGAGCTCCCCGACACACTCCTCCAGGTTCGTCACGGCGCCGGAGTCGTCGAACGAAGCCCGAGGGCACTCGACGAGGGATTCCGGGGAGTACACCGCCACCCCGGGAGCGGGCTGGCCGAGCGAGCCCGGGGGAGTGCCCTCGATCCGGCTGATCACGACCGCGTTCTCAGTCGACCCGAACCCGTCGACGACCCGGCACCCGAACCGCTCACCGAATGCCGCGATGTCGCCCTCGGTGCCCTCGTTCCCGAACACCAGCCGCAGCGGGTTCTCCGCGTCATCGGGCCGTGCCGGTGTCGCCATGATGTAGGAGAGCGGCTTGCCCACGTAGTTCGCGTACGTCGCCCCGTACCGCCGAACGTCGGCCAGGAAGCCGCTCGCGGAGAACCGTTCGGCAAGAGCCACAGCAGCGCCGTTGCACACTGCCGGACCCCAGCCGGCCACGACAGCGTTCGAGTGGAACAACGGCATCGAGACGTAGTGCACGTCGTCACCGGAGAGCCCGAGCCGCTCGGTGAGGTAGGCGCCGGGGCCGGTGATCTTCTCGTGGGTGATCCGCACTGCTTTCGGCTCGCCGCTGGTCCCGCTGGTGAAGATCAGCATGAACAGCGACCCGCCGCTGGGCAGAGCCGGCGGCGGAGCCGCGTCGGAGGGCCAGGCGACGGTCTCGTCCAGCACGGTCAGCCCCGCGAGGTCGAGGCCGTCGAGCAGCGCACGATGGGCCGAGGACGTGACCACGACCTGCACGTCGGCTCGACGGATGTCGGCCAGCAGACCAGCACCTCGCCGGGTCGTGTTGAGCCCGACCAGCACGTGCGCGCCGAGGCCCGCAGCACCCAGCTGGAACGCCATCTCCGGGGTGTTGTCGAGCAGCACCCCGACGTGCGGCGGCGCGCCTGACGGCAGCAGGCCCGCCAGAGCCGAAGCCCTCCCGGCCGAGGCGGCGACGTACTCCCGCCACGACCAGCGGCGAGCGCCGGCAAGCAGCGCAGGCGAGTCATCCTCCGCCCGGGCGAGCAGCAGCGACCGGATGGACAAGGTCACACAGGCTCGGAGGCCAGCAGTGCGCCGATCTTCCGGGCCTGCTCGGTGGTCCCGCCGAGCAGGAACTCGCCCAGCTTGCCGACGGTGAAGTACCGGTGCGCCTCGCCGTCCATGTCGATGCCGACACCACCGTGCACGTGCACCGTGGTGTGCGCGACCTTGTGGCCGGTGTCGGCCGCCCAGAGCTTCACGCCGGCGATCTCCTTGTCGGCGTTGAGGCCCTCCTCGAGACGCCAGGCTGCCTGCCAGAGCATCAGGTCGGTACCGAGGATGTCGATGTAGCCGTCGGCCAGACGCTGGGAGACGGCCTGGAACGTGCCGATCGGGCGTCCGAACTGCTCCCGGGTCTTGGCGTACGCGGCCGTCAGCTCGAGCGCACCGCGCACGACGCCGAGCTCGAACGCGGAGGCTGCCAACGTGAGCCGCTGCTCGAGCCAGGTCACGACCTCCGGCCCGCCGAGCTTGGTCGCGGGCGCACCCTCGAGCTCGACACGAGCCACCTCGGCACCCTCGCTGGTCTTCTGGGCGATGACGGTGACGCCGGCGCCCGGCTGCACCAGGAACACCCCGACACCGTCGGGAGTCGTCGCGGGCACCAGGAACAGCGCGGCCACAGCACCGGCCGGCACCACGGACTTGGCGCCGGTCAGCACCCAGCCGTCACCATCAGCAACAGCGGTCGTGGTCGGCCTGACCGGCAGGTGCTCGCGCTCCTCGGCCACGGCCGCGGTGAGGATCGACTCGCCCGAGATCGCCCCGGGCAGCCAAGCAGCCTGGGTGGCCGCGTCACCGAACTCAGCGACGGCGAGGGCAGCAGGCAGGTGCGAAGCCAGCGGAGCCGGAGCAACCAGCCGCCCCGCCTCGATCAGCACGCTGCACAGCTCGAGCAGGCCGAGCCCGGACCCACCGGCCGACTCGGGAAGGCAGAGCCCGAGCAACCCGGCATCAGCCAGCTTGCCCCAGAGTGCGGAGTCGAAGCGGCCCTTGTCGGCCGCCTTCAGCCGCTCGGGCGTGCACTCGTTCTTGAAGATCGTCGCCGCCAGCTCGGTAGCGTCGTTCTGGGTCTCGGTGAATGAAAAGTCCATGATGGTTCCCTCAGCGCTTCGCGGCCGGAAGGCCGAGTCCGACGTAGCCGATGATGTCGCGCTGGATCTCGTTGGTGCCGCCACCAAAGGTCATCACGAGCGCCGACCGGTAGTACCGCTCCAGCCGTCCGCGGAGCACCGCGCCGGCCGAGTCGCCGTTCACGATCGCGTCCGGCCCGACGACCTCCATCAGCGCGCGGTAGACCTCGGTGGCGAGCTCGGACCCGTAGATCTTGGTGGCCGAGGCGTGCGCCGGCGACAGGTCGTCAGCGGACGAGGCCAGCTTCCAGTTGAGCAGCTTGAGCATGTCGACCCGCGCGTGCGCCCGGCCGAGCAGGATCTGCACCCACTCAGCATCGATCACCCGTGACCCGTCAGCGTTCTTGGTGTTCTGCGCCCACTCACGGACCAGGGCCACCGACTGCGTCAGCGGCGCGGCCGAGGTGAGCGCGACCCGCTCGTGGTTGAGCTGGTTGGTCATCAGCGCCCAGCCGTTGTTGACGCCACCGACCAGGTTCTCCTCGGGAACGCGCACGTTCTCGTAGTACGTGGCCGACGTCCCGACGCCGGCGACGGTGTGCACCGGCGTGTACGAGAACCCAGCAGCATCCGCCGGGACCAGGATCATCGACAGGCCCTTGTGACGGGGAAGGTCGGGATCGGTCCGGGCAGCGAGCCAGATGTAGTCGGCGTACTGGATCAACGAGGTCCACATCTTCTGGCCGTTGATCACCCACTCGCCGTTCTCCAGGCGCGCCTTGGTCTGCAACGAAGCCAGGTCGGTACCGGACCCGGGCTCGGAGTACCCGATGGAGAAGTGCATCTCACCCTTGAGGATCTTCGGGAGGATCTCTTCCTTCTGGGCGTCGTTGCCGAAGCGCATGATCGTCGGACCGACCGTGTTCAGCGTCAGGTAGGGGATCGGTACGCCGGCGTACGCGGCCTCGTCGGTGAAGATCAGCTGCTCGATCATGGAGCGGTTCTGGCCGCCGAACTCCTCGGGCCAGCCGATCCCGAGCCAGCCGTCGTGCCCGATCTGACGGATGACGTTCTTGTAGACAGTGGCATCGCCGAACTCGCCGCGATCTGCAGTGACCCGGGCGCCCTCTTCCTTGAACTCGCTGGTCGCGACGGACAACCCGGCGCGGACCTCAGGAGTGACGAGCTGCCCGAAGTAGTCGCGCAGCTCGGCGCGCAGCGCTTCGTGCTCCTCATTCAGTGCGATCTTCACGAAGACATCCTCACGGTGTGACCCAGGTCGGGGGTGGGAGCGCGCACAATGGCGTCAAGACTGGATTTGCTACGGCTAAAACTATAACCTGTTCTTGTTTTACACCAGATGTTCTCCACCGGGAGGTACCGATGAGCACTGCCACCGCTAGTGCCACTACCCAGGGACGCTCGCTCGACCAGGGCATCCCGCCGAGCCGGTACGCCCGTGGCTGGCACTGCCTGGGCCTGGCCGAGTCCTTCCGGGACGGCAAGCCGCACGCGATCCACGCGTTCGAGGGCAAGCTCGTCGTCTGGGCGGACACCCAGGGCGAGCTCAACGTCCTCGACGGCTACTGCCGGCACATGGGCGGCGACCTCACCCAGGGCGAGGTCAAGGGTGACGAGGTCGCGTGCCCGTTCCACGACTGGCGCTGGGGCGGCGACGGCAAGTGCAAGGCGATCCCGTACGCGCGCCGGGTGCCGATGCGTGCCAAGACGCAGCGCTACGAGACCGCGATCGTCAACGACCAGCTGTTCATCTGGTTCGACCCGGAGGGCTCCGAGGCCGACCGCTCGATCCTGCCGTACCAGCTTCCCGGCCTCGCCGAGGGCGAGTACGCCCCGTGGAGCTGGAACGTCACCGAGATCGAGGGCTCGAACTGCCGTGAGCTGATCGACAACGTGGCCGACATGGCGCACTTCTACTACGTGCACTTCTCGTTCCCGACGAGCTTCCGCAACGTCTTCGAGGGTCACATCGCCACCCAGTTCATGGAGTCGACGGGCCGTCCCGACAAGGGTGGCGGCTACAGCGCCGGCGGCAACGACCTGTTCCTCAAGTCCGAGGCCACCTACTACGGTCCGTCGTACATGATCAACTGGCTCTGGGTGAACTACAAGGGCTTCGAGACCGAGGTCATCCTGATCAACACGCACATCGCGACCAGCGCGAACTCGTTCACGCTGCAGTACGGGATCACCGTGAAGAAGCCCGAGGGCATGGACGACGCGACCGTCGCCTTCATCGCCGAGAAGTACACGAAGATGTTCGGTGAGGGCTTCCTGCAGGACGTGCACATCTGGAAGAACAAGATCGCCGTCCAGAACCCGCTCCTGTGCGAGGAGGACGGTCCGGTCTACCAGCTGCGCCGTTGGTACGAGCAGTTCTACACCGACGCTGCGGACATCGTTCCGGAGATGGTCGAGCGGTTCGAGTTCGAGGTCGACACCACCAAGGCCAACGAGTACTGGCACGAAGAGGTGGCCGAGAACCTGAAGAAGAAGGCCGCCGAGGACGCGGCGGCCGGTCTTCCGGTCGCGCACTGATGGAGCGCGGCTGATGGTCTCGTTCGCCCCGACCTCGCCTGAGACGGTCGAGGACCAGCGGCGCTACACCGAGGACCGCCTGGTCGAGATCGCCTGCCTCGACTGCCTGGCGAGGGTCAAGGTCAAGAAGAACAGCGACCACCACACGGCCATCCAGTGGAACCAGGACTCGCTGGCGCACTGCGCCGAGTTCCAGAAGGCCCAGTCCCAGCCCGAGGGACGGCCGATCCGGGTCGCCTGCTCACGGCTACGCTCCTCGATCGAGGCCGCCGTCAAGGACGGCGCGATCGAGGTGGGGGCAGAGGATGGCTACTGAGTATGGCGATTGAGTCCTACCGGCTGAACGTCGCTGAGGTCATCGAGGAGACTGCAGACGCGAAGTCGATCGTCTTCGACGTGCCCGCGGACCTCCAGGCGATTTTCGCCTACACGCCGGGCCAGTTCCTGACGGTCGCCGTGCCCAGCGACCAGACGGGCCTCGCGGCGCGCTGCTACTCCCTGTCGAGCAGCCCGCACAGCGGCCGGCACCAGATCACCGTCAAGCGCACCGTCGACGGCTACGCGTCGAACTGGATCTGCGACAACCTCAAGCCCGGCGACCGGCTGCGGGTGCTACCCCCCGGCGGGATCTTCACGCCCAAGGACCTCAACGTCGACCTGCTGCTCTTCGGCGGTGGCTCCGGCATCACCCCGGTCATCTCGATCGCGCGGACGGCGCTGGAGAAGGGCTCCGGCAAGGTCGTGCTGTTCTACGCCAACCGTGACGAGACCTCGGTGATCTTCGCCCGCGAGCTGACCGAGCTGGCAGGCGAGCACCCGAGCAGGTTCACCGTGGTGCACTGGCTCGAGTCCGTCCAGGGCCTCCCGTCGCTCGAGGGCCTGTCGCTGTTCGCGTCGTACTTCGGCGGCTACACGTCCTTCGTCTGTGGCCCGGCCCCGTTCATGAAGGCGGTCACCACGGCGCTCAAGGAGCTGGGTGTCCCTCGCGAGCTGCGCCACCAGGAGAAGTTCGTCTCCCTCGGCGGTAACCCGTTCGGCGACGTCGAGGAGGTGCTTGCCGCTCAGGCCACCCTCGCGGAGGCCGACGACGCCGACGAGCCGGACGAGACCGAGCAACCCGCTGCCCCGGCGTTCGCCGGACCGGTCGCGATCGAGGTCGAGCTCGACGGCAGTCACTACAGCTTCGACGACTGGACGGGCGACAAGGTCCTTCTCGAGTTCCTGGAGAGCAAGGGTGTCGACGCGCCGTTCAGCTGCCGCGAGGGCAACTGCAGCTCGTGCGCCTGCATCGTGCTCGAGGGCGAGGTGTCGATGAAGCACAACGACGTCCTCGACGCCGAGGACCTCGCCGACGGCATCCGGCTCACCTGCCAGGCGCTGCCGCTGTCCGACAAGATCCGGATCAGCTACAACGGTTAGTCGTCCTCAGCGTCTTCGCTGTCGTCGTGCAACGGCAGGAAGACCGACTGCTGCCGCTGCCGCGGAGGTGCGACCGATTCCGTCCCGAAGATCCGGCGTCGGAGCGGTGCGGTGAGCACGCCGACCGGTGCTGTCAGGACGTAGGAGTACGCGACGACCAGCATGGTCGGCGCCGGCTCGAAGATGAGTCCCACCACGAACGCGACGCCGAGCAGCGCGGTCAGGACCCGGGCCTGCTGGGTCTGCGGGTTGATCAGGTTGCGAAAGGACCTGAAGCGGACGGTGCTGACCATCAGCAGGGCCGGCACCACGCTGATCACTGCGGGAAGCAGGATGGACGGGCCGACGCCGTCGTTCGGGAAGTGCAGCGCGAACACGGTCGCGATCACCACGGCAGCGGCACCGGGACTCGGCATCCCGACGAAGTACCGCTTGTCCGCGTGCGGGTCGATGGTGAAGTTGAACCGCGCGAGCCGGAAGGCCGCACAGGCCAGCCAGAAGTACGCCGCCAACCAGGCGATCACGTGCCACTCGGGCAGGACCCACGTGTAGACGAGGACCGCGGGCGCGAGCCCGAACGAGATCAGGTCGGCCAAGGAGTCGAGCTGGACACCGAACGGCGACGTCGCTCCCACCAGTCGGGCCACAGCTCCGTCGGCGATGTCCATGAAGATGGCCACGGTCATCAGGATCGCGGCCCAGTGCGGGTGGTGGTTGAACGCCAACGGGACCGCGGAGAACCCGCAGGCCATGTTGCCGGCGGTGAACATGCTCGGCGCGGTGACGCGCAACCGCTCCTTCGTCGGGAGCTGGCGCAGCGAGACGACCTCGGCGCCGGAGTGCGACGCGATCCGGAACCGTCGACGCCGCAGCAACCGGCGTCTTCGCCGAGGGTCAGCCGAGACGGTGGCGTCCTCGCTCATCGCCAGCGCCCCAGGACGGTCTCGCCGGCGACGGTCCGGTCACCCTGGGCGACCGTCAGCTCGACCTCGGGCGGTACGAAGATGTCCATCCGGGACCCGAACTTCATCAGGCCGATCCGGTCGCCGGTGCGTAGCTGGTCGCCGGCCGAGATCCGGGTGACGACGCGGCGGGCCACGAGTCCGACGATCTGCCGGAAGATCACCGTGCGTTCGGCGCCGTCGACCAGGTGCGACAGGGTGATGTCGCTGCGCTCGTTCTCGGTCGCGCTCTCGAACTTGTACGCCGCGTGCCACTTGCCAGGGCGGTAGGTCACGTCCGTGACCTTCCCGCTGTACGGCGTCCGGTTGATGTGCACGTCGAAGACGCTCAGGAAGATGCTCACCTGCTGCCAGTCGCCCTCGGGTGCGACCCCCGGCTGACCAGGCCCGGAATGCATCACCTTGCCGTCGGCGGGAGCCAGTACCAGGTCGTCAGGAACGGGAGCGATGTCGACGGTCCGCTCGGGATCGCGGAAGAAGGCAACGATTCCGACGGGCAGCGCGGCAAGAGCCACCGCGGTACGCCGGTGCCCGGTCAGCGCGGCGACGAGAGCCGGAACGGCGCCCACGGCGGCCGCGGACCAGGCTTCGCGGTCAATCGTTGTAGGCATGGTTGCTCACCATCTCGGCAGCGCCTGCCTGGCGCTGGGCGGCGTCGTTGACCGACGGGAAGAGCGAGCCGAAGCGCGCCCCGAACCGGAGCTCGGGAGGCGCGACGACGATCTCTCCGCGGTTCTTGACGATCGCCTTGACCACGCCGGCAGCGACCTTCTCCGGCGTGACCGTACGGGTGCCCTTCGGCGTCTCCATGCCGCTGTTGACGAACATCCCGGCGTCCCGGACGAAGCCTGGCTCGACGATCGAGACTCCGACGCCGGTCGGGTGCAGGTCCTGGCGCAGCGCAGCGGTGAATCCGCGCAGGCCGAACTTGGTGGCGTTGTAGAGCGTGCTGCCGGGCGAGGCGACGATTCCGGACACGGAACCGATGAAGACCAGGTGGCCGGTGCCACGCTCGGTCAGCTGAGGGATCAGTGCGCGCGCCATCATGATCGGGGTCCGCAGGTTGACGTCGAGGTTGGCATCGATGCGTTCGACGGTCATCGTCGCGAGGTCGCCTGTTCCTGGAAGCGCTGCGTTGGCGACCAGGATGTCGATACGCCCTGCTTCGGCAAGCAGCCGATCGACGTCGGCCTGGTTGCCGAGGTCGGCGACGACGCTGCGCGCCCCGAGCTCCGCGGCGAGCGGTGCCAGGACGTCGGCCTTGCGGCCGGTCAGGATGAGGTCGGCGCCCTCGTTCTTCAGGCGCCGAGCGATCGCGTGGCCAATTCCCCCGGTCGCGCCGGTCAGCAGGACCGTCGCTCCATTGAGCTTCACGTGCTCTCCGTTCGGTGTCGGCGTACAGGTTTACGCCGTTTTCTCCGCCCTGAACCTACCGGAATACGGCCCTGCTCGCCGTAGTGCCGTTCAGTAGTGCGCCGCTCAGGCGGCGGTGTGGTCAGGGTGGCCGAGGTGGAGTTCAGTCGGTCCGTGCCGAATCTCGGTTGGTGCCTAGCTGCGGCCTCGCCCGACGACCAGCTCGAGATCCTCGAGACCTGCGGCGGCGAGCATGCCTTCTTCCACCTCGAACGCGTCGAGATCGGCCGAGGCCCGTACGGCGGGCTGCGACCCGGGGAGCAGCCAGGCGACGACCGCCGTCACGACGCCGAGCCCGGCGGCGACCAGCGCGGTTGCCTGGTAGGACCCGAGCGTGGGCTCGCCGTGGTCGCCGAACGCGCGCAGCAGGGTGACGGCCAAGCCGCTGCCGATGGCGAAGCCGACGTAGCGCGAGACCTGGTAGAAGCCCATCGCACTGCTTGTCTCCTCGGCGGGGACCGCACCGACGATGAGTCCTGGCATGGCGGCGAACGTGTAGCCGAGGCCCACACCGAGCAGGCCGGCGCTGACGAAGATCTGCCACAGGTGGGAGTGGTCGAACGCGAAGAACACCGAGGCCGCCGACACCATCAAGGAGCCGAACGGGATCACCGGGCGCAGGCCGATCCGGGCAGCGACCCAGGGAAGGGTGCGGCTGACCGAGGCGCTGAGCACGGACAGCGGCACCAGGGTCAGTCCGGCCACGAAGACCGATTCGCCCAGGCCGAACCCGCGGAGCTGCACGAACTCGGTGAGGCAGACCATCGAGATGTACATGACCAGGCCGAGCAGGAGCCCGCTCACGTTGGCGGTGAGCACCGGACGGCGCTTGACGAGCCGGAGGTCGACGAGCGGGTCGGTGACCCGGAGCTCGTAGAGCGTCCAGAGTCCCATCAGCACCAGGCCGACCACGATCATCAGGATCACCCGGGGCGAGCCCCAGCCCCAGTCGGCCGCCTTGTCGAGCGCGATCAGCAGGGAGATGAGTCCGACGGCGACGATCCCGGCGCCGGGCAGGTCGATCGGGTGGGTCTCGCCGGTCTGCTCCGGAGCCGGTACGACGACCCACGCCAGCAGCAGCGCCAGGGCGCTGACCGCGGTGCCCACCCAGTAGGCGACCTCGACCCCGCCGTGGTCGGCGAGCAGCCCGGTGATCGGGTAGCCCAGGCCCACGCCCGCGGCAGCCACCACGGAGAGCGCTGCGATGACGCGACCGGAACGTTCGGCGGGGAGGTGCTCACGGGCCGAGGCCATCGCCAACGGCATCAGCGCGAGACCCAGTCCCTGGAAGGCGCGTCCCGTGATCAGCAGGGGGAGCGTGGTCGCGACCGCGGCCAGGGCGCCGCCGGCGACGACGATCCCGAGGCTGACGATCATGATCCGCTTGCGGTGGCGCCCGTCGCCCAGCCGCCCGACCAGCGGCGAGGCCACCGCAGCAACCAGGACCGTTGCCGTCAGCGCCCACTGCGCGTTGCCGATGCTGGTGTGCAGGCGTTCGGCGAGGCGGGGGATCAGGGGCGCACCGAGACTGCTCACGATCGAGACCACGGCGCCGACGAAGAGCAGCACAGGGACGAAGGCGCGTTCACGGAAGCTGTTCACGTCTCAACTATACAGGTCATCTGTGCAGATCGTCTGTAGATATGTATGCTTGTGACATGGAAGACACCACGACGCGTCCCGCAGGCTCGGTGCTGATCGCCGAGGACCTCCGTGCTGTGGTCGCCCTGCTGGTTCGCCGGATCAGGGCGAATCCGGCCTTTCCGCCGCACCAGTTCGGGGTGCTCCGGACGATCGACCGGATCGGTCCCCAGACCGCGAGCCAGCTCGCCGTCCTCGAGCTCGTCCGACCCCAGTCGATGGCGCACACCCTCCAGCAGCTCGACGAGGCCGGTTACATCTCGCGGCACGCCCATCCCACCGATGGCCGTCAGACATTGATCGCCCTGAGCGACGACGGCCGGATCGCGCTGGACCAGCAACGCCGCGAGATCACCGGCTGGCTCGCGGCTGCGATCGAGGAGAACCTCACCGCTGACGAACGCGACACGCTCGCGGACGCGGTGACCCTGCTGAGTCGCATCGTGGAGGCCTGACGCTCGTCCCCGGACGGTGTGGAAGCATCGGTGCGACGACCCGAGGAGCCCTGGTGACCCAGCTCGACACCCCGCTGACCCTGCCCAGCGGACTGGTGCTGCCGCACCGCATCGTGAAGGCGGCGATGACCGAGAACCTGTCCGATGCCGACAACCAGCCCACGCCGCGCCACGAAGCTCTCTACCGTCGCTGGGCCCGGGGCTCGGCCGGTGGTCTGCTCGTCACCGGCAACCTGATGGTCGACCGACGCTTCCTGGAGCGCAGCCGCAACATCGTGGCCGACGGCCACCTCGACATCGACGGGCTGCGTCGCCTCCGCGAGGCTGCGGTTGCCTCGCCGGTCATCGCCCAGCTGAACCACCCGGGACGCCAGACCAACCGTTTCCTCGCCGCGACCCCGGTGGCGCCCAGCGCCAGCGCAGCCGTGCCGATGATGGGCATGTTCGCGCGTCCGCGCGCTCTGGATACAGCCGAGATCGAGTCGATCGTCGCCGCGTTCGGCACCGCCGCTGCGCTCTGCCAGCAGGCGGGGCTCGACGGCGTCCAGGTGCACGCTGCCCACGGCTACCTGTTGGCGCAGTTCCTCTCGCCCCACGTGAACCGGCGTACCGACGCCTGGGGCGGCGACGTCGCGAACCGGTCGCGAGTCCTGGTCGAAGCTGTCCGGGCGGCGCGGGCGAGCACCGGACCGGGCTTCACCGTCGGGGTGAAGCTGAACTCCTCGGACTTCCGGCACGGCGGCTTCTCCGAGGACGACGCCGAGCAGGTGATCCGGTTGCTGGTCGCGGAGGGCGTCGACCTGATCGAGATCTCGGGTGGGACCTACGAGAGCCCGGCGCTGTTCGGCGAGGTGACCGAGCTCGGACCCGGTGCCGGCGCCAAGGAGGCTTACTTCGCAGCCTTCGCTCGTCGTGCGCGCGCAGCGGCTGGCGGCGTCCCGATCATGCTCACCGGCGGGATCCGGACCCGTTCGGTGATGGAGTCGCTGCTCGACGACGGCGGGGTCGACCTGATCGGCCTCGGCCGCCCGATGGCCATCGACCCGGATCTGCCGGCGAAGCTGCTGGCCGGGGCCGCTGGCACCACCCTCCCGCGCTACACGCTGCCCACGGCGATCGGTTTCGCGGGCGAGTCCGAGTGGTACGAGTCCCAGATCGGCCGGATGGGCGCAGGGCTCGAGGTCAAGCCGAACCTGAACGCGGCCGTTGCTGCGACCCGGTTCGTCGCCGGCGAGCTGGGCCGCGGACTCAGCGCACGGCGACGGCGCGCGCGGCTGGTGAAGACCCTGCCGGGGTCGGCTGCGATCCGCGCGTAGTCGCGGAGGGCGTCAGCACCCGCGCTCGTCCGGCACCGGGGGCAGTGCGACTGCTTGTCTGCTCACCTGCAGGAGGCGCTGTTCGACGTGGCGGTCCCTGGCCAGCCGGGCCGGCTCCTTGACCCGGTCCTTGGTGAAGTACTGACCGCTGAGACCGGCGACGTCGTCGTTGGTGGCGAGCCGGGTGAGCGCCGCTCCGCCGCGCGCGGGCGAGATCATCACCAGCCGCTTGGCCAGGTTCATGATCGGCTTGACCAGTGGGGGCGAGCCGTCGTAGATGCTGGTCGCGACGGCTCCGGGATGGACCGCGTTCACGGTGACGCCGGTGCCCTCGAGGCGACGGGCGAGGTGCCGCGTGTACAGGACGTTCGCCAGCTTCGAGCGGCAGTACGCACGGTGGGTCTGGTAGCCGCGCTCGAAGTGCAGGTCGTCGAAGTTCATCGTGGCGTGAGCGTGCCCGACCGACGATGTGATCACGATCCGCGCGTCACCGGTCGCGATGATCCGGTCGAGCAGCAGCTCGGTCAGCAGGAACCCGGCCAGGTGGTTGACCACGAACGTTGCCTCGAGCCCGCCCTCGACGAGCGTTCTGCTCGGGTAGGCCGTCCCTGCGTTGCTGACCAGGACGTCGATACGTGGACAGATCGCCAGGAGGTCGTCCGCGAGTCGGCGTACGTCGTCCAGGACGGAGAAGTCGCAGACGAACGAACCGACCTGGGTCGTCGGGGACTCGGCGACGAGTCGGGCGGCAGCTGCAGCGACCTTGCCCGGGCTCCGGCCGACGAGCACCAGGCGGTGTCCCTGGGCAGCGAGCTGGCTTGCTGCCTCCAGACCGATGCCGTCACTCGCGCCGGTGACCACGATCGTGCGTACGTCCACGTCACCAGCCGCGTTCGCGCCACTCGGCGAGGTGCGGCCGCTCGACGCCGAGCTGAGAATCGGATCCGTGACCGGGGTAGAACCAGGTCTCGTCGGGGAGCGTCCCGAAGATGCGCTCCTCGACGTCGTTGATCAGGCTGACGAACGCGTCGCCGTCGCCGAAGGTGTTGCCGACACCGCCGGGGAAGAGGCTGTCGCCGGTCCAGAGGTGCGGGGTGCCGTCGGGGTCGTCGTACAGCAAGCAGATCGAACCGGGGGTGTGGCCGGTGATCCTGATGACCTCGAGGCGGATGTCGCCGAACTCGATCGTGTCGCCGTGCTCGACCTTGTCGTCGATCTCGACCTTGGTCTGCTCGGTGATGGCTACCGCGTCGGGTTCGCCGGCGACCGTCACCGCGCCCGTCGCCTCGGTGACGTCGGCAAGCGCTCGGTGGTGGTCCCAGTGCTGGTGGGTGGTGATGACCTTCGAGGCACCTGCTGCTCCGAGAAGCGTCCGCAGGGTCGGTGCGTCGTCCGCGGCGTCGATGAGGACCTGCTGGTCGGTAGCGCGGCAGCGCAGCACGTAGCAGTTGTTCGACATCGTCTCGTCGACCGCCACCTTCGTGATGATCAGGTGGCTGAGCTCGCGGGTGTCCGGGGTGCCCCCGGCGGTCACGTTTCCGGTGTACGTCGTTGCCATGGGCCCAGCCTAGGACCTGGGACTGGTGGGTGGTTGCGCACGGAGGTACGTTAAGTACACCAAGTCACTACACAAACTCAGAGAAGAGAGCAATGATGACTGTCACCGATGAGTTCCTCAGCGCGAACAAGGAGTACCAGAGCGGTTTCGACGGCCCGCTGCCGCTTCCGCCGGCACGCAAGGTCGCTGTCCTGGCCTGCATGGACGCCCGCCTGGACCCGGCGAAGATCCTCGGACTGTCCGAAGGCGACGCGCACGTGATCCGCAACGCCGGCGGGGTCGCCACCGAGGACGCGCTGCGCTCCCTGACGATCAGCCAGCGCCTGCTCGGCACCGAGGAGATCGTCCTGGTCCACCACACCGACTGCGGCATGGTCACGTTCTCCGATGACGAGTTCCGCCAGGGGATCCAGGCAGAGACAGGGATCCGGCCGTCGTGGTCGTCCGAGGCGTTCCCGGACGCGGCCGAGGACGTGCGCCAGTCGATCAACCGGATCAAGGCGTCGCCGTTCATCCCGAAGACCTCCCAGGTCCGCGGTTTCGTGTTCGACGTCGCCACCGGCGCGCTTGACGAGGTCGACGCTTCCGCGGCCTAGCATCGGCTCCATGAGATCCCGATCAGGAGTTCTTCTCGGTGCAGTGCTCGTTCTCCTGGTTGCCGGGTGCGGTGGCAACAGCCCGTCGGCCTCGTCGTCAGCGCCGGCTAGCCCGTCGTCCACGCCGAGCACGACTCCGGTCGTGAGCTCGCCGACGGCGACTCCTTCGGTCACTGCTGTTGCGGACGTGAACTCGGTGGCGATCGGTACCACGATGTCGGTCGACCTGCCCGATGGGTGGCAGGTGATCCGGCAGCCGGTGTACTCCGACACGTCTCCGTCGGCTGGGCTCTGCCTGCACCCTGCCGGCGACACCAAGGTGGTCTTCGGCTGTGCGGGCCTCGAGATCGACTACGGCACGCACCTGCCCGGCGCGCATACCGATCCGTACGCGCCCGACGTCGCGGACGGCTGGTACCCGGCGACCGACGTCGAGCAGTGCCCGTTCGCTCCTGCCCAGGTCAACGGTCGTATCAACGGCATCGAGACCAGGGCCGGGTTCAGCAAGGGGCTGCGACCGGTGGGTGCGCACAGTGCTGACTGGAACCGGTGGTCGGCCAGCTGTGCGAGCGGGGCGAGCTTCCACCCCCAGGCGTGGTTCCTGCCGAAGTCGCACGTGGTGATCCTCGACTACACCGGACACCCCGAAACCAGCTCCGTGCTGGCGTCGGCGAAGTTCGCCGCGGACGGTAACGCACTGCCGGCGATGCCGACGTACCTGGCCGCGCACCTGGTCAAGGAGAACGGGAACACACTGACGGTGCAGCCGTTCCACACCTACTACAACGATGCTGCGGGCAAGGCGTACGCCGAGGCGCACCAGCTGATGTACCCGTACGACGACGATCACATCGACGTCGACACGGGCGCCCGGCGGACGGTGTCGATCGGGACGGACACCGCCTGCGTCGGCAACATCGTGGTGACCCGGCAGACCGACGTGAAGGTCGTCCCGTGCAGCGCCTTCGCCGGGCACAAGGCCCTGACGATGGGCATCTGGCTGCAGCCCGGTACTGCCACAGCGGAGAGCGTGAGCGAGCTCTACCGGCCTTGAGGCTTCGGCTCGGGCTCGCGCTGCCAGGAGCCCAGCTCGGGGAGGCCCTCGGGCGAGGACAGTCCTTCGCCGTGGCCGCGACCGATCAACCACCACGCGAGTGAGCCGGCGGCGCCGCTGACGACCGGGCTGGCCGCGCCGACGTTCCAGGTTCGGTTGAGGTCCTTGGCCCGTACGGCGAAGCCGGGGGAGTCCGGTGCGCCCGCGTGCGCCCGGGTGACCCGGTCGATCAGAGTGACCGTGAACTCCGTCGGCCAGTCGCGCGGGGTGTAGGCGACCCCGAGGTCGGCGTGGTGGATCTCGAGCTCCTGGCGGCGCGAGGTGACCAGGCGGCGGGCGGGCCACGCGGGGCCTTCGGGCAGGCGGGGGACGTTGCCCGCCCAGTCGTCACGGGTCAGCGAGCCCGCGATCCGGCGGAAGTGCTCGGTGGAGGCGTAGAAGCGGTCCCGGATCTCGCTCGGGTCCTCCTCGGCGAGCTCCGCGATGCCGGCATCGCGGGCTTCCTGCGACGGGTAGATCGCGACGGCCTCGCCGTCGTGCAGGCCCTCGAGCGCTCCGGCGAACCCTTCGCCGTTGAGGGCGAGGTGCGCGATCACGTGGGCGCGGGTCCAGCCGGGCAGCAGCGACGGCTCGGCCCACTGGTCGTCGGTGAGGGAATCCACGGTCCTGATCGTGCGTTGGTCGCTGTGGTGCAGGGCTTCGAGGTCATCTGCCGCAGACATGTCATCAGTCTGCAACATGGCTGTCGGTGCTGCGTGCCATCCTTGGCTCCTTGTGCGGAGTGATGGTTAACTGGTACGAACAGATGTTCGAAAAGATGGGGACGAAGTGATCGATCAGCTCGTGATTCGCGGGGCGCGGGAGCACAACCTCAAGGACGTGTCGCTGGACCTGCCGCGTGATGCCCTGATCGTCTTCACGGGGCTCTCGGGGTCGGGGAAGTCGTCGCTCGCGTTCGACACGATCTTCGCCGAGGGCCAGCGACGGTACGTCGAGTCGCTCTCGGCGTACGCGCGTCAGTTCCTCGGTCAGATGGACAAGCCCGACGTCGACTTCATCGAGGGACTCTCGCCCGCGGTGTCGATCGACCAGAAGTCCACCTCGAAGAACCCGCGGTCGACCGTCGGCACGATCACCGAGGTCTACGACTACCTCCGCCTTCTCTACGCGCGTGCCGGTCGCCCGCACTGCCCTGTCTGCGGCTCCGCGATCGAGCGCCAGACGCCGCAGCAGATCGTCGACCGGATCCTGCAGCTCCCCGACGACACCCGCTTCCAGGTGCTCGCGCCGGTGATCCGCGGCCGCAAGGGCGAGTACATCGAGCTCTTCCGGTCGCTGCAGTCCCAGGGCTTCTCGCGCGCCCGGGTCAACGGCGAGACCCACCAGCTGGACGACCCGCCGAAGCTCGACAAGCAGAAGAAGCACACGATCGAGGTCGTGGTGGACAGGCTCTCCGCGAAGGCCTCGTCCAAGCGGCGGCTGACGGACTCGGTGGAGACCGCGCTGAACCTGGCGTCCGGACTGGTGATCTTCGACTTCGTGGACCTCGACGCCAAGGACCCTGGCAAGGAGATGAAGTTCTCCGAGCGGATGGCGTGCCCCAACGAGCACGACATCGACACCGACGAGCTGGAGCCGCGGTCGTTCTCGTTCAACTCGCCGTTCGGCGCCTGCCCGACCTGTCACGGTCTCGGTACCCGGATGGAGGTCGACCCCGAGCTGATCATCCAGGACCCGAACGGGACCCTCGCCGAGGGCGTCATCGGCCCCTGGTCCGGCGCGCACATCGCCGACTACTTCGCACGGCTGCTCGAAGCGCTCGGCGCCGAGCTCGGCTTCACCATGGACACGCCGTGGTCGAAGATCTCGAAGAAGGCGCAGACCGCGATCCTCGAGGGGCACCCGACCAAGGTGCACGTCCGGCACACGAACCGGTACGGGCGGGAGCGGGCCTACTTCACGAACTTCGAGGGGGTCCGGCCCTACATCGAGCGTCGGCACAAGGAGGCCGAGTCCGACACCAGCCGTGAGCGCTTCGAGGGCTTCATGCGCGAGGTTCCCTGTCCCGCGTGCGCCGGCAGCCGGTTGAAGCCGGTGTCGATGTCGGTCACGCTCGGCGAGCTCGGTGCGGGCGGGATGAACATCGCCGAGGTCTGCGCGCTGCCGATCAACGAGGCGGCCGAGTTCCTCAACGGCGTTCAGCTGTCGGTGCGGGAGAAGCAGATCGCGGAGCGGGTGCTCAAGGAGATCCAGGAGCGACTCCGGTTCCTGCTCGACGTCGGGCTGGACTACCTGTCGCTGGACCGGCCCTCGGGGACCTTGTCCGGTGGCGAGGCCCAGCGGATCCGGCTGGCGACCCAGATCGGCGCCGGCCTGGTCGGGGTGCTCTACGTGCTGGACGAGCCGAGCATCGGGCTGCACCAGCGTGACAACCAGCGGCTCATCGAGACCCTGGTCCGGCTCAAGGACCTCGGCAACACCCTGATCGTGGTCGAGCACGACGAAGAGACGATCATGATGGCCGACTGGGTGGTCGACATCGGTCCCGGCGCGGGCGAGCACGGCGGCCAGGTGGTGCACTCGGGCACCGTCAAGCAGCTGCTCAAGCACAAGGACTCCGAGACCGGGATGTACCTGTCCGGACGCAAGTCGATCCCGGTGCCCGCCGTACGACGTCCGAGGACGAAGGGCCGCGAGCTCGTGGTGCACGGGGCCCGGGAGAACAACCTCCAGGACATCGACGTCGCCTTCCCGCTCGGGCTGTTCGTCGCGGTCACGGGCGTCTCGGGCTCCGGGAAGTCGACGCTGGTCAACGACATCCTCTACACGTCGCTGGCGAAGCAGATCTACAACGCGCGCACGGTCCCGGGTCGGCACACCAAGATCACCGGCACCGAGCACGTCGACAAGGTGATCCACGTCGACCAGTCGCCGATCGGACGGACGCCGCGCTCCAACCCGGCGACGTACACCGGCGTCTTCGACCACGTCCGCAAGCTGTTCGCCTCCACGCCCGAGGCAAAGATGCGCGGCTACCTCCAGGGTCGGTTCTCGTTCAACGTCAAGGGCGGGCGCTGCGAGGCCTGCTCGGGCGACGGCACGATCAAGATCGAGATGAACTTCCTGCCGGACGTCTACGTCCCGTGCGAGGTCTGCCATGGCGCCCGCTACAACCGCGAGACGCTCGAGGTGCACTACAAGGGCAAGACCATCGCCGAAGTCCTCGACATGCCAATCGAGGAGGCGGTCGACTTCTTC
>JAOPXD010000073.1 GCA_025965315.1 Marmoricola sp.
TCTGGCAGCAGGCGACCGACCCGGTCACCAAAGCCTGATCCACTCCATCGGGGGCCTTGGCGCAATTGGTAGCGCACCTGCTTTGCAAGCAGGGGGTTAGGGGTTCGAGTCCCCTAGGCTCCACCACGAGAAACCGCAGGTCATCCTGTGATTTCTGACTCTCTAGCAGCTTGAAGTGACCTGGTCTTCACCTCCACGTGGGGAATACGTGGGGAATCGTTTCCTCTCACGCCCGCTCCAGCTATTGGGTCCGTGAAGGCACCGTGCCACCTGTACGCCTGCCGCCATCGCGTCACCGCATAGAACTTGTGCTCGTCCAAACGGACGACCTCGAAGGTGGTGCTGTGGTTGTCGTCTAGTCGTGCTCCTCCGACTACATCGGCACTGGCGCGTCGTCCAGATTGTCCTGGCCTGTAAATCGGATCGCTTTGCGGAACCGCGTGTGGCAGGCTAAAGGCCTCGGGACCCGTGCAATGCCCCTCCCCTCCCAGGAGTGCTCCATGGTCATCCGGCCCCCGGTACGCCCTTTCCTCCGGAAACGCGGTGTGCGATTTGTCGCGGTTATCGCGTTGGCCGCCTTTGCCGGTGCACCTGGACTATTGGTGCTGTCGGCAACCTCGGCGTCCGGGGTGAACTCGGTGCATGCGACCAGTGGAACAGGCGCGGTCTCCTGGGCGACCAACCACAACGACGAGGTTTACGGCACGTCTTCGGAGCAGCCGGCAAGTCAACATCAATGGTCGGGGTACTGCTGGACGTTCGTGTACGACGCGTTCGGCGGAGCAGCTCCTCGTGAGCCGACTGCTCAGGCCGCTTGGAACTATTACGCGGCGAAGGGGATGACCCATTCAGGGACGCCTCCAGGCGGAACGATCGCGTTCTGGTCGTACGGATCGGATGGTCACGCAGCAGTCGCCGTCAGTGGTGGCATGACCATCGGTACGCATGGCTCCAGTGCAGACCGGTTCGCGACCGAGGAGGTCGCCTACAACAACCGTGGTCTGCCGTACCTGGGCTGGGTCGATCCCAATGCGACGAACCCTCCGCCGGCACCGTCGAAATGGCGGGCGTGGGAATCCTTAGCCACCGGAGTGTCGGCGGGTACCGCTGTGTCGTCCTGGGCGACCGGGCGGTTGGATGTGTTCTGGATCGGAAGTGATCACCACCTCTGGCACAAGTGGTACAGCAACGGTTGGTCTCAGCCTGAGAGCCTCGGGGGGAACCTGACTGGCGTTCCGTCTGCCGTGTCGTGGGGCCCGAACCGGATCGACGTGTTCGCCAAGGGCAACGACTCGAACCAGACCTTGCAGCACAAGTGGTTCAACGGCAAGTGGCAGCCTTGGGAGACTCTGGCAACCGGCGTCTCGGCGGGTACTGGCGTCTCGTCATGGAGTGCAGGGCGACTTGATGTGTTCTGGGTTGGGAACGACCACCACTTGTGGCACATGTGGGTCGGTAGTCGATGGTCCAGGCCTGAGAGCCTCGGGGGGAACCTGACTGGCGTTCCGTCTGCCGTGTCGTGGGGCCCGAACCGGATCGACGTGTTCGCCAAGGGCAACGACTCGAACCAGACCTTGCAGCACAAGTGGTTCAACGGGACCGCGTGGCAACCGTGGGAGTCCCTTGCAAGCGGACTGTCCGCCGGCCCCGGAGTCTCGTCGTGGGGATCCGGGCGGCTTGACGTGTTCTGGACCGGAAGTGATCACCACCTCTGGCACAAGTGGTACAGCAGCGGTTGGGCCGGACCCGAGAACCTCGGGGGCAACGTCTCCGGCGTGCCGTCGGCGGTGTCGTGGGGCGTGAATCGGATTGACATCTTTGCCGAGGGCAACGACTCCAGTAGGACCCTTCAGCACAAGTGGTTTGGCTAGCAGCTAGGTTCGGCCCATATCCGAGTGCGGTCTGTAAACATCGGCTCGTGGTTCTCAGTGCTGCAACTTGTCGCGCCGGCCTCAGCTGCGCCCGTGCGTGCTCTGCGTATCGACATCGCAGGTGCCGCACGAGACCTCCCGCTCTTGGCTAACTGTGGGCAACGCCTACAGCCGAGAACCTTGAGCTGCACAGCGGACCCCGTCACCTACGAAGACGGATCGCCGTTCCCAGTCAGCATCCGCGAGCGCTGACTGGGTCTCACCAGACGTCCCCAACCGGCAGGATTTCAACGGCGAGCTGTCCGTGTTCGCAATCGGACGGTTTCGGACACGGTCGGTTTGAACCGTGCCAAGTTCCGCTTCAAGGTCTGCCGATCACCGGATAAGCCTGCTCAATGTCATCCAGGCTGCTGATCCAACCACCGAGGTACGTCTGATCTACCTCTGGCAGCTCGAAGGAGAGGACGTTTCCGTTGCCCGCCGCGTCTCTCAGTTCGCCCGAAATCTCGATCCGACCGCGAGATGCCGCCTGCACGGTGAGGGTGATCCATTGCTCCATGGTTTCAAGTACCGCCGAACCACTGAGAGTCTGACTGAGGGTCTTCAGATCCTCGTTGAATCTGCGGATCTCGTCGGTGCGGAGTGAAGCCCTGATGTCACCAACGAATCCGCCGACCGCTGCGGAGATCATGCAGATGATCCAGTTCCCGTCCCAGTAGTCGCTAGCGCCAGCGTGCTCACGACCAAGGACGGTGATGGAAAGATGCTCGACCTCCGTCGAACTCATGCGTAACTCTGCGGGCATGGGTCGAACTCTGTCAGAGCGGTGCTCGGCTTGGGGGACCCGAGCTGCGTCCTACAAACCGCAGAATCTGTTCTACGAGCTGCACGCTCCACAATCGGAGGGTTCTGGGACGGGCCGACACGCTACCGGGCTCTGACAATATGAGCGGCATGTTGTACGACTGCTCGCCGGCTGTGGCGTTCTGGATGCGTTCGGCGCGTCCCGAACTCGCCGAGCACGGGTACGCGCGGATCGACATCGACAACTTGTTCGCCGATCCGCCTGAGGACGCTGCACGATGCGCCTTATCCTGTCTCGCTTTGGCGGTCGCCGATATTCGGCGGACGAGCGCAGCGGCGGACGGGATGCTGGTCCTTCCCCTGCCGTGGACAGAGACGCTGAGGTTGGACGCCCCGACTTTGAATGAGTTGTTCGATCAGGCTTGGGTTTACGGGCCTGGACTGGAAGTGCCGGGGCTGTATTTGGTCAACCGCTCGGTGTGGGCTGCCTACGAGCCGACCGAGATATATCGACGGCACTTGGACTCGCAGGGCTTGCTGCCTGATGGATACGCCGCGTACACCAGGCGTCGAAGGTGGTCAGTTCCGAGAATCCGGTCGAGTACAACCGCGACGTTCGCATTCGAACGATCGATTGACCCGGCGTTCGCACAACCGGCCCTTTGAGGATCGCCGGTGTCGCACAACCCGTGTGCCCGCGCTCACTCGTACGGAATCGTCTCAAATCCCGTGTGCGAAATAGGCGTCGCAGAATCGGGTCGATCGACGGGATTCGCGCACCATCGATGTCGCTGGTGCGGGACCACCTGTGTGTTCGAGAGGGAGTTGGTTCCGAACGCAAAAGGATCCCTCGGGGGGTGGCCACGGCTGAAGCCGTGACCACCCCCAAATGGCAAAGCCTCCGGCCGAATGGTCGGAGGCGGATATGGGTCGAGCGTGGTGAACACCGGGGCGACAGACCCCAGGCGTAGCTCAGTTGTGGTTGGTCACAGGTCGATTCCCCTCGGGTTGGTCGCAGCCAGGAGCCGACTGGCCAGGGTGCGTGCGCGTTCCGGGAGGTTGCCACTCCCATCAACCAAGTCTTCTAGCCGATCGAGGTAGATCCAGGCCGCTGCGCCGTTGCCGCTTTTGTACGCGGCGATGGCCTTGGTCAGGACATCGTTGATGTCCGTGAGGCTCTGTACATCAGGCACTAGGCCCGCACGCGAAGCCGCGATCTTGCCTAGAGGTCGGACTGGTGCAGATACCGGTTCCCCGATTGCCTCCCAGGATCCGAAGCATTCACCGCTGGTGACGCGGAAGGCATCGAACACCGGCACCCCTGGGAGCCAGGTGGCAATGTCGTCAAGGAACTCCTCGGCCCGATCTACGGAGTCTTGGGTGAAAATCGCGACGACGCAGCCGCGGCCCCAGTGCCCAGAGCCGATCGCCGGCATCAGCGCGTCACGGACGTCGCCTACGTTCGCATGCTGGAAGTCCATCCGTGCCGTCGGCGCATCGGCACCGATCCCAAGGATCACGATCGACTCGATGGGGTGGAAGCCGAGCAGCGTGGGCACGATCGCAGCGGCATCTCCGCGGCTGTGGATGCTCACAGGCTCTTGTTCGGTTGTTGGTGACATTGTTTGGTTCCTTTCGGGCATGAAAAAGCCTCCAGACCGGACGGTCGGAGGCGGTTGTCGGGTTCGTAGAGTTGGGTGACGGCCTACGCGAGCACCTTCTCTAGAACTGCTAGGGCCTCCCGGTCGGTCTTCCCGAAGTCGCCGGCGATCGTGCGCAACATGTTCCGCTCAGCTCTACTCGCACCCCTGACAGTCCCTTCGTGGTGCTCGTAGGTGTTGACCGCCTGGATCACTCCGTGGGCGGTTCCTGCCCAGGGTGCGACCCGCAGGTCGTGGGCGTAGAGCCGCTCCAAGGTGCTGCGCTTCTTGTCCGCGAGCGTGGGTGCCTTACCGGACAGTGGGTGACCGACCTGGTCAGTGCGCGGGACGTACGCGTCCAGGAAGCGTCGCCAGGAGGCCGCGGGGACTTGTTGTGAGCATTGCTGCTGGATCTCTGCGGCGAAGTCCTCAGCGAGGGTGTGAACGAGCGCAAGCGCGTCCCGCGCATCGACCAGGCGGGCTGTGGAGTACTTCGTGTGTTTCACCTTGAACGCCTGCCCGGTCTCCGCGAGTGCTGCTTCCCGGGTGTTGTCACAGACCACGTCCGTGATCGTTCTCTTGAACGTTGTCGCGATCGACCCGTCGAAGCTGGTCGTAGCGAGCAGGTTGGGGCGGAACTCAACTCCTTCTGGAGTGGTGATGGACTCGGGCACGCTGACCTCGACCCACGCGACCGCGCCGGTCCGCAACAGTCCGGCCGAAGAGATCGACAGGCTGTCGTCGAGGATGTTCGCCACGGTCGTGACCAACCAAGTGTCGTACTGGTGGGCCGCGTAGCCGTTGGAGAAGATCCCCATCACATGATCGTCATCAGAACGGCAGATCGCCTGCTTGTCCGACACCGTCGCCCACCTGGCCGGGACCCCGTACTCGTTGAGGTGGGTCATCGTGTCGAGGTCTGCGACCTGCTCGACAGCGATGGGCCGAGAGACTGCTTCCCAATCGAACAAGCGCCGGCGTACGTCTTCGACCGGGATGGGCCCGGGGTAATGGTTGGGCTCTTCGGCTTGCAGGTCGGCGCGGTAGTGCCAAGCCGTTCCACGTGCATTGGTGTTGCCGATCAAGGTGCTGGAGTTCAAGTGCTCAAGGGTTTCTCTGGACATGGTCTTGCCTCTCTTGAAACGCAAAAAAAGCCCCCGGCGAGTGCCGGAGGCTTGGAGTGGGTGGAGCGTTTGGTCAGGCCCAGGAGAGCCCGTCATCGTCGAGATGAACCGGTGGACGGAACAGCCGCAGTAGGGCCATGTACGTCGTGAGGATCTGATCGGCGACGAACCTGGCCAGGTAGTTGGGCTTGAAGAGCCCGACGGTGATCTGCAGCAGATCCCTGATTGCTTGGGCGTAGGCGATCTCGCCGAGCATCCGGTCCACGTGGTCTTCCCAGAGCAGCGCAAGCTCCCTGAGTGTCGCGGAGTACCAGGCGGCTGTGAGCTTCCTGATCTTCTTGACCCAGCGACCGACCTTCTTGAGCCGGTTCAGGTACTTCTTTGTCTTCATGTGATTCCTTCCTGTTGGTGTTTCTTCAGTGGGCAAACACGAGGTCCGCGAGCCGCTCAGCTGATTCCTGGGCGACGTGCGGGGCGATGTGGCAGTAGATGTCAGCCGTGACGACGATCGAGCTGTGCCCGAGCCTGCGGCTGACTTCGATCAGCGACTCTCCTGCGGCGAGGCCGACCGATGCCGAGGTGTGGCGCAGGTCGTGGAGCCTGATCCGAGGCAGCCCGTGGATGGCGACGAGCTTGTCGAAGTGCCGCGAGACATAGGTCGGGTCGAGCGGGTCCCCGTCTTGGGCGGTGAAGACCAGGTCAGAGGTGACCGGATTCCCTATCCGATCACCCCTCTCGCAGTCCTGCTGATCCCTATGCCGACCGAGCCGATCAACGGTGGCTGCGTCGATCGCCACCACCCGAGCACCGGACGCCGACTTCGGTGGCCCGATGACCGACCGGTTTCCGACGCGCACAGCGGACTGCTCGATACGCAGGTACCCGTGATCGAGGTCCACGTCGGACCATCGAAGCGCGACGACCTCTCCCCGACGAAGGCCACGTAGCCCGAGGAGGACATAGAGCAGGTGAAGCCGGTCATCCGAGATCAGACCGAGGAACCGTCCGAGCTCGACTGCAGTCCAGACATCAACCCTGGCCTTGCGTACTGCGGGTAGTTCGACAGTGGTCGCTGGGTTCCGGTCGATGAGCCCACGCCGCACAGCAGTACTCAGCGCGCTGTTCAAGGTCGCATGAACCCTGCGCCGCGTTGCCGTGGACACCGGACGAGTGCGGGCACCATTGCCGCTCTCGATCCGGGCGTACATCTCCTCGATGTGCTCGGGCCGGAGATCCCCAAGCACCACCTGACCTAGGTGCGGGACCAGGTACAGCCGGACGTGCGATTCGTATGAAGCTCGGGTGGAAGGCCGAAGCGACTGCTTCCCCGCCAGCCAAACTGATAGGTACCTCGCCACGGTCAGGCAAGGCGCGTCATGCGACGGCGCGGGGATTTGCGCGAGATTGCGGATCTTCATGTGTTCTCCTTTCGGACATAGAAAAAGCCCGTAGTCCGTGACGAATCACGACTACGGGCTCAGCGTTAGATGACCGGCCGATACCGGCCATCTGGGTTATCGCTCAGTCAGGGCCAACTACCGGGCACACGTTCCTGGCGATGTATCCATTATCCCACGTTATCGAAACCAAGACAAGCAGTTCGGTCTCGCATAACTCCAGTTGGGGTGGATCTTGGGTCCACGATCTTGCCCGTGTTGTCGGGACCGTGCTGCGAGACTGGACCAGACGTTTCCGAGCCTGAGGATGAATACAGACCGTGTCGCAGATGACCAAGGAAGCCGAGCGCTCCGAGCTCCACAAGACGATCTGGAAGATCGCCAACGACCTGCGCGGCAGCGTCGATGGGTGGGACTTCAAGACCTACGTCCTCGGGATCCTGTTCTACCGTTTCATTTCCGAGAACCTCACCGCCTACCTCAACGCCGCCGAGCGGGAGGCGGGTAATCCCGGCTTCGACTATGCGGCGCTTTCTCTCGCAGACGCCGAGCACGGCCGCGACGAGGTCGTTGCTGAAAAGGGCTTCTTCATCGTTCCCGGCGAGCTGTTCGCGAACGTCCGCGACAAGGCCCGCGCAGACGAGAATCTGAACGAGACCCTCGCTCGCGTCTTCACCAACATAGAGGCATCCTCGGTCGGCACAGCGTCCGAGGACGACTTTAAGGGCCTCTTCGCCGACCTGGACATCAACAGCCAAAAGCTCGGACCCACTGTCGCCAAGCGCAACGAGAAACTCGTCAAGCTCCTCGAAGCCATCGGCTCTCTCCCGCTTGGCGGCGAGTTCGCCGACAACACCAACGATCTGTTCGGTGACGCTTATGAATACCTGATGGGCATGTACGCCTCGACGGCAGGGAAGTCTGGCGGCGAGTACTACACGCCGCAGGAAGTCTCCGAACTGCTCGCGAAGATCACAGTCATCGGGAAGACCGAGGTGAACAAGGTTTACGACCCGGCCTGCGGTTCGGGTTCGCTTCTGCTCAAGTTCTCGAAGGTCCTAGGCCACGGCAAGGTGAAGCAAGGGTTCTTTGGCCAGGAGATCAACCTGACCACCTACAACCTCGCTCGGATCAACATGTTCCTTCACGATGTGCCATTCGAGAAGTTCGACATCGCCCACGGCGACACGCTGACCGATCCGTCCCATTGGGACGACGAACCGTTCGATGCCATTGTTTCCAACCCGCCTTACTCGATCAGTTGGGCTGGCGATGCGGACGTGACACTGATCAACGATGAGCGCTACGCCCCTGCGGGGGTACTCGCTCCGAAGAGCAAGGCTGACCTTGCATTCGTTCTGCACATCCTTCATTGGCTATCGGTGGACGGAACCGCGGCGATCGTCGAGTTCCCCGGCGTGCTGTATCGCGGCGGGGCGGAGAAGAAGATCCGCGACTACTTGGTTGAGAACAACTTCGTCGATGCGGTGGTCCAACTACCCCCGGACCTCTTCTTCGGGACCACGATTGCGACCTGTGTCATCGTGCTGAAGAAGTCGAAGGCAACCAACGACATCCTGTTCATCGACGCCACCGCTGAGTGCAGCCGTCAGGGCAACAAGAACAGGCTGACGCTTAGTCACCAGGACCGCATCTTGGCGGCCCTAGCAACCCGCGTCGATGTAGAACACTATGCGAAGGTCGTCTCGAACGACGACGTCATCGCGGCAGAAAGCAAGCTGTCAGTAACGGCTTGGGTTCAAGGTGCGGATACTCGGGAGGTCATCGACATTGCCGTGCTAACGCAGAGCTTGAACTGATCGTGAAGCGTCAGGACGTGCTGCGAGTGCAGATCGACGCCATCGTCGCCGACCTCGAGGGCGACGCGTGAGCCACCTAAGCGAACTCGTCGCGGAACTGTGTCCGAACGGCGTCGAGGTCGCGACTCTTGGCGACGTCGGCACCTTCACCCGAGGAAACGGTCTGCAGAAGAAGGACCTAGACGACAACGGCGTAGGGGCCATCCACTACGGCCAGATCTTCACCCACTACGGGACCGTTACGAAGGCGACGAAGTCATTCGTTACGGCGATTCTTGCCAAGAAGTTGCGTAGAGCGAAGCAGGGCGACCTAGTTATCGCCACGACTAGTGAGAATGATGAGGATGTTTGCAAAGCAGTTGCGTGGCTCGGTGCGGACGAGATCGCGGTGAGCGGCGACGCTTACATCTACTCTCACACCCTCGACCCGCGGTATGTCGCCTACTTCTTCCAGTCGTCGGACTTTGGTGCGCAGAAGTCCAGATACGTAACGGGTACGAAGGTTCGCCGAGTAAACGGGGCAGACCTTGCGCGGATCAAGATCCCGGTCCCTCCGCATGCCGTGCAGCAGGAGATCGCAGGGATTCTCCAGAAGATGGAGCAGTTGGAAGCAGAACTCAAAGCGGAACTGCAGTCGGAACTTCGGGCACGGCGGCGGCAGTACGAGTACCTCCGCAATGGGCTTTTGACATCCCACACCGACGACTCCGTATGGCTCACACTCCGCGAAGTGGCGCTCGACTTCGGGCGAGGAAAGTCACGGCACCGTCCGCGGAATGACCCGAAGTTGTACGGAGGTTTGTACCCATTCATTCAGACCGGAGACATTAGAACCAGCAGTCACGTTGTGACGGCCTATTCGCAGACGTACAGCGAAGATGGGCTGGCACAGAGCAAGCTGTGGCCGCGAGGAACGATCTGCATCACGATTGCCGCGAACATCGCCGAGACGGGGATCCTTGGTTTCGATGCGTGCTTCCCCGACAGCGTCATTGGCATGGTCGTTGACCCGCAGCGGGCGTCCGCGCACTTTGTGGAGTATCTCCTGCAAGCGTATCGAGCGAGCTTGGTGGCGAAGGGACAGGGGAGCGCGCAGGCGAACATCAACCTTGCGACGTTTGAGAACGAGCGTTTTCCGTTTCCAACCCTCGAGGTACAGGAAGCAATAGTGGCTGTACTCGACAAGTTCGAGGGTGCGGTCGAGTTAATTGTTGGCGCCCTATGCGAGGAACTCGCTGCCCGTCGCAAGCAGTATGAGTGCTACCGAGACACACTCCTCACTTTCACGGAGAGCGCCTGATGACTGACTTCCGCGAACTTGGTGCCCCTGGCAGCGCAACGAAGTTTGAGCCCATCGCGGTCAGTGACGAGTCCACCGTCGTCGCAGCGTACGAACGTGAGCCCGCCTCTGGCGGAGAGGGCTACCAATCCGAGGCGGCCCTTGAGATTGCTTTCATCGAGCAACTGGCCGCCCAGGCTTACGAGCGGCTCACCATTACCAAGTCGGCCGACCTCGAAACGAACCTGCGCACCCAGCTCGAGGAACTGAACAAGGTCACGTTCAGCGATGACGAGTGGAAGCGGTTCTTCGGCGAGAAGCTCGCGGCGAAGAACGACGGCATCGTCGAGAAGACCGCACGCATCCAGGAGGACCACGTTCAGGTCCTCGTCCGTGATGACGGCACGAGCAAGAACATTAAGATCATCGACAAAGCCAACATCCACAACAACCGTCTCCAGGTCATCAACCAGTACGAAGTCGAAGGCCAGGCAGCCGGCGTCAAACGCGCCAACCGCTACGACGTAACGATCCTCGTCAATGGCCTTCCTTTGGTGCACGTCGAACTGAAGCGCCGCGGCGTTGCGCTCAAGGAGGCGTTCAATCAGATCGACCGGTACCAGCGCGAGTCGTTCTGGTCAGATTCCGGGCTGTTTGAGTACGTACAGCTCTTCGTCATCTCCAACGGAACTCACACCAAGTACTACGCCAACACCACCCGCGACCGACGCATCAGGGAGGCTGAAGGTGGCAAGAAGGGCAAGAGACAGACCTCGAACACGTTCGAGTTCACTTCCTGGTGGACTGATGCGAACAACCGGCGTATTAGCGATCTCAGTGCCTTCACAAGGACTTTTTTCGCCAAGACCACACTGCTCAACGTCTTGACTCGCTACGTCGTCTTCGACGTGACTCGGACTCTGCTCGTGATGCGGCCGTACCAGATCGTGGCAGCCGAACGGATCCTGCAGAAGATCACGACCTCGACGAACTCCAAGCAGCTCGGCACCGTTGCTGCCGGCGGCTACATCTGGCACACCACCGGGTCCGGCAAAACCCTGACGAGTTTTGTGACCGCCCAGCTCGCCTCACGTGTTCCCGAGGTAGACAAGGTTCTGTTCGTGGTGGACCGCAAGGATCTGGACTACCAAACGATCCGTGAGTACGAGCGGTTCGAGAAGGGTGCTGTAGACGGCACCAGCAACACCAGTCACCTTAAGCGCAGGCTCGAGGACCCCGATTCCAACATCATCGTTACCACAATCCAGAAGCTCGCCCGTTTCATCGAGCAGAACAAGGGCCACGAGATCTACTCCGGCCACCTGGTGCTCATCTTCGACGAATGCCACCGAAGCCAGTTCGGCGACATGGGAACGTCGATCCGAAAGGCGTTCAAGAAGTACCACCTGTTCGGGTTCACCGGGACCCCGATTTTCGCCGAGAACGCTGGCTCAGGCGGGGGCCAACTGCGTACGACCGAGCAACTCTTTGGCGACAAGCTGCACACCTACACGATCGTGGACGCCATCAACGATGCCAACGTGCTGCCCTTCAAGGTCTCCTACCAAAATACTGTGAAGGTCGCCGACCACGTCACGGACAAACAGGTCGAGGCCATCAACACCGAAGAAGTGTTGATGCACCCCGAGCGCATTGCCGGAGTCACCGAGTACATCTTGGAGAACTTCGATGCTAAGACGAAACGGACCGCTGGCTACACCCTCGGCGACAAGCGCGTCCGAGGCTTTAACTCGATGTTCGCTGTCTCCTCGATCCCGATGCTGAAGCTCTACTACGACGAGTTCTCCACGCAACAGGCCCAACTCAAGGAATCGCAGTCGAGCTACCAGCCGCTGAAGGTGGCGACTATTTTCTCGTACGCAGCGAACGAAGAGGCCGGCGGCATCCTGGGCGATGAGGGCTTCGACGTCGGCGAGCTCGACTCCTCCTCTCGCGACTTCCTCGAGCGAGCCATTGCCGACTACAACAAGATGTTCGGGACCAGTTACGACACCTCGGCGGCAAAGTTCGAAAACTACTATAAGGATCTTGCGCGACGGCTGAAAGGCCGCGAGGTCGATCTGGTGATCGTCGTCAACATGTTCCTCACCGGCTTCGATGCGACAACGCTGAACACACTGTTCGTGGACAAGAACCTGCGCCAGCACGGACTGATCCAGGCCTTCTCCCGGACCAACCGCATCCTGAACTCCGTGAAGGCCTACGGCAACATCGTCTGCTTCCGAGACCTCGAGGACAACGTCGATGATGCACTGGCCCTTTTCGGAAACAAAGATGCCCACGGCATCGTCCTACTCAAGCCGTACGGCGAGTACTACAACGCCTACGCCGGCATTGTCGAAGAGCTCACCACCCTTTTCCCGCCTGATGAGGACCCACTCGGAGAGGCCGCGGAGAAGAAGTTCGTTGCACTGTTCGGTGCGGTATTGCGGTTGAGAAACATCCTGACTTCGTTCGACGAGTTCAGCGGCGACACTCTGCTCACACCCCGGCAACTGCAGGATTACCAGTCGATCTACCTGAACGTGCACGACAGGCATCGAGGGAAGGACGTCATCGAGAAGGAGTCCATCCTCGATGACGTCGTATTCGAGATCGAGCTGATCAAACAAGTCGAGGTGAACATCGACTACATCCTGCTGCTGGTGCAGAAGTGGCGGGAGGCCAAGGGCAACGGCTCGGACAAGGAGATGGAGGCACTGGTCACGATCCGTAACGCGATCGACGCGAGCCCATCCCTGCGCAACAAGAGCGACCTGATCATGGAGTTCGTCGAGTCGATCTCCGTCTCCGAAGTGGGGACCGACTGGGCAGCCTTCGTTGCCAAACGTCGAGAAACCGAACTGGCCGAACTTATCGAGTCCGAGAAGCTCAAGGGCGCCGAGACCCGTGCGTTCGTCGAGGCTGCCTTTAGGGCCGGCAGCGTGCCGTCCGCGGGAACAGCTATCACCGAGATCCTGCCGCCCACCTCGCGGTTCTCCGCCGGTGGCGAGCACGGTGCAAAGAAGCAGAGAGTGTTGCAGAAGCTCGTCGAGTTCTTCGAGCGCTACTCCGGCCTGGGCTGATCGCGAGCCCGGCTAAGCACGCACCTTCCGCAGCACATCTGCTTCTGGATCGTCCCGAACCTTCGAGAACTCAGGTCCGGTGGGGCAACTGTATTTCCCTGGTTTGGAGGCCGATGGGGTTGAACGCCACAAGACCAGTTGGGCGATCCGTTCGCCTTCTGTCAGCGTGATCGGAATGGTGCTGAGGTTGACCAATTCGAGGGTCAGGCAACCTCTGAACCCAGCGTGAACCTGCACGGCGGTAGCGGTAAGAAGTCCAAGTCGTCCGTAACTGGATCGCGTAATGACTTGAGCGGACAGATCGGGCGGCAAGCTGAGGTATTCCATAGTGGCCCCGAGGACGATTTCGTTCGGGTGAAGAATCAGAGTCTCGCCAGGTGCGAGTTCAACCGCCTGCTGAACTGCTCGTGGATCGAGGTCGTCGGCGAGTGGGTCAAATGCAGCGATGCCTCTACGCCTGAAGACGATGAACCTCGAGCCAAGCCGTAGGTCTACGCCACTGCCCGCCGGCTCATGTAGGAGCGGTCGAATTTCAAGCCGCTGGTCTGTGGACGTAGAGGCAATTCGGGCCGCTACCTCAGCCGCTGACAACATCGCCGATGGGGACTCGTCGGCGCTGCCACTGCCGACGCTGACTGACGTTGGAAGGACTCCTCCGGCATTCACCCACTTGCGTACGAACTGGATGTCTACGAGGGACTTCTGAGCCAATTTGTCGTAGGGCGAGTCGGCTCCCTCGCGACGAGCGATCCAGGCAGCGCTTACTACATCCGCAGGATCTACGACCTGGTGGCCCTGGCCGTCGTCGTGCGCTACGTCGGCCGGCAGGCCAGCGATTAGATCATCGGCAACCTGGTGAATCTGACTGACCCTGCCGGCCCAGTCGTAGGTCGAGCCAGGTAGACCAGAAACCGTCGTCGGGATGTGCGAGGCGTTGTTCAGGAACATGGTCGCCAGATGGTCTGCCCATGGTTCGTTGAACGAAAGTGTGGCCGGAGTTGCGTCCGTCCATGGCTTCAGCATCGTTTCCAAACGAGCATCTGCCACGGCCCCCAACTGCTGCTGCAACAACTTGATTCGTAGGTGCCTCGGCGGATGGGTCAGAGACGGAGTGCCCACGGAGTCGATGCACGTCAGATACTCGGCGAGCGCGCAAATCGAGGATGGGCCGAACCTTCGCATGGCCTGCGCATCGCACAACAACTCGACTGCCCAGCTTTCGGCGATCGCGTAGAGCCCCGCACTCAGGGACGCCGGGTCGTTTGCCGATGCCTGCGGGTTGGGAATAGTGCCAGCTACGACAAAGTCAAACTTGGCTGCAAGGTCGAAAGTGGCCAAGGCTTGATGTGCTCGGATAGCCACGTGTGCGGCCTCGTGGCCCAGAAGCACTGGGCGCCACAGGACACCTGAACCTTCGATCCTAGGCACCTTAAACAGCGCGACATTGTGGGCTGGTCGCGCTGCGCTCCCTGCCGCGGCTAGGGGGCCGTAAACGTCTGACGCAAGGTCGCCGTGAGTCGTTAGGAAGTTGTCTGGGCCTCCGTGGGACATGGAGATGGACCAGTCCACAAGTCCCAGCGCGGTGAGCTCGTTGCGAATCTCTTCTGCAAGCGAGTCGGACAACTCCGGACGAGTCCCGTGCGAGAGATGCTTTTCGACGAAGTCGATTACATAGTTTAGGTGACGGAGCAGGATCGAAATGTATTGCAGATTTGAGTCCGGATCTGCGTTCTGGCTCAACTCAGACTCAGCGGAACTGGCGACCTCACCTGGAAGGGGTTTGATCAGTTCGATGATGTCCTGCAAGGAGGCCCAGGTCTTCCCTAGGTTGCCGCGCAGGCTACTGAGTAGACCCTCTAGGGCGTCACAACGAATCTTGAGTGCTTGGTGCAGTTCCTGCACTGCCTCAGCGGTCGTCATCGGTTACAGCGCTGCCGTAACCTCGCCCACGCTTCTCGTCTGCCTCAAGACCGCGCCAGCTAGTCCGGCACAAAATGCGTTGAGATCGTCAGCATGTGACCTGTCGTTCGGAAGCCCTCGCGCTACCTCCGCCAACCGGTGCAGCTCGTCCGCGACTCGCTGCCTGTCTGCGTCCCCGGCGTGTTCATGAACAACAGTCTCAATCGTTACCTCGACCTGGGCAGCGACCGCTCCAACTGGGACAGAACCAGCCTGTCCTCGCGAGTCGAAGAACTGGATTGAAAGCGCGACGGCGTCCAACTTGCCGGCGAGCGTCTGAAGGACTTCAAGGTCCCCAGTGATGGGCGATGCCTCGGTTGCTCGCCGAGTAGCGGACTGAGCCCTGGTTGCGAGCATTGCCAGGCTCATTAGGTCCGAGCCTCCACGCATTAGGTCCTGGCTCATCATATCTCCTTGATCGAACAGGTGTTCGAACAGTACGCCTGACTTCCGACAGACTAGCGGCACATGCGAACTTTCTAGATTCCAAATTAGCAATGTGCAGTTCATAATCAGTGGATGGACACGGGCGCGAAGTCAGAGCTTCTGTTCGGTAGGTATCAGGCCCTGGCCGTCTACGCCGCCATCGCTCGTCTTACAAAGCCAGAGTTCACTACAGGACAACTCGCTTCCATCGCCGATGTGCCCCCAACGGTGTGCTCGAAGGAACTTGCGCGGCTAGAGCGTCTCGGAGTTGTGATCCGCCGTTCGCGGCGTGGTGACTTTGAACGTCGAGATCCGGATGTCTTCTGGGAGGTCGTAGACCGCCTAGCTCAGGCCTGGACCGAAGGGGCCGGCACGCCTGAATTGTGATCGCGTCGAGGGTCCTCAGCGAGCGCGGTAGTACCCCTTGTGCGAGTTCGAGCTGATGAAGTCCATCAAGGCCTGGCGAGCGACGAACTGTCGTGAGCCCATCGCGACCCATTCGAGCTCGCCCTGGTTGATCAAGCCGTGGACGGTCGAGTAGCTGATGCCCAGTGCTTTCGCGGCATCCTTAAGACTCAGGAGCATCGGTCCTTCGTTCGAAAGATGCGTCGGTCCGATCACAGTGGTTGCTCTGCTTCGACGACATCGACCTCGGACGTCGTAGTGATCCACGATCCGAAGTAGCCGTACGGGCGGTCAAACTCCGCCTGGACCTTCTCAGCGGCTTCATCCTCGGTGGATGCTCTAACGAAGCGCTCGGCGACCTGCACTCGGGTGACGACGACCTTGTAGCGCATGTAGTTCTCCTTGATCTCACGCTTCGAATGCTGGATCGGCTTTGGTGTCGCTCGGGTTTGTACTCGGCGCATTGCCCTTGTGGTGGCGTCCGGGAGCGGATGGTCAGTGCGGTGTTGTCCACGCGCCAATGGTTGCGGGACATCATCAAGCGTCTCGGGCTGAGGACGCACTGGAGCAGTTCCGTGTTCGAGGTAGTACTTGCCGTCGGACGTGATCGTCGCCGTCCAGACCTTCTTTTTCCGCCCAACCTCGGCGAGGCCGCGACTGGCCAGGGCGCGAGCCGAAACCTTGTGGGACTGGTCGGGCCATTCGCGATCTGGACACCCTTCGCCGATCCAGCGGAGAACCTCGAACTGGCGCTCGGTAAGGCGGATAGTCACGGCGGGACTGTATTGAGTGGGTAGGCCGATGTCCGTGAGACATGCCAGTCGGATGGATGGCCGAGCTTTCACGGCACCGGAGGGCTGCCAGCAGGGTTCGGTGCGCGCCTCCTGTTGTGGGAGTACGCGATTGAGGGGTCAGTTGGAGCGGGGCGCGTGGGTTCGGCGGCGATCCGGGTGATCGGATTGGTTGTCCGGTCATGTTTCGCGTGGACGCCCGCATGTTGATCTGACACGCTCGCTGGATGAGTGTTCGCTCGTGCCCTTACTGTGCCGAAGAGATTCAAGGCGCAGCCATCAAGTGCAAGCACTGCCAAAGTGACGTCGAGCCGACGGAGTCGGCAGCCATGTTGGCAACTGCTCACCGCGTGGCCGAGTCGAGCGCAGTAGGTAGCGACCTCACTGGCCATGTGACTGGGGGCGCAGTGGGCCATTGCGTGCATCTTGGCTCACCTGTGGGAAACGCCGATGGGATCTACCAAATCGACCTGGTGTGCGACTGCGGGTGGCGCTCACAGGAGGAAGGTGCTAGCCCAGAACTTGCCTACGACCGGGCCAATGAATGGGCCGACAATCATGTAAAGGATCCCCGAACGACGCGAGACTCCGAGCTGAGAACGATTTTCTGGGTCTCCGTCCTGCTGGGAGTCCTGGGGCTTGTCCCTGCGGCGGTATATGCGAACGCCGCTACAAGGGACGGCAGATCGAGCTCGGCCTACTGGGACCAATTCTTCAAGGGACTTTTCCTAGCTACCATCCTCTGGTTCGTCATCTACGAGGTGCTCTCCAGCCACTAAAACAGCTGAACTACGCCACGTCTGGACGTCGAGACGGGGCGTTCAGCCGACCTGCTTTCAGCGTGCCGCCTCTAGGTACGACCACCAGCCGAATCCTGGCGCCGACCTGTACCAGTCTCCGCTAGTGCCGAGCACCAAGCGAACAAGCAAGAGTGTTCGGGCCGATCTGCGGAGTGATCGGCGACTGATCCGGTCGCCCAGGATGCTCTAGCCGACTGGAGCGTCCTCGCGGCGTAGCAACCAGTGCATCTGTCCTAGGGGTCCGTCAGGATGGTTCCATTCGATTTACGAGGTGGAGTGGGGTCATTCGGTGACTGATGAGACCGCAGCAGTGCAAAGGGTTCGGTTCTATGGCGTACACGACTTGGCGGCAGGTTGGCACGCTCCTCGCGTCGTCGAACTCGTTAACAAGTTCGACCCCAAAAATGCCTCGACGAGCACCACGGACATCCTCGAACTACACAACGTTCAGCAGTACCTCGAACATGGGCTATTTCCGAACGAATGCACCGACGCGGAGCGCGAACTGGCCAAGGCGCGGATCCCGGAGATCCGAAGTGAAGTAGCCCGGTTCTTCACGGCGATCGACAACGCGAACTTCGCAGCCGCGGTCGCTGGCGTCGCCCACGGCTACCACAAGGACCTTTTGGACCTTCTCGGTCGGAACAGGGCTTTCGAGCGCTGCGACGCGGTGACCGCTCTCCCCGCGCTCACGACGGCAGGCGTGCATCTAGGCGTGCTGCTCACGAGCAAGAAGTTCGTGCACGCGTACGACGCCGAGATGCGGGATCAGTTGTGTGCTTCGCCCCACGGTGCCGAGCACCTAGTGCGCAAGTACCTGCAGGAGGACGTGCGTGGAGAGATACATCTCCCGCCTAGCGTCACGCCAGCAGACGTTCGAGACCTCCTTGAGAGATACATCGACAGCGAGGACGCCAACCCGAACTACGTCGGGCTGATCGCGACAGCCAAATTGAACTCCGTCGCCGGAATCGACGCCAAACTCAAGCTTCGGGCGAAGCGTCGCAACGATGAGCTGACTGCGAAATTCTTCGCGGAGAACACCGGCTTCAAAACTGGCTGCGCAGTGGGTATCTCCGAAGACCAGGATGAGCCTGTCGTGTTCGAGATACAGGACTCAGGCGAACTCCTTTCTCGATACACGTACAGCAGCCGGTGGTTCGAGGAGACCAGCGACAATCCCAGCGTCCTTAACAACTTCGTCCACCTGTTTGAGTTTATTGACCACCAAGCACTGCTGCTCCTTCCGTCCTACCCCGCACACCTTGGCGTCATGGAACGGGTCGTAGGAGCCACAGGAAAGACCGAATACAAGATCGGCGCAGTGTTTCGTGCCATTGACACAAGCACCCTTCTCCAGACGCGTCTCTACCACTTCTTCCTGGAGTCGAAGGACATCGACCTGGAGCAGGTCATCTCCTGGTTTTTCGGGGAGTACCTCGTTGATGAGTTCGGAGCCTCGCATTTTTCCTTCACCCCGTCGGGCAGTGGGACGTCCTACCTCCAGAAGGTGAGGCATCTCTTCGTCGAAATGGAAAGCATCGCAAGCCAGTTCACCCTGTTCGTGAACGACGGCGAGCTCGACCGGGACCTGCTCGCGATGGGCTCAGAACAGGTCCGATACAAGGAAATGCCGAGCCTCCTCGACGGAAAGTACATCTGCCCAACGAAAGATCAGGAGATCGCTGGCATCCTGCATCTCCTGTTCTCCGACCAGTCGTCGCTGAGCTACATCAACGAGAACCTCAATGCCGAGAACGCCGCGAAACTACTTCTCGCGAATCACGTGGCGTACACCGATTTCGAGGACTACCAGAAGCCAAGCATCGACCACCTGATCACGCTGGGAGTTCTCGAGGACACAGGAACCCGGGTCCAGCTCGTGAACGCCGAGCAATTCCGGATCCTCAGAGCACTCTTCACAACTCAGGCAGCGAGCTATTACTGGCTCTCAGACGCCGGACGTAACGAGGCCGACGCCATGGTGGCGAAGGGCTGGGTGACCCGTAGTTCCACCTTGTTGAGTGACGCCGAAGGCGAGTACTTCAACTACTTCCTCAACGGCGTGGACTTCAGCAACGGACCCGAGTTGCGGAACAAGTATCTTCACGGATCACAGGCGAACGCGGACGGCGAAGCTGCGCACTTCCATACCTACATCATTGCGCTGCGACTGACGGTGGCGCTGGTCATCAAACTGAACGACGACTTTTGCCTCTCGGCAAATGAGAAACGCGGGCCGAGAACTCCAACCCATCTGCCTAGTAGTCACGACCACAGTGACGTCGCGGATCGGCGGTGACCGGACTGCGTATCCGATCGCTCCCGGCCAAGACCCAGGAGATTTCGTTGGCTTAGCCCAAACAGATGGCCTTCTGGGCAAAATCCTCAATCGAAGGAAGCCGCCGTTGATTCGGCGGATCCTCCGATTTCGTTGAGTGCCTGGATCCAGGAGAACCTTGTGATCGTTGTGGACGCACCGCTTGCGGGTGCTTCTCCCGCTGGGCATGGTTGTGGCCCGGACCATCCGCTCGGGTTGCGAGGGTTGGTCCGGGCCACGGCGGCTATGAGCGAGGGTCAACTCGCGGGGAGCCACCAGCCGAGGTAGTTGGCGTAGTTGTGCTGCGCCACGGTCTCGTAGTGGATCGGCGTGCCGAGGGAGTCGGCCGTGCTGACCGTGTTGCCGCCGCCGCCGACGGACAGGACGACGTGGGACAGGGTCCGGTCGCCGTTCTTGGCGGCGTAGAACACCAGAGCGCCGTTCGGAGGCGTTCCGGTACCGGTGGTGCCCCTGGTGAACTTGCCCCAGATGTCGATCGGGTAGGTGTTGTTTCCGATCGAGTAGTTGACCTGGCTGCGCAGGTTCACCCCGGCAGCGGTGTAGGCGTCGAACACGAACTTCAGGCACTGGCCCTGGTAGCCGTAGCTACCGACCTGGCCCTTGGCCCAGTTCATGGCTGTCTGCTGAGCGCCGGTCACGCTCGGCGTCGGGGTCGGTGCGGGGGTGGTGCCGCACTGGGGGATGCCGTACTTGTTGTAGAGGTCGGCCCACGAGGAGAAGTGGGAGTCGTCGTAGGCGCTGGCGTAGAACCCAGTCTTGCCGTTCCAGGTCGCCCTCATCCAGATCGCGACACCGTTGATCGTCTGCCCAGACTGGGCGCAGGCGATCGGAGGTGCAGCGCCCTCCGGGATGACCGTCAGGGTCGCCGAGGAGGTGTTGGTGTCGGTCCGGAGCCGGACCCCGTCGCCGCCGGTGCCACTGATGTGGATCGCGACGGTCTGCGCGTTGGCGGGCTCGATAGTCGCCGTCGCCACGCCCGTGATCGCGGTGGTGGCGAGCACTGCGGCGAGCAAGAGCCTGGCCTTACTCGGCGAACGCTTCGCGGTGGCCGGGTCGGTGTTGTTGTTGGGCATTGACTTGCCTTTCCGTTTGATGGTGTCGGCCTACCCATCGGGTTGTTCCCGGTGGATTAGCGGCCTCGCCCAGCACACCGCTCATCCCGACCACGCAGAGGGGAGCCAACGGGAACGAACTCGACGCAACCGCTAAGTCGGAGGGCTTCCCGGTGGATCTATGAGATGGGCTGTGGCGTCGGCGGTATCCGATCCGGTTTCATTTGTTCATGAATCCGCCGAGGCCTCCTTCATCGCCTGATCGGCGCGATGCTTCGCGCCAGCAGCCTCCTCAGGAGGAGTTGCTGATGTGGTTGGCGGCCGGGTTCCCAGCGTTATGGAGAAACCTGGACGGCACGCGGTGGAGGCCCTCGGCCTTCGGGAAGTGGAGCGTTGTCCCGAGCAACTCGATGATCGCCCTTGTGATGACCCGCGGGGCCGAGATCAAGCGGATCAATCAACTCAAGCAGACCGATCCGAAGACAAAGATGCCACCGGCGCTGGAGCAGGTGCCAGGACCCGAGCTCAAAGCACTAGCCGGCGCGAAGGGCCAACCGTTTTGGCCGACGTTCAAGAAGAGGCGCGACCAGGTTTCTGAGGCACTCAAACGGACCAACACCGAGGGCACCAAGAGGCTCGTGGACTCACTGCTCGACGATTTGTGCGTCGGCCTCGATCTCGGAACGATCGAAGCGGGCGCTGACGGAACGGATGCCGCCGAGTGGCGTCAGCGGATCATCGCGGCCGGCCGTCGCTCACCAGAGAATCTGCGGCAAGTCGATGGAGCCGCGGTTGCTGACCGTGCTGACCGGCTGATCGGTCACCTGGCGCGGAGGACTCGGGAGAAGGAGGAGCAGCGGCGGCCGGGGAATCCGGTGCTAGATGCACGTGGGCGGATTTCGGGTGATCCGGTTCCTCCGCGACCTTCGGCGTTCGTGGTACGTGAGTCGGTGTTGGAGAAGGTCGAGCAGGCTGCGGCTGGAGGCTCTACGGTGGTGTTCACCCAGCAGGTCCTCACCGGCGATGGGGGGGTCGGCAAGACTCAGCTCGCCGCCTACGAGTTCGATAGGTCGGACGCTGACCTCAAGGTCTGGATCAACGCGACCAGTCGTGACAACCTGCTCGCCGGCTACGGCCGCGTTCATGACGACATCTACGGACTCGGTGCAGCTGACCTTCCAGTCGAGGCAAAGGCGCGCCGGCTGCTTAACGACCTGCGGGCGATCAAACCCGAACACGATTTCACCTGGCTGATCGTGCTCGACGACCTACCCGACCTGAACACCATCGACCGCGACGGCGACGGAACCGCCAGACACCTGTGGCCCCTCGGTGAACGCGGTCGCACAATAGTCACCTCCAACTGGCGACAAGGTATGACCGCCGGCGGACGCACCGTGATCGAGGTCGGCGTCTACGAACCAGAAGATGCCTTCCAATACCTCTCCGATCGACTCCAACCGCTGATCGCCCGCGATGAGCTCCCAACCGACACGCTCGACGAGGCATTGGACCTCGCGCACGATCTGGGCTACCACCCCGCCGCGCTCGCACAAGCCGCCGCGCTAATCGACATGGACATGCTCACTTGCGCCCAGTTTCGCACCCACTACGCCGACCGCACTCGCACCCTGGACCAACTCTTCCCCCAACGAGCCGACCACGACGCCTATGGCCGCTCCATCGCCACCCTGTGGAACATCACCCAGGACACCCTCGTCGGCACCAGCGATACCGCATCACGCGCCGAACGAGCAGGCACACGCAGCCCACACGCAATCCGACTCGCAACCTTCCTCGCGCACCTCGACCCCAACGGCATCCCCGACCAACTCACTGCCACCAGCCGCGCCATCAACTACATAACCCAAAACGAAGACTCCGACTGGGACACCGACCTCAAACCCGCCCTTCTTGCCCTCCACGCACTCTCCGTCATCACCTGGACCCCCGGCAACCACACCATCCGCATCCACGGACTGACCCAGCGTGCGATCCAGGAGGCTCACCCCAACGACCGTGAGTCTGCTGGGCGTGCTGCCCGTAGCGGACTCACGGAGGCCTTCGATGGGCTCGAGGAGATGTCCGCTGCGGAGGCAGGTGAACTACCGGAACAGATTGTCCGCAACGCGCTTCACCACAACCGACTCCTGAGACCTGACGACCCGGCGCGCACAGAGGTCTTCGTCACTGCGGCAGCCAAGTGGCTTCAAGAGCACGGGCGCCTTCAGGAGGCCCTTTGGATCCAAAAGCAAGTCCTGCACGACCTGACGAAGACGGCTGGCCCAGATCACCCGTTCACGATGACGGCACGCCAGAACGTCGCGCAAATACGCGCTTTCGCGGGCGAGGTAGATGGGGCGATTACCGAGTACGAGACTCTCGTTAAGCAGCAAACCAAGGTGCTCGGCCCCGACCATCCGGACGTGCTGCTCAGTCGGCACAACCTTGCCTACCTCCAGGGTGAAGTGGGTGATGCCAGCGCCAGTCTCGCCGCATTCGCGAAACTGTTGGCTCACCTCGTGAGTCTGTTCGGCCCAGACGATCCTCGCGCCCTCAGCGTCAGGCACTGTATGGCTTTTGTACGCGCCAAACTTGGGGAAGTCGATGCCGCCATTGCTGACCTAGAGGACCTGCTGGGTCACCGTCGGCGCGTCCTGGGCGACGACGATCGTGACACCCTTGTCACCCGTCACGGAATCGCCTACTTCCAGGGTGAAACGGGAAGGGGTGATCTTGCCCTCCCGGCCATGGAGCAGGTCCTCGCTGACGAGACTCGCGTGCTCGGTTCGGACCATCCACTTACCTTGACCAGCCGCCACAACGTTGTCGCCCTGCGCGCGCAACAAACAGGCGACATCGACGCCGGAATCTCTGACTTCAAGGAAGTGTTGCTCGACAGCACACGCATCCTTGGTCCCGATCACCCATCCGTCTTGGCTCACCGGTTTTCCGTCGCTTACGCAGAGTCTCAGGCCGGAAACGCTGGGGATGCCTTGGTCGCGCTCCGGCTGTTGCTGGCGGATCGCGTGCGCATTCTCGGACCGGATCATCCCGACACGCGCCTCACATCAGACCTGATCACCCGCCTTCAGAGTGACTAGGACTACCCGGACTTTCTGCGGTTCACACACGTCGAGTCACGAGGGTTGGCCCCGGCACAGGCCCTCCCCGCGAAGTTCGTTCCGGTTCGCTCCCCTGCTACCAGCCGCGATCGCGCAGATGGTGACGGCATCAACCCGTCACCATCCAGGAGCCGATCATGGCCACCCAACCCAGCGAACCGATCACCCACACCACCCGCCAACGGCCCGCCGTCGCACCACCAGTCGGCCGTCCCGCCAGGTTTGAGGCGAACGCCGGACCCCGAAACCACCTCGATGCTGACACCGTTCCTCGCCTCGTCTCACGACGATCGGTCGAGTTCGAGGCCGACTACGCTCGCGCGCGGCAAACCCTCAGCCGGTTCATGACTGCTCAGGCCAATCACGCCGCAGACTCCCTCGGATTCGGCTGGACCGGAGTCCCCGATGCCCCCTCTACGTACGAGACCCTCACCGAAGCGCACCGCGTCAGCGCGCGCACTGGAATAGCGTTGCCAGTCAGCTCCCTTCACTGCGACACCGCGATCTTCACCCACCCAGAGATCAATCACGCTTTTCGCTTCTGGCACGACACACTGCACATCGCTACCGGACTGACCTTCCAACACCCCCATGAGCTCGAGCTCAGCCTTCACCATCTCAAGATCGCAGCGGACACCGGCTTGGACCAGAGTTCGATGGCCTACCAGCTCCTGCGCATTGACCTCATTGGCCAGAACTACCTCGTCGCCGTTGCAGACAGATTTGCCCTAGACCAGGAACTCTTCGTCCGTACCTGCCTTACGGAAGGACTCGAAGCTGGGCTGATCATTGAAACGACACGTTCCCCTGCCAACTTGTAAGACCCGATGCCCTTGTTGGTCCGAATCCGTTTGCTTGTGGGACACCGTCGTGATGTCCGGAACTGCCGCGATCTGGGTGACCGGATTACATATCCGATCACCAAGGGCTGCTAGCCGGCGAGTCGCCCCAGACCGCCTCGGCTGACGCCACGAAGATCCAAGGGGAACCGATCGTTGCAGCCAGCCTACGGATCCAGTCGCACGTTCATGCTCGCGCACACGGGACACGCCGCAAGTGACAGGGCTGATGCGAGCTGCGTCGAGAGACGCTGATTTTCAAGTCCGGCAGCGATCCTGCGTCCCGAACTGAACGGCGTAAACGCCGCGCCTGAAGCCTCGCTTCTAAGACCGCTTCGCTTGAGACGCTGGCCTAGTCCCTGCTCGTCGGCGACCGTATTGGCTATGTGCCCATCTAAGTCCCAGTCATTGCCGCAGTTCGCACAGTGGCATGAGATTTGCGCGCTGCGTGTCATGCGGGAAACACCACGCCATTCTGAGAGCGGGATCCCGCCTGCCTTTGCACTACCCGCTCTCGCGTATGACTGTGGATCGCGACGCGCAAGAATTCCTGTGTCCGTAACAGCCCCTGTGAAAGGATCGCGTCCCGTCTCCGTCCAGATGCTTACCGAGCATGCGAGCTCGTGCGATTGATCCCTCCAGCTTTTCATCTTGAAGTCGTCGGAAAATGTCCAGGGACGTACTTCACCCGGGACGAGATTCAAAACTGAGACTCGTCCGCCTTGGAACCTCGCGCCGTGACGTATGTCGATTGCGTAATTCCCAGTAACTGTTGAACGATTGGTAATGCTGCCGGTCGCGGCGAGCCTCCAGCTGTGCCTCGTTCGAATGACCCTCTGCGCAACCCACTTGCCTGGCACATCGACTTCGATCTCCCCCAGATGTACGCCCAGGACGTTCTGCCCCGCTTGCAATTGAGTCGGCGGGACCGCGTCGTCTAGCGTTGACGGGATTGAGACGATCGGAGAGCTGACCAGGTCGGGCCCAGGATCGCCGGGGGTGGCCGGGTGCGGTGGCGAGTTCAGCATGCTCATGCAGAACCGACATTTGATGGCCGCGGCCTTGATGGACTCACCGCATAACGGGCACGCCTTCTCATCGCTGAGCACCAGAAGCCTCCATCTTATTGGGGGACAGAGATCCTGCCGACCCTGCGCCGTTATCAAGTGTGAACGCAAGCGAATCTGAGCAGTGTATTCGCGATGGAGATCTGGCCCCGGATCGTGTTTGACAAGCTCGGAATGACGCAACGGTCGTTGCGAACTCTTTTCTGGCACCCGAGCGGCGAAACGGAGACTAGTTGCGTGCCCTTGGCAGTCGTGGGGGAAGAAGCTCTCCGGGGCTTATCGCTAGAGCATCCGCCAGGCGAACAATCTGGTCCAGGGTCGGGTTTGCCTCGCCGCGCTCAATACCGGACAGGTACCGCCGCGACATATCGATGCGGTGCGCGAGTTCTTCTTGGCTAACACCGGCTTGCTCGCGCAGCTCGCGTAGGTGGCTACCGAAGGCAGCGCGGTAGTCGCTGATCGGAGGACGCGACCTTCTCCCCGGCGACTGCATACGCAACCGTTGCGTTGGCGACGTCGCCGAGCCACGCTATACATAGCGCAGGCCGACCTGCCGGCCTCTTCATCGTTGGCAACGGGAGTGCTATGACAACGCCTGCTGGGTGGTTCGACGATGGATCGGGTACGCGGCGATATTGGGACGGTGCGGCGTGGACTGACAGGACCGAAGCCCAGCTCGCACCGCCCTTAGATGCGGCCGCAGTACCTAGTCGGCAGGGGGTGACATGGCCGATTTACCTTCTCAGGCTGCTGTTGAAGCGTCCCTGGCCCACCGTGGCCGGAGCGGCACTCGTTGCGGTACTGATCGTCGCTTTCGTCGGCTTGAGGACCGGCAACGATGGGCCAGACCCTCACACCCAAGCTGCGTGCGAAGAATGGAACTCCATTGAGTTCGGAGATCCTGCGGCCGTGTGGGAGGCCGAGCTGACCAATGTAATGAGCGAGGCTGCCCAATCCGGCGACCGCGACATCCGCAGCGACGGACCGAACCTTTCCACCGTGATCGCCTATTCCGGCACCAACTGGGACCCGCTGAGCCCGCCGCCGGCGCTGAGCAATGCGATTGATGGATTCCGTCGAGATTGCATCAACCACGGCTTCAAGCCCTAATTCGGTGATGGGCTGGCGATCAGCGAGATCAGATTTGATGAACAGTTCGCAAGGCACCCCTAGGTAGCTGCGCACGCGACGGAATCGTTGATGATAGCGCCGTGACACGCTATAAATAGCGCAGGGGTGACCTGCTGCCGCTGGAGACAGGAGGCAGAACCCGGGGCACCCACGAGTTTGTCGGCCGGAATACGTCGGTGAGTTCGTTGATGCGCGGAGCACCTGAAGGACTGGGGCGGATGGGTAACGGGACTATCGAGGCTCGGCGCTATCGACGCATCTGGGCGGCAGCGACGGTCGCCCTACTTCCGATCTTTGCCGTCACGGGGTGCGGTCAGTCGAGTTCGGCGAGATCGCCAGCAAGGTCCGCGATTACTGTCTCTGGTTCGGTGGAGATGTTGTCTGACAACCCATACGCGTTCAAGATCAGCGCCGGAGGTCCGTGTAACACCCTTCTGGCAACCGACAGTTCGGCTCAAAGCTTGGCCGGAACACAGATTGCGATCCTCAACTCATCTGGTGCGCTGGTTGGTCAGGTTCCATTCCCCAACACCGGTGTCGCCGAGCCAGCGGCGCCAAACCAGGCCCTGATTCAGGTCGAATACAAGTGCCGATTCTCCTTCAGAGTGACGGGCGTTCCTGCTGGCAACGGTCAGTACCAGTTGAGGGCAGGGAACTTGCCTGCCTATCCATTCACCAGGAGCAAGGCCGCATCACTCTTGGTAGTGCCGTTCGACGGTCAGCTCAGCGGATGAGGACGATGGAGAACTGCCAACCCGACTAGATGTACACGGTGCGGCTGCCGCGGAAGGCAAGGGCGCCGTCACGCTTACCTTTTGCGACGTGGTCCAGCAGATCGGCCAGCCAAGCGAGTTCCGAACGTCGGCCTCGTCGATGCAACCCACGACCCGGCACCAGTACGGCCTTGGCCAGTCGCGAAGGGGTCCAGGCTGGTAGTTAGGTTCAGTTTCGATCTGGGACACAGCTGCTCCTGGTGTTCGTGGCCCGGTGATTCCGGGCCCTCACTCACCAGGGTCGTCGCTGGGTCAGGTGGAACGTCTGAACGCCTCTACGAAGCGCGGACATCGGTAGGCGTGGTGTGTCGTTGCCTCCCTTGTGTTGCCTTCAGTCAGGGCTGCACCAGAATGCTCTGGTCGTAGAGTGCCGTCCCGCCTTGCCGGCGAGGCTGGGTCCCGTAGATCCGGAGCCGCTGGCGACTGATCGCGAGGATGACCATTGTGGCGGGGACGTCTCCGTCCACGGCCCGTTGCCAGTGAGCGGCGTGGAGGGCGTCGAGCCGGTCAAGCTCCAGCACTCTCAACTCGTTCACCGCCTCGATCTCCCGCTCAGCGAGAGCCTTGGTGACTGCTCGGTACGCGCTCCCACGGCTGGTGAAGCCGACCTGTCTTGCGATCTCGTCGTAGCCGCGACCCGCTGCGAGCAGCTCAACAGCGCGAGTCCGCTTCAGCTGGGCGACCGCCAGAGATCTCACTCCCAATCTCCGAGCTGTCTGCGGATGTCTTCGCAAGGAGATCGACAGTCCCACAGGTCCGCTTGGGCCTTCCTAATGCGTTCGTCGGCGAACTGAGCATCTGTGAGTACCGCGATTCGAGTCGTGATCACCCTCAGCGCGGCCAGTGCCTCTACCAGGCGATCTTCGGCCGTCATTCCGCGCCAGTCCACGGGCGGCGTGGCTCGGTTCCAGAACTGATCGGTCACGATGACGCTCCCCACGTAGTCGCTCCGGACTGGCGATCACGGTGACCGCCGAAGATTGGCGCGACGTTGTCGGCGAGCAGCTCAGAGTCGAGTACGACTCCGACGCTCCTAGCCTGTAGAGCTTCGATCACCTCGCGAGGCGTGGCGTCAGGCAAGGTGACTGTGATGTCTCCTTCGGGCGAGTAGGTCAGGGTGATCACTGTGCGTTCCTCTCTGTTGGGCTCATTAACGGTGGGGGCACCACTAGTCACTTCCAGGGCACCAGAGACGGTGGCGAGGGGGGCACCACTAGTCACTGCCGGGGGGCACCACCACCCTGTTTCAGGGACAGGACTAGCCGTGACCATCGGGAGCTCGGGAGCAACGGCGTAGACGTTGGCTCGGCGGTCTTTCGTTTTCTTTCCGCCTGGTCGGCCTCTCTCAACAAGTTCCAAATATCCGAGCTTGCACAGCCGATCTAGGGCGTTCCTTGCTGCGGTCTGTCCGAGGGAGAGTTCCTCCCTGAGCATCTTCTGCGGAACGGCAACGCGTAGGGTGCCGATCTTTGCGGCGCGTTCCGATACGAAGCTCAGGACGGCTCGCTGGTGGTCGCTGAGGACCCGCTCGGGATCGGCAACTGCCAGCATCGCCAGTTCCCAGCGGCGACCAGCTTCGTCTTCGACCTCCAGTCCGGTGAACGGCTTGTCGGCCGTCTTCAACCACGCGGCTGCCCCGTCCCAAGCCTGGACGAGGAACTTCTCAGTTCCCACCGGACCTCTGGGACGACCCCTCTTCAGTAGGGCCTGGCGACCGAGCTCGCGTCGAGGGTCCATAACTTGGTCGGCCCACTCAACTTGTGTCCAGCCACGTTGCATTGCGCTCGCTGCGGTTCTGAACAGTGCGCCATAGACGGCACGATCTCCCTTGGCCTTCAGCTCAGCGGACCGCACCCCGTCGTGGATCAGGTCGATCATGTGGCCCGGTAGAGCCCTATCCATCGGATTTCCACCGAGGCAGGTCGGGAGACGGGGTGCTCATGCCCGGCCCTCGTTGACCGGACGGAGCCATGCGTCAACCGAGTCGAGGTCGATGCGCAGAATCCGGCCGGCCTGGTAGGCAGTGATCGAACCGTCTGCGATCCGGCGGTACAGGGTGTTCCGGGAGCAGTCTGCGTAGACCATCGTGCGAGTAACGGAAGCGAGACGACGACCGGACTGATCTCGCTCAGGGTTGGAAGCAGCCACCTTCGGCTCCTCAGGGTCAAGAAACTGACCCCAAAGCCCGACGTGAGGCTAAAAGCCAAAGCCGAGGTAGGGCTGAACTTCAGGCAGAATCGAAGCCCGCCAAGCCTGACAAGCGGCGAGGTCCCTACGGGCGCCTCTGGGTACTACGTGCCTCTATTACAGCAGCAACCTCGAACAGGGTTGGAGACGACTCGCCGGCAGCCCAGATGTCTCCCAGGGCGAGCTGCAGCTTCGATAGGCCCACGCCGCTTCTCGCCACTGTCGCTTGGCAGATAGTGCAATCCAGCGGGACCTTCCCATCGTTCGTCGGCGGTCGCCGAAGGCCGTCGGCCGCAAGGCGCCGAGGCCCGCGCATGTGGTCGGATCCCCGTCGGGCGCCCACGTCCACCAACCACTTGCCGGCCTTGGTCTTCGCCCGCTGGACCCGTGCTTCAGATGGGGGCTCAGGATCTTGCTCCATCATCGCCAGCAACTCGTCCTCGCTCCTGAGCGTGAATCCCTGGACCTCGATCCACTCGTGCCCGTTGCGGCATCCCACACTTATTCGATCCATGTCAGCTCTCCCAATCCCAGGCGGCTGACACAGACTCGTTGAGGCGTTCCGAAAGTAGGCGATCGCGATCTTCATCGGAGTGTTGATAGATCGCCATGGCCGCGTGCGACGAATGGCCGGCACGGTGCTGCAGCTCCGCAGCGGTCGCACCCTCCTGCCCGGCGAGTGTGAGAGCCGTGTGCCTTAGATGGTGCATGGTGAGGTCGTCGCGCCCTGCAGCCAGGCGGGCGGCCTTGTAGTGACCGAGTAGATAGCGGACCGACATGTGGTCCTTCCGTTCCCCTGGGAACAAGAGGCCGCGTTCTCCCGGGGCCGCATGCTCAAGCAGGTGCGCTCGAAGCATCGGCAAGAAGGTCGCAGGCAGGTAGACCGTTCGGGTCCCCGCTGCCGTCTTGGGAGGACCTATCACCCGACCACATTCGGGACAGGCCCCCTCGGCTGTCGGATTGGCATCCTTGGCGACAGCCCGAGATACCGAGACCTTGCCGGCCTTCGCGTCGATGTCGCCGCGCCGTAGTTCGAGCAGCTCGCCCTCACGCAGACCGCAGAAGGCGGCCAGCACAACGAGGAGGCGAAGGCGCTCGGCCATGCGGTCGGTGATGGTGCGGAGCTCATCCAGGGTGGCTGGGCGCGCAGGGCGCTTGACCTTGACTGTCGAGGCACCGCGCAGGCGAGCGGGCGCTCGGTCGATCAGCTCGTCAGCCTCCGCAGCGTTCAAGATGCTTCGGAGCAATCGGTAGGCGGCTGCCGTCTGCGAAGGCGTGTTCTTGGGCTGGTGAGCGTGCCAAGCCTTTACGTCGGCCAGGCGGATGTTCGTCAGTGGCATCCTGCCGAAGGTGGGCAGCAGTCGGGTGTTCAAAATTTGGCGGTAACCCCTCACCGCAGTCGGACGAAGCGTTCGGGTCGTTAGGTAGTGCTCCGCGTAGATCGCGAAGGTGTTCAGCAGAGCTGCCTCAGCCTCCCGACGTCGCTTCGCTTGGCGATCAGCAGGGGATGTCCACTCTCCCCGTTCGATGAGCCGCCGTTCATCGACAATCCAGGCTTGGGCGTAGCCCTTCGATGCAAAGGTGTGTGTCGCGGAATAGCGGGTCATCTCGTGTGTGTAGCGGGCTCGGTAGTTGCCAGAGGGCAACCTGTCGATCTCACCGAAGTCGCGCTTGGTCGGCTTGGCCATGTTGTCCCTCCTCAGGGGGTGTAGATCATTCCCCACGCTGGAGATTTCGTGGGGAATCCGTGGGGAATGCGTGGGGGTCCGTGGTGGTCCCTGGGTGCATTCCAAGCGTAAAACGAGGATCGCGGTTACGCCAGAGACGGTCTTCCCCCACGCTTTGCAAGCAGGGGGTTAGGGGTTCGAGTCCCCTAGGCTCCACCATCCCCACCCGATTCGGGTGATCGGTGCCGCGGGCCGGGCGAGCGGCCTAGATTGCGGTATGCGTCGAATCGTTCTCGTGGCCGGGGCGCTCGCTCTGGCGATCGTGCCCCTGACTTCCTGGTCGCCGGCCTTCGCGGCCGCCCACGTCATCTGCGTCGGCAGCCCTGGAGGCTCGTGCGACAGCACCGCTGCCTCCATCACTGCGGCCATCACGGCGGCGAACGCCAACAGCGTGGACGACATCATCTCCGTGGGGGCAGGCACCTACTCCGACGGTCCGTACAACCTCAACGGCGCTACCCATGCGATCACGTTGAGAGGCATCGGCGCGAGTACGATCCTGACGCTGCCGGCGTCCGCCACCCAGCAGTCGTACCTGAGCGCCAACCACGCAACGGTGTCGAACCTGAAGATCCTGATGACCAGCAACGCGAGCAACGACATCGGGATCGTCCTGCTGAGCCAGGCGATCGCCGACCACGTGACCGTCGACGGCGCCGCGGCATCCGGAGGAGAAGGCGTGTACATCACGCAGTCGACGTTGACCGGCTCCGCGATCCAGCTGCCCGTGGCGTCGTCGCGCGCCGTCTACAGCAACGGCGGCAGCACGGTCACCGACACCACGATCACCGGCCAGACCGGGTACGACCTCTCCGACCCCGGCGCCACCGACAACCTGTCCCGGCTCTCGATCCGCGCCGACTACCAAGGCGTGACGCTCGACAGCGGGACGATCAACCTCGACGACTCCGTGATCGACCTCGGCCCCGGCAGCGGCTTCGGACAGGGACTGGTCGCGGCCAACCCGAACCCGGGCGCCGACCCCAAGACCATCCGTGCTGACCACGTCACCGTTGTCGGCGGCGGGACCGGTGCAGTGGGAGTCCGGGCGTCCTCGGAGTGGGACACGGTCTCCCAGGCCTCGACGGTCACGCTGACCAACTCGATCATCAGCGGTCCGGCGACCTCGCTCCTGGCCGAGGCGAGCAACGACGGCACACCCGGAGCGAACAGCACCGCGACGATCACTGCGTCGTACTCGGACTACGCGAACACGGGCGGGGTCATCGGCGCCTACGGTTCCGGTGGCGTGGTTGCAGGACCGGGCAACCTGCACGTGGACCCGCACTTCGTGAAGCCGGCGACCGGTGACTACCACCTCGCGCCGGGTTCCCCGGTCGTCGACAAGGGCAATCCCGCAGCGGGTGGCCCCGCCACCGACCGTGACGGTCATGCCCGAACGACTGACGGCGACGGCAACGGGACCAAGATTGCCGACATGGGCGCCTACGAGCGGCCGACCCTGCCTGACACCAAGGCGCCGAACACGCGCATCACCGCGCACCCGCACAGGACGACCACGGCCTCGTCGGTCAGGTTCGCCTTCGCGTCGTCCGAGGCCGGGTCCCGGTTCAGCTGCAAGCTGGACAAGGGTGCGTACCGGGCTTGTGCCTCGCCGCGCCGGATCTCCGTGACGAAGGGCAAGCACGTCTTCTCGGTCCGCGCGACCGATAAGGCGGGCAACACCGACCACACCCCGGCAACCTTCACGTTCAAGCGGGTCAAGAAGACACACCACTGAGATCCCGGCGTTACCGTGGTCGGGTGACTGCATCCCGGGCCCTGACGTCCGCAGCGGTGGGGCTTTCCCTGCTGGTCCTGACCGCCGCGGCTCCTGCTGCCCGGGCGTCGTCTGCCCACCGCCTCGCTGTGACCGGTTACGCCCTGGGTGGCACCAGTCGCACGGTGATCGCGGCGAGCGCGAAGGCGCTGACGACGGTGACGGTGGACGGCGTCAGCATCAACGCCACCGGCTCCCGGGTCGAGAAGCCGGACGCGAGCGTGGCCTCGGTACGACGGATCGCGCACCAGCAAGGACTGCGCACCGAGCTGCTGGTGAGCAACTACAGCAACGACCTCGGTGACTTCGACACCGTCGCCGCCCACGGGTTGCTGAGCAGCGATGCGAACATCACCCGGCTCGCGCGGACGATGGCCGGCTACGTCGTCAGCGGCCACTACGACGGTGCGAACATCGATCTCGAGCTGGTGCAGAGACGCGACGCTGCCGGACTGGTCCGCTTCGCGAAGGCGCTCCAGGCCGCGATGCCCGCGAAGAAGACGGTCTCGATCGACGTCAGCGCCTCGACCTCGGTGGCCGAGTACCGCGCCGAGGGCTACGACCTCGAACAGCTCGGGCGCGCGGTCGACGTCGTCCAGCTGATGGCCTACGACCAGCACGGCCCGACCTGGTCGGGGCCCGGCCCCATCGGTGACCTGCGCTGGCAGAAGCGGACCCTCGCCACCCTCCTCACCGAGGTGCCTGCGGGACGGGTGGACCTGGGTCAGGCCGGCTACGGGTACACCTGGCCGAAGTCCGGAACCGGGACGACCGTGACCGACCGGGCAGCCCGTGCCCGGGTCAGGAAGGACGGCGCGAGAGCCGTCTGGCACCCCGCCTCTGGCGAGTGGTCGGCAACGCTGTCGAACGGGACCCGACTGTGGTGGGCGGACGCGAGGTCGTACGCGATTCGCACGAAGCTGGCCCGGAAGCAGGGACTGCACGGTCTCGCCGTCTGGGTGCTCGGCTCGGCCGACGCACTGAAGTAGCCGCGAAGCGGAACCAGCCGGGCGTTGCGTCGTTGAACGGTTTCGTGGCAACGAACCGTGGTGCGAACATCGTCCGGGCAACCCTTGGCCTGGCCCTCGTCGTGATGACCCAGAGCCTCGTCCTCGGGGTCGGACCGGCCGGTGCGTCGGGGTCGACCGAGCGCGCTGCGAGCACGTCGTCGACGACGGTCCCGTGCAAGCGGCCGCGACACGGGTTCGTGCCGACCCGGGCACGGATCCCCGCGATCGGCCGCTCGGTCCGCGTGGTCGAGGTCGGGCGCACGTCCTCCGGCGCGGTCGGTGCGGTTCCGACCACCGATGCCAACAAGTGGGTGATGTCGATGGATCCGCAGACCCTCCCCGCGAGCCGTCGCGGCAGCGTGCTCCTCGCCGGCCACACCTGGCCCGACGGATCTGCCCTGGGCAACGCCATGCTCAAGAACCTGCACCGCGGCGACCGGATCGTGCTGGCCGGCAAGAACCACAAGGTCGCCTGCTACCGGGTCAGCGAGCGGAAGAGCTACCCGGTCAACGACGTGCCGAGCAGGTCGGCCTTCCGTTCCTCGGGGAACGAACGGGTAGTGATCGTCGCCTGCTCGGGGAAGCGGCTCTCACCGGGACACTGGTCACGGCGCACCCTCTGGTACGCCGTACCGGTCAAGCCGCAGGCGAAGCCGGCTCCGTCGAGCGGGGGCACCCAGCCCCCGCCGAGCAGCACGCCGTCGGGCGGCGGCCTCCTCGGGATCCTGGGCATCCTCTAGATCTGGAGACGCCTTCACAATCCGCGGAACGCTGGCGTACTAGAACAGGTTCTAGATACCTTCTCGTATGAGCAAGACGCAATCGCTGGTACGGGTCGGCATCGCCTACGTCGTCGCCTTCGGCGCCGGAGCCGCCTGGTTCGCCTGGGGGCCGGCTACCGCGCACCTGTGGCTGGACGGCCTGATCGCCGACCTGATCGCGACCGGGGTCGTGTTCGTCGCGAGCCGGCTGCACAAGAACTCGAGCTTCTACGACGCGTACTGGAGCGTGCTGCCGCCGCTGCTGATGCTCGCCTGGTGGATCGAGGCGGACCGGCCCACGGGCGCGCGGATCTGGCTGGCAGCCTTCGTGATGGTCTTCTGGGCGATCCGGCTCACCGGGAACTGGATCTACGCGTTCCCGGGTCTGCACCACGAGGACTGGCGGTACCCGTTGCTGCGCGAGCGCGCCGGGAAGGCCGAGGCCGTGGTCGACCTGATGGCGATCCACGTCGTCCCGACCCTGCAGGTCTTCCTCGGGATGCTGCCGGTGTACGTCCTGATCACCAGGACGGACCGGGGCCTGAGCTGGCTCGACGTCGTTGCCACTGCGATCGGGATCGCAGCGGTGGTGCTCGAGTTCACCGCCGACCTGCAGATGTACCGGTTCGCGCGCGTCCGTCAGCCGGGGCAGGCGATGGACCAGGGGTTGTGGGCGTGGTCGCGGCACCCGAACTACTTCGGTGAGTTCAGCTTCTGGCTGGCGCTGGGCCTCTTCGGGGTCGCCGCGGCGCCGCACGACTGGTGGGTCCTGGTCGGAGCCGTGGCCATGTTCGCGCTGTTCGAAGGTGCGAGCATCCCGTTGATGGAGGAGCGCAGCCTGGAGCGGCGGCCGTCGTACGCCGAGATCATCGCCCGGGTGCCGCGCTTCGTGCCACGCCCTCCGCGGAATGCCTCGGTGTGAGCCGACCGAAGATCGTCGTCGCGGGACTGGGGGATACCGGTGTCCTGGTCGCGATCCACCTGTCGCGGTACGCCGACGTCGTCGGAGTCTCCAGCAAGCCCGGACTGGTCAGCGGCCAGGAGCTCGGCCTGCGCCTGGCCCGACCGCGCGACTGGGCCCGCGACTACTGGGTCTCCTTCGACCGGTACCACCGGCTCGACGCGGTACGGACCGTGCACGGGTCCCTGGCCGGGGTGGATCTCGAGGCCCGGAGCGTCCAGGTCACCGGGGCTGACGGCTCCACGCACGAGGAACCGTACGACGTCCTGGTGATCGCGACCGGTGTCAGCAACGGCTTCTGGCGACGGCCCGACCTGCAGAGCAGCGACGACGTCAGCGCCCGGATCGATCAGGACCACGACCGGCTGGCAGCGGCCGGGTCGGTCGTCGTGATCGGTGGTGGCGCGGCCGCGATCAGCAGCGCACTGAACGTCGCGAGCACCTGGCCGACCACGAAGGTCGACCTGTACTTCCCGGGCGAACGCGCGCTCCCGCACCATCACGGGAAGGTCTGGGCGACCTTGCGCGACCGGCTGGAGGCGCACGGTGTCGGACTGCACCCGGGCCACCGAGCCGTGGTCCCGGACGGGTTCGACTGCGACGAGATCACCGACGGCACGGTCGAGTGGAGCACCGGCCAGCCCGCGACCACTGCCGACGCAGTCCTCTGGACGATCGGACGGGTCACCCCGAACACGACCTGGTTGCCTCCTGGCCTGCTCGACGACGACGGGTTCGTGGTGGTCGACGAGTACCTGCGCGTGCCTGGCGCGGACGGTGTCTACGCGATCGGCGACGTGGCCGCGACCGACCCGTTGCGGACCTCGGCCCGGAGCCGGGCGGATACGCTGCTGGTCGGCAACATCAAGGCTGACCTCGGGGGCGGGACGCCGAAGCGGTTCAAGCCGGCGGCTCGACGCTGGGGGTCGGTGGTCGGCGTCCAGGGCAACAGCCTCGAGGTGTTCACCACCAGCGGCCAGGCGTTCAGGATCCCGGCCTGGTCGTTCCTGCAGCCGCTGATCGTCTGGCGCGGGATCTACAAGGGCGTCCGGCGGAGCTGATCAGGCCGGAGCCGGCCCGCCGAGCTCGAAGTCGGCGAAGTCGAAGCCGGGAACGACCACGCAGCTGACCAGCACGGCCTCGTCGACCGGACGTGCCGCCTGCCACTGACCACCGGGGACCAGCAGCTGCGGGCGCTCGCCGGCGGCGACGTCCGGGCCGAGCAGGTGCTCGGTCGCCCTCTCGGGCTGGTCACCGATCCAGAGTCGGAGCGGGCCGCCGCGGTGGTGGAACCAGAGCTCGTCGGGCGCGACCCGGTGCCAGGCCGACGACTCGCCGGGCATCAGCAGGAAGTAGATGGCGGTGCCGAGCGCCCGGGTGCCCGCGGGCGTATCGACCGTGCGCGCGTGCCGGTAGGTCTCGGCGTACCAGCCGCCCTCGGGGTGCGGCTGCAGGTCGAGGTCGGCGGACCAGTCAGGGAGTTCGGTCATGAAGTAGCGCCTCACAGGGTGGCATCGATGATCCAGGGCTGGTCGAGGGCGAGCAACGCGTGGTCGGCGGTGAGCAGGGTGAGCTCGTCGACCGATGCCTGGGCGACGAGCATGCGGTCGAACGGGTCGTGCCGCGCGAGGCTGGGAAAGTGCCCGAGCCCGGTTGCGTGCCTGGCCTCGAAGGGCAGGTTGATGAAGCCTGCGCTGGTGACGAGCTCCGCCAGTCCGGGTGGTGCCTTCAGCTTGTTGCGAGCGCCCCTGATCGTCACTTCCGCATGACTGACCGCCGACACGTACCGAACGTCCGTACGGCTGATCAACCGTCGCGCGCGACTGCCGATCCGGTCCGGGCGGGCCAAGGACCACAGCAGCACGTGGGTGTCGACAAGGATCACGGGCCGGGTTCGATCTCGTCGTTGAACATGGCGGCGACCTCGGCCTTCTCGGCATCCCACGCGTCGTCGTCCCACACGAGCTGGCCTTGGAGGGCACCGAAGACGAAGGGCTTGGATGCCCTGACCGGGATCAGCTCGGCCACCGGCCTGCCGGCACGGGCGATCACGATCGTCTCGCCCTTCTCCACCCGCTCGAGGAGCTTGGAGAGGTTCGTCTTCGCCTCGTGGACGTTCACCACCGGGCCATCCGCTGTCATGGTCGTCATCCCGTCACGCTAGGTGCCTTAGCCCATCTTAGTCCACCAGGAATCCGGCGCCGGTGGATAGGCCGCCTTCTCTAGAACAGGTTCTAGTTCTGCTGCTACGGTCCGAGCAGTCGTCTTTCGAAACCCAGGAGAACCCATGACCGTGTCTTCCACAGGAACCGGCACCCCGCGCGTCGTCGTCATCACCGGAGCCGCGTCCGGCATCGGTTTCGCCACCGCGGAGCTCTTCCGCGACCTGGGCGACATCGTCTACGGCCTCGACATCCACCCGACCGTCCCGGACGGGGTCACCTACGTCGAGTGCAACGTCGGCAACCGCGAGTCCGTCAAGGCAGCGATCGCCCGAACCGCCGAGCACGGCCGGATCGACGTGCTGGCGAACGTCGCCGGCATCGTCCAGTTCGGCCGCTTCGACACGATCACCGACGACGAGTGGGACCGCATCCACGCCGTCGACCTCAAGGGCCCGTTCATGGTGATGCAGGAGGCGCTGCCGCACCTGCGCGCCACCCGGAACGCCAACATCGTCAACGTGTCCTCGGTCGCCGGCCGGGTGCCGCAGGGCTACACCACCTGCTACTCCGCGGCGAAGGGCGGGCTCACCCAGCTGACCCGGTCGCTGGCCCTCGAGCTCGCGCCCGAGCGGATCCGGGTCAACGCCGTCTGCCCCGGCACGGTGGACACCCCGATCGTCACCGAGGTAGCCGAGAAGTACCCGGCCGACCTGGACCCGCGCGTCGCCGACCGGTTGATGATGATGCTGCCCGGCCGCGCGATCACGCCCGCCGAGCTCGGCGCCTCGATCGTGTACCTGGCATCACCGGCCGCGCGCATGATCACAGGTTGTGTGCTCGCCCACGACGGTGGAATGTCCTAGCCGCCGCCTGATCGCGACCGACATCATTTCTGCACGAACATGCCGATATTTCGACATGTTCGTGCAGAAATCACGTGCTGCCATGTGAATTCGCGCCCGGTTCCAACCGAAATCAGTCCGTGACGTCGGCCAGGGCGTCGAACTCGGCGGCGTCGTGGGCGCAGAACATCGTCACCGGCTCCGCGGTTCCGGCGGCCGGACCGTGCTCGGCGTGGAACGAACGCAGCCGGTCCTGGTTGGCGTGCCGCGCCTTCGAGTCCACCTGGACGATCGACTGGAACGCCTTGAGGCCCGGAGGACACGTGGCGGGCTGCTCCTTCTCGCCGTGCGAGAAGTAGGCGTCGCCGGCGTGCAGGAACCAGCCACCGGAGGGCCGGCGTACGGCGACCGCGACGTGGCCGCGGGTATGACCGCGGGTCGGCACCATCAGCAGGTCGTCGCTGATCCGGGCCACTGACTCGAAGCCGAGCCAGCCGTCACCGGCACTCAGCCGATCGGGGAGGGTGTGCTCCACCCAGCTCGGACCGTGCGCCCACTGGGCCTGGATGTAACGGTTCTTCTCGTTGACGCCCTTCGGGTCCCGGGCAGCGGCGAGCTCGTCGGCGAAGACGTGCACCTTCGCCTTCGGGAAGTCGGGCAGGCCACCGGCGTGATCGAGGTCGAGGTGGGTCACCACGACGTCGGTGACGTCGTCGATCGCGTAGCCCGCGGCCTTGACCCGGGACGCAGCGGTCTCGCCCTGGTCGAGGACCGGCCCGACCAGCCCGATGAAGAGCTTGCCCATCCGCTTCTGCGCGATGTCCTCGGTCCCGAAGCCGGTGTCGACCAGGGTGAGGCTGTCGGGCCCCTCGACCAGCAGGCTGTGGCAGACCATCCGCGCCGGCATCAACCGGCCGCCCATCGAGCCGGTCGGGGACATGGTGGCGCAGTTCAGGTGCCGGATCAGGGAGGTCACGGGCTGATCGTCGCACCCCGCACGTACGCTGGTCGAGTGCTCCTGACCATGCTCCGGCCCAAGTACTGGGGCGGGCACCTGGCGGTGCTGCTCTGCATCGCTGCCGCCGCCGGGCTCGGTCTCTGGCAGCTCGACGCCTGGCACATCCACCGCGTCGACGCCGCCCGGGACATCTCGGCCAGGGCCCCGGTAGCGCTGGACAAGGTCATGGGCGGGGACAGCACGTTCCCGGGCCGTTCGGTCGGCCAGCAGGTCACCTTCCACGGCACCTGGGTCGGGTCGTCCACGCTGTACGTCTCGGACCGCTACTTCGGCTCGAAGCACGGGTACTGGGTGATGACGCCGGTCCTGGTCGACGGCACCAAGTCCGCGATGCCGCTGGTCCGTGGCTGGAGCCCGACGCACACCTCGACGATCCCGACAGGGGCCGTCACGATCACCGGCTGGTTGCAGCCCACCGAGGGCCTCGGGTCGTTCGACTCGACCCCGGACAACGACGTGATCCCGATGATGCGGATCGCCAGCATCGTCCAGCACGTGCCGGACGATCTCTACAGCGGCTTCGTGATCGCGCACGTGTCGAAGAGCGACCTCGGTCCGTCCCAAGCCGGGCTCACCTCGATCGACGGGGCCGTCGACCCGGACGTCTCCGGGTTCACCGGCCTGCGCAACTTCCTGTATGCGATCGAGTGGTGGTTCTTCGGCGGCTTCGCGATCTTCGTCTGGTACCGCTGGTGCGTGGACACCTACCAGCTCGACACCGCCGCGCCGGTCGAGGACGACGAGGACGCGGAGAAGAACGAGGAGATCCCGGAAGACGTCGACGCGTGAGCGGACTGCTCGTCGCCGGGACCACCTCGGACGCCGGCAAGAGCATCGTGGTCACCGGGCTGTGCCGGGCGCTGCTCCGCCGCGGCGTGAAGATCGCGCCGTACAAGGCGCAGAACATGTCGAACAACTCGATGGTCTGCGCCGACGGGCAGGGCTCCTGGTCCGAGATCGGACGGGCCCAGTGGATCCAGGCGCGCGCCGCCGGCGCAGAACCCGAAGCCGCGATGAACCCGGTGCTGCTCAAGCCCGGCGGCGACAACCGCAGTCACCTGGTCGTGATGGGCAGACCCGCGGGCGAGGTCACCGCCGACAGCTGGACCTCGGGACGGGCCGGGCTCGCGACCGCGGCCCATGCGGCGTACGACGACCTCGCGAGCCGGTACGACGTGATCGTCGCCGAAGGCGCCGGGAGCCCGACCGAGATCAACCTGCGCACCGGCGACTACGTGAACATGGGCCTGGCCCGGCACGCCGACCTGCCGACCGTCGTGGTCGGTGACATCGACCGGGGCGGGCTGTTCCCGGCGCTGTTCGGGACGGTGGCGCTCCTCGAACCGGCCGACCAGGCGCTGATCGCCGGCTTCATCGCGAACAAGTTCCGCGGGGACCTCGGACTGCTGCAGCCCGGGATCGACGACCTCACCCGGCTGACCGGCCGGCCGACGTACGGGGTGCTGCCCTGGCACCCGGAGCTCTGGCTGGACTCCGAGGATGCCCTCGACCTGGACGGACGCCGGGCCCGGGACGGCGAGCGGCTGCGGGTGGCCGTGATCCGGCTCCCGCGGATCAGCAACTTCACCGACGTGGATGCCCTGGGCCTCGAGCCCGACGTCGACGTCTCGTTCGCGGCGTCGCCGCGGGACCTGAACGGCGCTGACCTGGTGGTGCTCCCGGGGACCCGCGCGACGCTGGACGACCTGGCCTGGCTGCGCAGCCGCGGGCTGGACCAGGCGGTGCTCGAGCACGCTGCCAGCGGACGGGCCGTGCTCGGGATCTGTGGCGGCGCGCAGATGCTGGGGCGGAGCATCGAGGACCCGGACGGCATCGAGAGCGCCGCCGGTGCTGCCGTACCCGGACTCGGCCTGCTGGACGTGACCGCGATCTTCGGCGCGGAGAAGGTGCTGGGCCTGCCGGCAGGGACCGGGTGGGGTCAGCCGGTGACGGGGTACGAGATCCACCACGGTCGGCTTGCCTTGACCAGCGGCGACGACTTCCCCGGGGGCGTGCGTGCAGGGGCGGTGTTCGCGACGATGTGGCACGGCAGCCTGGAGAGCGACGGGTTCCGGCAGGCGTTCCTGGCCGAGGTCGCTGCGACCGCCGGCGTCGACCGGGTCGCTTCGGACGTGGTTTTCGCCGAACGACGGGAGGCCCGTCTCGATCTGCTCGGCGACCTGGTGACCGAGCACCTCGACGTGGACGCGCTCCTGGAGCTCGCGACCACCGGTGTGCCCGCCGGACTCCCGGTGCTGCCCCCCGCCGGCTCAACCGGGGAGCGCCCTCAGAACGAGTAGCCGTGCACCGCGAAGATCACCGCGGTGACCACCAGGCCGCCTCCGGCGAGCTGGAGCTCCCACGACGACGGCTCGATCTCGCGATCGGGACCGCGCACCGCCTTGGCGATGCCGAGCGCGCTCGGGACCAGGGCCGCGACCAGGAACGCGTCCCGCAGCGCTGTCGTGTGGCCGGTGGCGTGCGACACGGCAGCGGCAACCAGCGCGGTCCCGGCGGCGACCAGGATCAGGATCTCGGTCAGTCCGGTCGGCAGCGGTAGCGAGCTCGGCCAGTAGATCTCGGTCTTCTTGATCAGCACCGCGACGACGTCCGGCAGGACCATCAGCACGATCCCGGCCACCCACTGCCAGCAGGTACCGACGAAGACGTGACCGACGAAGGCGAACACGGCCACCCGGACGACGACGCCGCCGAGGCTGAGCAGGGCGTTGGGCCGCGGGAGCTCGTCGGGAACCTCGGTGTGCCGCAACCGCTCGGGCCACCACACGTCGGCCAGGTGCTCGACCAGGACCCGTCCGCCGATCGCGAGCCCGGCGACCAGGCCGATCAGCTTCGAGTTCGTCGGGATCCCGGTGGCAACTCCGGCGAAAGCGTTCATCGACGCGGCCAGCTCGTGAGCGAGCCACCCGGTGACCACGCCGGCGATGACGACGTCACCGAGGACGTCCCAGCGGTAGCGCCAGCCGTCGCCCGGACGACGGAACGGCCGGAGCATGCTGCCGACGAACGGCAGTGCGGTCCACAGGAACCCGACGCCGATGATGACGGTCGCACCGTGGGCGGTGAGCCCGGAGAGCGCGAGCAGCCCGAAGACCACGCTGGCCGCGAAGCCGGCGAACGCGTCGAAGCAGGAGAGCACCAGGACGGCGATCAGCAGGCTGGTCGAGGGGGGCAGCGGGTGACCGTTGGTCTGGTTCGCGGCGAGCCCGCCGAGAACCACGCCGGCGACCGGGCCCAGCCACCACAGCGACCCGAACATGGCCCGGATGACGGTTCCGTCGACGGCGAGCCGTCCGAGGAACGCGCTCCGGGCGGCGATCAGCGGCGGCGCCGTACGGCTCCAGAAGTCGGTGAAGTCGTGGCCGAACGCCGCCCAGGTCGGGGAGTGGTCACCGCGTCCGACCCGTTCGACCCGGGCCCGGTAGGCCAGCGTCTCCTCGGCGTCCTCGTCGGAGAACGCGACCGACGAGCCGGTGGTGATGGCCGACATGGTCCGCGGCCGCGCCACTGTGATCAGCGCCAGCGCCAGGATCAGCAGCGCGAGCAGGTGGTTGCGGTCCGAGGACGACGAACCTCCTGATCTGGGGGTGTCCGAGTGCGTCGTCGTGGTCGGCGGTGCTTCGGTCGGAGTGGCCGTGGGCGTCGGGGTCGGTGTCGGGGTGGCGGTCGCCGTCGTGGACGGCGTCGCGCCCTTCAGGACCACGGTGTAGCTCGCCGGTGCCGACGGCAGGGTCGGGTGCGCCGGGTCGATGACCCGAGCGACGATCCGGTGCTTGCCGGCCGGGAAGCTCTCCGGCAGCTTGCAGGACCAGCCGCCGCCCGCGCGCGTCGTGCAGGTCGCTGTCGGGTGGCTCCAGTCGAGGGCGCCGGAGGGGTCGACGAGCAGCTGGACCTTCAGGCCGCCCGCCGAGGCGCGGCCGGTGATCACCAGCGGCTGCTTGGCGACCGCGACCTTGTGAGGGCTGGTGAAGGTGGGCTTGGCCGGGGCGATCGGCGTACTGGCACCGACGACCTGGACCGAGGTCGAGGCCGAGCGCGAGGTGTGTCCGCCGGACTCGGTCACGCTGACGGAGTACGTCGCGCTCGCTGCGCCGGTGGAGGAGGAGCTGAGCGTGCAGGTGTAGCTGCTGCCGCTGAGGCTGCAGCTGGACCCGCTCTGGCCCAGGACGACGCTGCCGCCGCTGGTGACGGTGGCGTGCACGCTGAAGTCGCTGGCACCGGAGACGTGGTCGTAGCTGCCGCGGACCTGGAAGCTCTGGCCGGCGTTGACCGAGGCCGTGTGGCTGGAGATGCCGAAGGCGCTGGAGACGTTCGCGGACCGGGTGACGGTGCGGGTGCTGTGCCCGCCGCCGCTGGCGTGGGCGGAGACGCTGACCGAGCCCGGGCTGAGTCGTCCTCCGGAGAACGAGCAGTGCCAGGTCCCGAGCCCCTTGATCGCCCCTGCCGCGCGGCAGGACATCGCCCGGGAACCGATCCCGACGTTCGAGATCGTCGCCGAGACCCGGCTGTTGTCGAGGTTGTTGAAGACCACGGCGGTGTAGGTCCGCGGTTGGTGGGCGTAGCTGGTCGATGACACGAAGACGCCCGGATCCGTCGCGCTGGCAGAGGCTGCGGCAGGCAGGCCGAGAACCACCGTCGCGGCGAGGAGGAGTCCCGCGAGCGTTCTGGTCATCTGTTCCCTTTGCATTTGCGAAGACACGGGTCAGGAGGATCTTCCCGCGTCGAAGGGCCGATCGGCGTCGTTTCGGGCGTTCAACACCGGCTAAATCCGGCAGAACCGACTGTGACGGCCCGTGGCGGCGGGGAATTGCGCCGGCGGCCGCGCGGGATCCTCCTGCAGCTGTTCACCGAGTGCCGGGTACCTTCGGGGGCGTGAAGCCCCTCCTGACCGCCTACACGGTGCTGGCCACCGTGGTTGGTTGCTCGATCATCACGCTTGTGTTGGTCGGCGTCCCGCTGCAGTACATCCACGAGATCTGGCCGGGCACGCTCCCGGTGGGGACGCACGGCTGGAAGGCCGGCTCCGACATCAACATGTACCTCGGAGTTGTGCACGGGTGCATCTTCATGGTGTTCGTGCTGGTCGCGTTCATGCTCTCGGTGCGGCTGCGCTGGCCGATCGTGTTCACGATCGTCACCCTGGCGTGCGGAACGATCCCGTTCCTCAGCTTCTGGGCCGAGCGCCGCGCGATCCTGCGGGCACGCGTCGACATCGCCGCCGCCGAAGCAGCGGAAGCCGTCTGACTGCTCAGTCGGGCGGTTCGACGACCGGGTCCGGCCCGGTCTCGGCATCGGTCGGAGCGTCGGGGTCGGTGCGGACCCGGCGCCGGCGACGGGGCTCGGGCGACTTCGCCGCCTCGGTGAGGACCTCGTCGAAGAACGAGCTCAGCGTGTC
>JAOPXD010000074.1 GCA_025965315.1 Marmoricola sp.
CCGGCCAGGCCCTTGCCGCCGATGGTCAGGCTCTTCGGGGCGTCGTACGCCTCGACGGTCCAGTCGATCTTGTTCGACATGCCCATGATCGTGGCCTGCTCCTGGAACGTGCTGCCGACCGCGATCTCGGTCGGCGGCTCGCCGTAGAACTTGTCGTGGATGGTCAGCCAGTCCGCGAACTTCGAGAGGTCCGAGAACGTCGTCCACGCGTCTTCCTGGCTCGCTGCGATCTCCTGGGAAACGTGTACTTCAGCCATGGTGTTGCTCCTTCGTGAATGAACTGGGAACTAGCGGTTGGCAGGCTGGTAGGCCGTGACGACGACGGCGCCGCCGAGCCCGATGTTGTGCTGGAGCGCGACCTTCGCGCCCTCGACCTGACGCTTGTCCGCCTTGCCGCGGAGCTGCCAGGTCATCTCGGCGCACTGGGCGAGCCCGGTGGCACCGAGCGGGTGGCCCTTGGAGATGAGCCCGCCGGACGGGTTCACCACCCAGCGACCGCCGTACGTGGTGTCGTTGTTGTCGACGAGCTTGTGACCCTCGCCCTCCTCGGCGAGACCGAGCGCCTCGTAGGTGAGCAGCTCGTTCGGGGCGAAGCAGTCGTGCAGCTCGATCACGTCGACGTCGTCGGGGGTCAGACCCGACTGGGCGTAGACCTTGTCCGCTGCCTTCTTGCTCATGTCCGCACCGACGAGGTTGATCGCGCTCTTGGTGTCGAACGTGGAGCGCATGTCCGTGACCATCGCCTGGCCGACGATCTCGACGGCCTGGTCACCCAGACCGTGCTTCTCGACGAACGCCTCGCTGGCCAGCACCGCGGCGCCGGACCCGTCCGAGGTGGGCGAGCACATCAGCCGGGTCAGACCGGCTTCGGCGTAGACCATCTTCGCGTTCTTGATGTCGTCGAGCGTGTAGACGTCCTGGAACTGCGCGTACGGGTTGTTCACCGAGTGCCGGTGGTTCTTCTCGGCGATCTTGGCGAAGTGCTCCGGGGTCGAGCCGTAGCGGTCGTTGTGCTCCAGACCGGCAGCACCGAACATCCACGGGGCCGGCGGGAACGCGAACTCGCGCAGCTCGGCGAGAGCCTGGATGTGGTTCATCAGCGGCTGCTCACGGTCCTCGTACGACGTCGCCAGCGATCCCGGCTGCATCTTCTCGAAGCCGAGAGCCAGCGTGCAGTCGGCCAGCCCGCCGCGGATCGCGGAGGCAGCCAGGTACAGCGCGGTGGACCCGGTCGAGCAGTTGTTGTTCACGTTGGTGATCGGGATACCGGTCATGCCGAGCTCGTAGATCGCACGCTGGCCCGAGGTCGACTCGCCGTACATGAAACCGACGTGCGCCTGCTCAACGAGGTCGAACTCGATGCCGGCATCAGCCAGCGCCTTCGTACCCGACTCCTTCGCCATCACCGGGTAGTCCTCCGCGCCTTCGCGGCCGGGCTTCTGGAACTTCGTCATTCCGACGCCGATGACAAATACCTTGTTGCTCATGCGGATGCTCCTGTGGTGGTTGCGGGGGCGATCTCTGCGAGACCGTCCTTGATGATCGAGGCACCTTCGTCGGAGTTCGTCTCGAAGGAGAACGTTCCTTCGCCGGTCTTCCAGATCGACGTGGTGATGGTGTTGCGCGGGAACGCGGTCGAGCTGAACCGCACCGCGAGCCGCTTGAGCCGGGACGGGTCCTCGGGGCACGCGGTCTCGATCACGGCGCGCGAGACGAACGCCATCGTGCACAGGCCGTGGACGATGATCCCCGGGAGGCCCATCGCCTTCGCGAACTCCTCGTCGGTGTGGATCGGCATCGGGTCGCCCGAGGCCTCGGCGTAGCGCCAGGTCTGGTCCTCGTCGTACTTCTGGATCACCTCGGCGTCCGGGTCGCGGTCGTGCAGCGAGCCGTCGAAGCCGTGTGCCGGCGGCTCCTCGCCGAACCCGCCCTCGAGCTTGCCGCCGCGGAAGAACGCGGTGAAGTACTGGTCGTTGACCGGCTCGCCGTTCGAGGTGGTCTCGACCAGCGAGGTCACCACCACGCCCGACGAGCGGCCGTGGACACCGGTGACCTTGGCGCGGCAGCTCAGCGTCTCGCCGGGGCGGATCGGCCGGTGGATCCGGATGTCCTGCTCGCCGTGCAGCACCTTCATCATCAGGTCGTCGGGCACCGCGGCCATCGTCGAGGAGGCCAGGATCGGGAACGGCGGTACGACGGCGAACACCGGGACGCCGTACTCGCCCGAGGCGTGCGGGGCCGCGTCGTCGTTGGTCGCCGCGGCGTACGCGATCAGTCGGTCCTTCTCGACCTCGAAGGTCATCGACTCACTCCACTGGCCGATCACGTCGAGGTTGAAGTCGTTGTGGTCTGTTGTCATGAGCCCGACGCTACGGATTGGGCGGACGTGATCGAATGACCTCAGTTCGCGAGATCCGTGACCGAAACGAGCAACCGCCCCAGGAAGGACCGAGGACCGTGGCACAGCGCACCATCCCGGTCCGGTTCCTGCGAGCAGCCACCAGTACGGCGACCCTGCGCGGCGTCGACCTGCAGGAGTGGATGGACAAGCTCGGGATCGACCCGGCGCTGCTCTTCGACGACCGGACCCGGATCACCCTCGACCAGGCGACCAAGCTGGTCCAGGAGCTCTGGAAGCTGACCGGCGACGAGATGGTCGGGTTGGGGCCCAGCCCCGCGCCTCGCGGCACCTTCCGGCTGATGTGCCTGGCCGTGATCAGCTCGCCCGACCTCGGCACCGTGATCATCCGGTTCCAGGACTTCAGCAGGATCCTGCCGAGCATGCCGACCTTCACGATCGAGCGCGGCGAGACCAGCACCCGGCTGACCTACGAGAACGACCCCGAGTACGACCCGGCGCACTTCATCACCGACATCATGATGTCGATCGCGCTGCGCTTCTTCGGCTGGATGGCCGGCCGCCGGCTGCCGGTCGAGGCGGTCGAGCTGCCGTACCCACTGCCCGAGGGGGCCGAGGACTACGACCTGGTGTTCGGCAGCCTGGTGACCTTCGGCAGGCCCAGGGCGTCGATCGTGTTCAGCAACGAGATCCTGACCCTGCCGGTGGTGCAGAACGAGGCATCGCTGGAGGAGTGGATCCGAAACTCCCCCGCCGACCTGCTGATGCTGCGCGACTACGGCACCACCGTCTCCGACCAGGTGCGCCGGATCCTCGAACGCGGGCTGCGGGGCGAGTGGCCGACGCCCGACGAGGCCGCCGGCCAGCTCTCGATGAGCACCCAGAACATGCGTCGGATCCTGCGCGAGGAGGGCACCTCGGTCACCAAGATCAAGGAGGACCTGCTCCGCGACGCGGCCGTGACCGCGCTGGTCCGCGGCGACGAGACCGTCGCCCAGCTCGCCGAACGTCTCGGGTTCTCCGAGCCGAGCGCGTTCCACCGGGCGTTCCGGCGCTGGACCGGGAGCGCCCCGGGGGCCTACCGTCCGGCTACGGTCGAGGCCGACTAGAGCGACCGGGCGATCAGTTCCTTCATCACCTCGGTGGCGCCGGCGTACACCCGCTGGGCCCGGGAGTCGGCGGCCATCCGGGTGATCGGGTACTCGAGCATGTAGCCGTAGCCGCCGAACAGCTGCTGGCAGTCGTCGATCACCTTGCACTGCGCCTCGGTCACCCAGTACTTCGCCATCGAGGCGGTCGCCGGTTCGAGCTCGCCGCGGAGGTGCTGGGCGATGCAGTCGTCGACGAAGACCCGGGCGATCTGGGCGGTGGTCGCACACTCGGCGAGCACGAACCGGGTGTTCTGCTGGTCCATCAGGACGCCGCCGAAGGCTTCGCGCTGCTGGCGTAGTCGACGGTCAGCGCCACCGCGCTCTCGATCACCGAGAGCCCGGTGACGGCCACGACCAGGCGCTCGTGCGCGAGCTGGTTGAGCGCGTAGACGTAGCCCTTGCCCTCGTCGCCGAGCAGGTTCTCGACGGGCACCTGGACGTCGTCGAAGAAGAGCTCGGAGGTGTCCTGGGCCTTCATCCCGAGCTTCTCCAGTACCCGGCCGACCGTGAACCCGGCAGCGTCCTTGGTCTCCAGCACCAGCAGCGACACACCTCGTACGCCGGCAGCCGGATCGGTCTTCAGGACCAGCACGATGATGTCGGCGCTCGAGCCGTTGGAGATGAAGGTCTTCGAGCCGTTCAGCAGGTAGTGATCGCCGTTGCGGATCGCGGTGGTCCGGATCGCCTTGAGGTCGGACCCAGCGCCCGGCTCGGTCATCGCGATCGCGCCGATGATCTCGCCGGTCGCCATCCCGGGTAGCCAGCGCTGCTTCTGCTCCTCGGTGCCGTAGTGCAGCAGGTAGTAGGCCACCAGGCCGCTGTGCACAGCCCCGCCGAAGCCGGACTCGCCGACCTGCGACTGCGCCTCCATCACCGCGAAGTCGTGGGCGACCGTGCCACCTCCGCCGCCGTACTCCTCGGGCATGCCGGTGCAGAGCAGCCCGAGCCTGCCGGCCTTGAGCCAGAACTCCCGGTCGACGCACTTCTGCGCCTCCCAGCGCTCGCGGTGCGGCAACGCCTCGGTCTCGAAGAACGACCGCGCCATCGACTTCAGGTCAGCGATCTCGGCGTCGACCCACGGTGAGCGGTAGGCCATCAGGTGGCCGCTCCTCCCGCGACGACAGCTCCGGCGTCGGCGATACCCCACGCCGTCAAGGTCCGTACGACGTCCCGGCCGTCCGCGTCCGGGCCGACCGGGGTGCCGGCAGGGGTCCGGCTGAACCGCGGCGCCGGAGCCGGCTGGATGATCCCGTTGACCTCGACGAACGAGTTCCGGGCGACGTTGTGCGGGTGCTGGTGCGCCTCCCACGGCGAGAGCACCGGCGAGACGCAGGCGTCGGAGTCGC
>JAOPXD010000091.1 GCA_025965315.1 Marmoricola sp.
CTCGGAGATAGCCTTCGGGCGTGAAGGTCGTCGTGCTCACCGGTGCTGGCATCTCCGCCGAGAGCGGCGTGCCGACGTTCCGTGACTCCGACGGGCTCTGGGAGGGTCACGACCCGCAGCAGGTTGCGACCCCGGAGGCCTTCGAGGAAGACCGGGCCCTGGTGCAACGGTTCTACGACGCCCGCCGGGCGTCGCTCGCGCGGGTCCACCCGAACGCGGCGCACCGGGCGCTCGCCGAACTCGAGACTGTGCTCGGCGACGACCTGTTCCTGGTCACCCAGAACATCGACGACCTGCACGAGCGGGCCGGATCCACCCGGGTGCACCACATGCACGGCGAGCTGCTCGCGGCCTGGTGCCAGGCGTGCGGGCACCGCATGCACTGGGACGGGACCCTGGCCGACGAACCGGACTGCCCCGGTTGCGGTACGGCGGCGCTGCGCCCGGACGTCGTCTGGTTCGGGGAGATGCCGTACGGGATGGACGAGATCCACCGCGCGCTCTTCAGCTGCGACCTCTTCGTCTCCATCGGTACGTCGGGCGTCGTCTACCCGGCAGCAGGTTTCGTCGACTACGCGATCGCGGGCGGCAGCGAGACCCTCGAGCTGAACCTCGAACGTGCCCTGAACAGCGACTTCCACCTCTCCCGCCAGGGTCTGGCCACCGAGCTGGTACCGGCCTGGGTGGCGGAGCTCAGCTCAGCCGTCGGAGCGCCGGGCTGATGCGCGGTCTGCGGTTCGGCGTGCTCGGTGTCGCCCTCGAGCTGGGGCTCGGGATCCTGCTCGCCGGCTGCGGATCACCCGCGGCGATCCTGCACCCGGAGCAGCTCTCCGGCGATCGGGTGGCCGCGATGGCCGAGCGCGAGCTCGAGGCCGCTCATCCCGGGCTCGCGGCCGGCCAGATGACCTGCCCGGACCTTCCGTTCCGGCTCGGGGCATCGGTGCGTTGTGCCAGGACTGCGTCGCTGAGCCACGGTCGGCGGGTCGGGATGGACGGCACCGTCAAGGTGACCCGGATCAGTCACGGAGGCCGCCTGCACGTCCAGCTCGACCGATCGGTGTCCTGGATCGGAGTCAGCGGCGACCAGGTCGCCGACGACCTGGAGCGGCTGCTGCGCAGCCGCTACCGGGTGGTGCCGCGCTCGGTCAGCTGCCCGGACCTGCGTGGGACGACCGGTGCGACGACCCCGTGCGTGGTGCGGATCGGCGGGCATCGGATCGTCGCCCGGGCGCACGTCGTCCGGGTCGATGCGGCGACGTACACCACCTACTACCGCTTCGTGACCCCGAAAGTGACTGGCGGGACCGGGCCCAACCGAGGCTTGCCTTCGTTGCTCCGCGCGCTCAGGCATGGTGGATTTGGCTCATGACGACCGACGCGGACCTGCCCGGAACCTCCGAGCTGGACGCTGAGGACCTCGGTCCGCACCCGGACGAGCCCCACAACGAGAACGCGTCCGGCCTGCTCAACTGGCTGCGGGCCGCGGTCCTCGGCGCGAACGACGGCATCGTCTCGGTCGCGGGTCTGGTGATGGGCGTCGCCGGTGCGACCACCGACCGGCACACGCTGTTCGTCGCCGGGACCGCCGGGATGGTGTCCGGCGCACTGAGCATGGCGGCCGGTGAGTACGTCTCGGTCAGCACCCAGCGCGACACCGAGCAGGCACTGCTCGCCAAGGAGCGTCGCGAGCTCGAGGAGGATCCCGAGGACGAGCTGGCCGAGCTCGCCGGCATCTACCGCGACAAGGGCATGAGCGAGGAGCTCGCGATCAAGGTCGCCGAGGAGCTCACCGCGCACGACGCGCTGGCCGCGCATGCCGAGGCCGAGCTCGGGATCAGTGTCGACGACCTGACCAGCCCCTGGCAGGCGGCGACCGCCTCCTTGGTCGCCTTCACGCTCGGCGCCCTGCTGCCGCTGCTGACGATCACGCTGTTCGGCCACACGCTGCGGATCTGGGCGACAGCGGTCTCGGTGGCGGTGGCCCTCGCGTTCACCGGGTTCGCCTCTGCCAGGTTCGCCGAGGCGGACGTACGGCGCGCGATCATCCGGAACATCGCCGGCGGGCTGCTCGCGATGGCCGTGACCTACGTGATCGGCGACCTGGTCGGCGGGGCTGTTCACTGACGTCCCGGCCGGCGTACCTTGAACGTGGAGGTACGGCGATGGCGCGGACCGATGACTTCAAGATCAGCCCCGACGACGGGTACCGGTACGCCGCGCCCGAGCGGGACCGCGACCGCCAGGACCGTGAGGCCGGCTACGTCATCCTGGTCCTGATCGTCGCCCTGGTCATGCTCGCCACGGCCCTCGGGTGGGTCACGCTCTACTGAGCTACTTCAGGCTCCAGCGCACCTGCACCGTCACGCTCACCGACTTGCTGCCGGGAGAGATCGGCGTCGTCGTACCGGCGAAGCTTCCGGAGGCTGCGCTCAGGTCGAGCGAGTCCTTCTGCGGGTAGTAGCCGGTGCCCTGGTCCTGCGGGTCCTCCTCGACGTACACGAGGGTGCCGACCCTCCGTCCGGCTGCGCCGGCCAGCGCCTCGGCGGCCAGCTTCGACTTCTTCACCGCAGCGGTCCGGGCCTCGGCGATCAGGCCGTTCCTGTTGCTGAACGAGGTGGTCACGTTGCTGATCCGGACAGCGTTGCCGCCGGCGCTCGCCACCGCGCCGAGCGTGGCGCCGGCCTTGTCGATCGACCGGACCATGATCGTGTCCCGCAAGGCTGCCCGGTAGCCGACCAGGTGCTGGCCGCTGTCGGTGTAGCTGTAGGCGGGCTCGACCGAGACGCCGGTCGTGCGGAAGTCCTTGCTCGCGACCCCTGCCTTGACCGCGGCAGCACTGATCGCCGCCGCGACGCGGTTCGTCTCGGTGAGAGCGGCCGCGGTGCTGGACCGGGTGCTGGCCACGGCTGCGGCGAAGGAGAGCTGGTCCGGGGTCGCGGAGGCCGAGGCGGTGGCACTGGTGACCACACCCAGGTTGACCGATGCGTTGGTGACCGCCGAGCTCTTGTTCGTAGGCTTCGGACGGTCGTGGTGGTCGACCCTGGCGCCGACGAAGAACACCGCGACCAGGGCGATCACCAGCACCCCGATGCAGGTGAGCGTCGGGATCACGGACGACGTGCGGGGGCTTTGCTCGGACATGGTTGTCTCCTCGGGTCACCGGCAGTGCAGGTGAGACGCGAGCGGGCCCGGACGGGTTCCCTACTGCGCGAGCCCGTAGAGCCGGTCGCCGGCGTCGCCGAGCCCCGGGACGATGTAGCCCTTCTCGTTGAGCTTCTCGTCCAGGGCGGCGGTCACGATCGTGATCGGGATGTCGAGGTGGGCCACGCCGGCCTCGAGGTTCGCGACACCCTCGGGTGCGGCGAGCAGGCAGATCGCGGTGATGTGGTCCGCTCCGCGATCGGTCAGGTACTGCAGCGCGGCAGCCAGGGTGCCGCCGGTCGCGAGCATCGGGTCGAGGACGTAGCACTGGCGACCGGACAGGTCCGCGGGCAGTCGTTCGGCGTACGTCGAGGCCTCCAGGGTCTCCTCGTTGCGCACCATTCCCAGGAACCCGACCTCCGCCGTCGGGACCAACCGCATCATCCCCTCGAGCATGCCGAGTCCGGCGCGCAGGATCGGCACCACCAGGGGCCGCGGACGGCTGAGCACCACGCCGTGCGCCGGTGCCACCGGTGTCTGGACGGTGACGTCCTCGACGCGGACGTCCCGGGTCGCCTCGTAGGCGAGCAGGGTGACCAGCTCCTCGGTGAGCCGTCGGAACTCGGGCGAGGCGGTGCGCTCGTCGCGCAGAGTCGTGAGCTTGTGGGAGACCAGGGGGTGATCAACGACGTGCAGGCGCATGAAGGGAAGGTTACGCACGACAGATCGACCTCGCGTACTGGGCGGCGTTCTGCCACCATCAGGACGTAACCCGCTGTGCGAGGGAGGTGTACGACGTGCCGGACGTGACCGATGTCGAGATCAGTGCGATCGACCTTGCCGTCGTCGCCTACCGGGACGAGGGCATCTGGAACCTCGCGGAGCTGCCGCTGCATGCTCTCGACGACGTCGACGCGATCGCCCACGAGCTGCGCCGTTACCCCGGCGAGAACGGCGCCCTGGCGCTGATGTCGGTCGACGAGGACTTCATCCTGCTGGTCCGGGTGCAGGGCACCCTGGTCCGGGTGCTGCTCTCGGATGCGACTGCGGCGCCGGACTGGGCGCTCGCGCGATCCGCCATCGACCACCTCGGTGTGCACGTAGAGATCGATGAGGAGGAGGAGGCTCCAGCAGGCTCGCTGGACATCCTCGCCGACCTGGGCATCCCTGCCGCCGATCTGGGCGAGCTCCTCGATGACCTCGACCTGGAGCCGGAGGACATCCTCGCCGAGATCGCTGAGCTCCTCGGCTTCGGCGACGAGTTCGACGAGCTCCTCGACGACTGACCATGGGTGTCTGGGACGCCGCGATGCGGCAGGCACTCGGGCGCGCCGGGACGGCACGTGCGAGCGGCGACGTGCCGATCGGTGCAGTCGTTCTGGACGCGGACGGTGCGGTGATCGGGGCCGGCTTCAACGTGCGTGAGCGCGATGCCGATCCGACCGGTCATGCCGAGGTCGTCGCGCTGCGTGAGGCAGCCCGTGCCCGCGGCGAGTGGCGGCTCGACGGCTGCACCCTGGTGGTGACGCTCGAACCGTGCACGATGTGCGCCGGTGCGATCGTGCTGGCCCGGGTCGAGCGGCTGGTCTTCGGTGCGTACGACGACAAGGCCGGTGCGGCGGGCAGTCTCTGGGACGTCGTCCGCGACCGGCGGTTGAACCACCGCCCCGAGGTCCTGGGCGGCGTGCTCGCCGAGGAGTCGTCAGCGCTGCTGGACGCGTTCTTCGCCGATCACCGCTGAGTTGCTGCAGGTCGATCTCGTAGCCAGGACCGATTTCAGGCGGGAGGCCCACCTCCGGTAATCTCTTCGGCGGTGGCGTGTCCGAGCGGCCGAAGGTGCAACACTCGAAATGTTGTGTGGGGTCAAACCCACCGTGGGTTCAAATCCCACCGCCACCGCCATGTGATGTCTCAGGACATCGGCAAGTCCCGGACCCACGACTGTGGGTCCGGGTCTTGTTCATTTCGGGGGTGGTCGGGTGGGGCCTTTGGGTGCTCCGGTGGGTTGGTAGTCGTGTCGGGGGTCGAGGATCAGTTCGCGGAGGAGCTCGCCGGTGGCGGCGTCGATGATCCTGATCTGGAGGTCTTGTACGAGCAGGATGACGTGGGTTCGGGCGTGGGTTCGGCCGATGCCGATGTGGTGCAGGCGTCCGTTCATGCGCAGGGTGACGCAGCCTGAGTCGTCGATGCGGTCGTGGCGGACCCGGTCGTGGGTGTCTGCGGCGCGGCTGGTGCCGGGGGTGGCTTTGGGCCGTGCCCGGTAGGCGGCCTCGGGGGTCGATCGGTGTGGCAGGCCCAAGACGTGTGGGCAGCCGCGACGTTCGGCTTCGGCTTCGAAGTCGCGGAGCAGGACCGAACCGATTCCGCTGCCACGGTGTCCCAGTGAGAGCGCCCGTGGCCGCGCTACCGCTCAGGGTGAAGGTGTGCTGTCTCATTCATGCTGAGGACTGCGCGGTTGTGGAAGAAGTCATCTTCGCCGAGGAGGGTCAACCCTCCGCTGCTTGAACGGAAGTTGACGTAACCGGCGGCTTCGAGAGGCATGCGAATCCAAGCCGCGATGAGGAAGGTGACAGCAAACCCATGAGTGACCACCACCTGATGAGTCGCCGAGTCTGACTCAATGGAAGCCATCGCATCGTAGATGCGCTCTGCGAATGCGCGTTTCGTCTCAGCCCCCTCGACGCCTTCCTCATGCCCCATACGGTCCCCGTCGGCCGGGGGGCGGGATGAACCGCTCGTCGAGCCACGCCTGCGGTCTACCCTCAGCAACCCCGTAGGACTTCTCCCGGAGCGACCTGCGGGCTTGCGCGTCAACCCCGAGCATCGGCGCGATGTGCGCGGCTGTCTGAACAGTGCGCTTGAGGTCCGACGAGTGAACGGCCACGGATTCGCCGACCGGAATCAACCCACGTAGGTGACTGGCGACCAACGCCGCTTGCTGGTGGCCCGTACTGGTCAACTCGCTGTCGTACCACCCGCCTACGAGGTCGTTGACGTGGTGCTGTGCCTCTGGGTGGGCGACCACATATACGCGGCGCATGCGACCTCCTGTGATGTGTAGGACTCAGGCTACGAGGCGCGCCGGACAGGACATCGCCACCCATGTGACGCAGCCGGGACGGCACGCACGCAACATGGCGCGGGGAAACACCGAACCCGGAATCGGTCGACCGGGCGCTGACCTGCATCAACGCACTTTGGTCTGTAGCCCGCCGCGTGACGCCCCGGATCCCATGGGTCCGGCGCGTCCGTCATTTCGCCGTCCCTTTGCACGTCACTACGCTCGCGGGATGACCGTCCGCATCGAACGCTCCGGCCCCGTGACGACCGTGATCCTGGACCGGCCGGACGCCCGCAACGCCGTCGACGGGCCGACCGCGCAGGCGCTGGCCGATGCGTTCCGGGCCTTCGACGCAGACGAGGAGCAGTACGTCGCCGTGCTGTACGGCGAGGGCGGGACGTTCTGCGCGGGCGCCGACCTCAAG
>JAOPXD010000145.1 GCA_025965315.1 Marmoricola sp.
ACGCCTGGCGCGAGGGCCGCACCGGGTACCCGGTCGTCGACGCCGGGATGCGCCAGCTGCTTGCCACCGGCTGGATGCACAACCGGGTCCGGATGATCACCGCGAGCTTCCTGACCAAGGACCTGCACGTCTGGTGGCCAGCAGGAGCCCGCTACTTCCTGGACCGGCTGCTCGACGGTGACCTGGCCTCCAACAACCACGGCTGGCAGTGGGTCGCCGGGACCGGCACCGACGCGTCGCCGTACTTCCGGGTCTTCAACCCGGTCACCCAGGGCCTGCGGTTCGACCCGTCCGGAGACTACGTGCGGCGCTGGGTCCCCGAGCTCGCGCACCTTCCCGGCAAGGCTGCGCACGAGCCGTGGAAGCACCCGCTCGGCTACGAGGCCGACTACCCACGACCGGTCGTCGAGCACGACGTGGAGCGGCAGGTCGCGCTGGACCGGTACGCCCAGCGTCGCCCTCAGTGAAGCGTGAAGGCCTTCGACGAGGACGACCCGGCGAGCTTGCCGGACCCGCCGTACGTCGCGACGACCTTGTAGCTGCCCTTCTTCGAGATGCCGCTGAAGACGGCGGACGCCTTGCCGCCGGCGATCGTCTTCGTCGCTGACATGAGCTCGGTGCTGCCCTTGTAGAGGGCGAACAGGACCGAGCCGGAGGCGCCGACACCGCTGGTGGAGGTGATCTTCGCGGCCGCGGTGACCTTCTTGTGCGCCTTCGAGTACCTGGCCGTGGTGGCCGTCCTCGTCGGCGACCTCACGTACTTGACCGTGTCCATCGTCCGGGTGTTGGCCGACATCGTGCACGTGCCCTTGTCGAGCGAGAACAGCGTGGAGTTGTCGGCCTTGTAGGCGTTGACGGTGAACAGGATGTTGCCGGGCTTGTACACGACCGACCCTGCCGACGCCGGCTTCAGCTTCGGCATCGGGCCGGTGGCCTTCAGCGTGATGCCACCCGAGGACGGAACGCTCGTCTTCTTGATCGGGGCGTGCACGGTGATCGGTGACCCGTTCACCATCACGGTCGCGTCGATCGCGCCGTCGAACTTGGTCACTCCGAAGGACCGCGCGATGTTCACCGCACCCTCGGGAAGGCCCGTGGTCGCGGTGTAGGTCGGCGTGAAGGACTTGCCGAGGTACACCTTCGACGGCGCGTTGGTGTCCTGGTTGAACGTGAACGTGAAGTTGAAGCTTCCGGAGATCGCGCAGCTGTAGTCGAGGTTCCCGGTCGCACCTTGCGCAGGACCGCTGGCAACCAGCATGCCGGCGGCGAGGGTGGCAGTGGCCGCGGCAGCGACGCGACGGGCGGTGACGAGCTTCATGGGTGTCTCCTGTTCAGTGGATCGTGAAGGACTTCGAGGTCGACGAACCCCGCAGCGTGTGCGAACCGCCGTACCGGGTGACGAGCTCGTAGGAGCCCGCGCGACCGATGCCGGAGAAGGTGTGCGACGCAGCGCCGTTGACCAGCGTGAGGGTGGCTGTCCGAACCTGTGCGCCGTTCCGGGAGAGCACCAGGGTCACCGACCCTGCCGGCACGGCGCCGGTCTTCGAGGTCACCGTCACGTGCGCGGCGAGCTTCTTCGTGGCCTTGGCGTAGGACGCGACGTCGGTGGTCGTCGTCGGGGCCTTGGCGTAGCTGACTGTGTCGATCTTCTGCTTCGGCGTGTCCGAGGTGCACGCAGCATCGACGCTGCCGACCGAGTCGCCGCTGGTCGCGGTCTCGGCGGTCCTGTTGTAGCCGGTGAGCGTCAGGGCAACGGGGCCCGGGGTGAAGACGACCTTGCCCGGAGCCGTCGCGGTGAGCTTCGGCATCGGCAGGTGCAGCGTGACCGGGAAGTCCGTGCTCGACTGCGGGATGTCGGTGCGCGGGAACGTCAGCGCCAGCTTCGTCGCAGTGCCGTTGATCCCGATCGTGTAGGTACCGGTCGCGGACGCCGACTTCACCCCGAAGAGCGACGCCAGCGCGACGATGCTGCCCGGGATCTTCGCCTTGATCACCAGGGTCGGGGTCACGGACCTCCCGACGTACAGCGTCGCCGGCGCAGTCGTGTCCAGGTTCAGGTCGAGCTTGAGCGCCTGGCCGTTGAGCGAGGGCGAGCTGCACGTGTACGGCGAGGACACCGGGCCCGCACCAGCAGGCCCGGAGATGCCGACCACGGCGAGCGCAACGCCCAGCACCACGGACACAGTCCGAGCAGGGCGGCGCAGGGTGCGGGTCATGGGCCCGATCCTGCCCCTTCTCGCAATTTATAACTAGGGTTTGGACTAAGGGTCCATATACGAATTCAAGGTTCTCGTTGTGCCGGCGCCGAGCCTCAGAAGCCGAGGTCGCGGCCGATGAGCTCCTTCATGATCTCGTTCGACCCGGCCCAGATCTTCGTGACCCGGGCGTCGCGCCAGGCCCGGGCAGCGCGGTACTCGTTCATGAAGCCGTAGCCGCCGTGCAGCTGCACGCAGTGGTCGAGCACCTCGTTCTGGATGTGCGAGGTCCACCACTTCGCCTTGGCTGCGTCGATCGGGGTGAGCTTGCCCCGGGTGTGCGCCGCGACGCACTGGTCGACGAATGCCTGGGTCACGTCGATCTCGGTGACGAGCTCGGCGATCAGGAACTTGTTCCACTGGAAGTTGCCGATGGACTGCCCGAACGCCTTGCGGTCGTGGGCGTACTGGATCGTCTCGAGCAGGATCTGGCCCGCGTGCGCGAGGTTGGTGATCGCGACGCTCAACCGCTCCTGCGGCAGGAACTGCATCATCGAGATGAACCCGGTGTCGAGCTCGCCGATCCGGTCGTCGTCGCTGACCCGGACATCGGTGAAGGACAGCTCGGCGGTGTCCGACTCGGGCTGGCCCACCTTGTCGAGCTTGCGGCCGCGGGCGAACCCGGCCTTGGTCGTCTCGACCCCGAACAGCGAGATGCCCTTCGCCTTCTTCTCGGAGGCGGTCCGTGCGGCGACCACGACCAGGTCCGCGCTGTAGCCGTTGGTGATGAAGGTCTTCGACCCGTTGATGATCCAGTCGTTGCCGTCCCGCACGGCCGTGGTCTTCAGCGCAGCCAGGTCCGAGCCGACGCTCGGCTCGGTCATCCCGATCGCGGTGAGCAGGTCACCGGTGCAGAAGGCCGGGAGCCAGCGCTTCTTCTGGTCCTCGGTGGTCAGGTGCACCAGGTACGGCGCCACGATGTCGGCGTGGATGCCGTGACAGCTGGGCAGCGCCATGTTGACCTTGGCGAGCTCTTCGCAGAGGACCGCGTTGAACCGGAAGTCGCCGGCCTCGGAGCCGCCGTACTCCTCGGGGACCTCGAGGCCGAGGAAACCCTGCTTGCCGGCTCCGGTCCAGAACTCGCGCGGGATCGCGTGCGCCTCCGCGTAGTCCTCGACGTTCGGCACGACCTCGCGATCGAGGAACTCGCGCACGGAGAGGCGGAACGCCTCGTGGTCGTCTTCGTAGATCGTGCGCTCCATGGGAGAACTGTAAATCCTTTGCTACCGGCCGGTAATCGAGTCCGCGCGCAGTGCGAGCGGCAGCCAGAGCTGTCCTAGAGTCGGGTCCATGACCATCAGCCGCCGCGGCCTGCTGCTGCTCGGCGCCGCCGGTGCCGCTGCCGCGGTCACCGGGTGCGACCAGGCGGTGCCGGGCCGGGCCCCCGGATCGACCGGTTCCGTGTCATCCGGAGCAACGACCGCCGCGGCGAGCGGACGGAGCGGTGCGGGGGTCACCGAGGCGGACTGGAAGCACCTCGCGCGGCACGTCCACGGCACCCTGAGCCGTCCGGGCTCGTCGTCGTACAACACCGTTCGACTGGTGGAGAACCCCCGCTACGACAGCACCCGGCCGCTCGCCGTGCTCGCCGTCGCCAGTCCCGCCGACCTCGTCACCGCGTTCGCGTTCGCCCAGGACCACGGCGTCCCGGTCGCGATCCGGTCCGGTGGGCACAGCTACCCCGGTTGGTCCGCCGGCGGTGCGCACGGGACCGGGGTACCGCGGTCGCTCGTGCTCGACTGCCGACGGCTCGACGCGGTCAGCATCAACGGCACCACCGCGACCATCGGTGCCGGCGCCGCGCTCGCGCCGGTCTACGCAGCGCTGGCGGCGCGTGGCCGCGCCATCGCCGGGGGATCCTGCGCGACCGTGGGCATCGGCGGGCTGACCCTCGGCGGCGGGGTCGGCGTGCTGACCCGGGCGATGGGCCTGACCTGCGACGCGGTCACCGCGATGCAGGTCGTCACCGCCGACGGCAAGCAACGCCCGGTCGACCGGAACCACGACCCCGACCTGTTCTGGGCGCTGCGCGGCGGTGGTGGCGGGCACCTGGGCGTGGTCACCTCGTTCACCTTCGCTACGTCGAAAGCACCGTCGGTGCACACGTTCTACCTGAGCTGGCCGATCGCCCAGGCGACGCAGGTGATCCCCGCCTGGCAGGACTGGGCGCCGGCTGCCGACAGCCGGCTGTGGTCGACGCTCAAGGCACTCGGCGGCGCCAGCACCCATCCGAGCGGGCCGACGCTGCTGCTGGCGGGCACCTGGACCGGGCCCGGCACGCCCGACCTCAGCGGGCTGCTCGCGCACTGCCCGCCGCCGGCCGTGCACACCACCAGCAGCAAGTCGTACGGCGACGCGATGGCCTCGTACGCCGGCTGCTCCTCGATCCCGGTGTCCCGCTGCCACACCGGTCCCGGCGGGGACCTGGACCGGGAGGCCTTCGGCGCGACCTCGCACGTCGCCTACACAGCGCTACCTCAGGCGGGGATCGGCACGCTGCTCGACCGGGTCCACGACGCCCAGTCCTCAGGTCTCCAGGAGGCCGGTATCTCGATGGACTCGCTCGGCGGCAAGGTCCGCGACCTCGGCCCCGCAGACACCGCGTTCGTGCACCGCCAGGCGCTGATGACCGTGCAGTACACAGCGACCTTCACCGGCAACCGTGGCGCCGCGGCGGACGACTTCGCGCACGGCTTCCGCTCGGCCCTGGCGCCGTACTGGGGCAACCACGCGTACGTGAACTACTCCGACCCGACGCTGAAGCAGCCGGCGCAGGCGTACTTCGGGGCCAACGCCGGCCGGCTGGCGCAGGTCGGGAAGACCTACGACCCGCACCGGTTCTTCACCCAGCCGCAGGGCTACTGATCCGGGCAGCCAACCCTGATGCCCGTTGGACCCGGCGCTCGATCGCTGCGCGCAACGCGTCGACGGTGCCGACGATCGTGACGCTCTCGCGCGCTCGGGTCACGGCGGTGTAGAAGAGCTCCCGGGTCAGCAGCGCCGAGTCCTCGTCGGGGAGGATCACCGTGACCGCCCGGGCCTCGGACCCCTGGCTCTTGTGCACCGTCATCGCGAAGACCGTCTCGATGCCCGAGAGTCTCGTCGGCGCGAACAGCCTGGTCTCGGTGCCGGTCCGTACGACGACCCGGAGCCGCCCTTCAGCGGTGCGGACCACGACGCCGATGTCACCGTTGGAGACGCCGAGGCCGCGGTCGTTCGAGGTGAGCAGCACGGGTCTCCCGGGGTACCACTCGTCGAGGTGCGGCAAGCCGGCACGCTCGGCCACCAGGTGCTCGATCTGCCGGTTCCAGCCGCCGACGCCGTAGGGACCTTCGCGGTGGGCGCAGAGCAACCGGTGCTCGTCGAGCAGGCCGGTGATCGCGTCGCGGTCCTCGGGATCGGCGAACGCGAGCGCGCGCCGGGTGATCTCCCAGGCAGCGTCCGCGATCGACCCACGCACCTGTGCCATCGCGACCTCGTTGCGCGGGTCGACCAGCCGGACGGCCGCGGAACCGGAGTCGAGCAGCGCGACCGCGCGGTCCGCGTCGCCTTCGCGCAGCGCCGTCGCGAGAGCGTCGAGATCTGCCCCGGCAGCGCCGGCCTTGGTGCGGTGCGTCTCGGTCAACCGGACCACCGGTGAGTCCGAGCGAGCCTCGAAACCGTTGACCAGGTCGGCGAGCACCGCTCCCGCCTCGACGGACGCGAGCTGGTCCGGGTCGCCGACGAGCACCAACCGGGTCGTCGGCCGGACCGCCTCGAGGAGCCTGGCCATCTGGGCCAGCGAGACCATCGAGACCTCGTCGACCACGACCAGGTCGTAGGGGAGCGGGTTGGTGCGGTGGTGCCGGAACCGGGTGCTGCTGTCGGGCCGCCAGCCGAGCAGCCGGTGCAACGTGCTCGCCGTCAGACCCGCGAGCCGCGCTTGGTCCACCGGGTCCAGGGTCGCGGCCTCGCGGGCGACGGACTCTCCCAGCCTGGCGGACGCCTTCCCGGTCGGTGCCGCCAGCGCAACCCGCGGCGGGCGCCCGTTCTGGGCCTCGAGCTGCTCGGAGACGAGCGCCACCATCCGTGCCACCGACGCGGTCTTCCCGGTACCGGGACCGCCGGTGATGATCGTGGTCCAGCCGCGCGCCACCGCGACGGCCGCAGCCTGCTGCTGCTCCCAGCCTGCCGTGAAGAGCCTGCTCACCGACGTCCCCAGGAGGGACTCGTCGATCTCGGGAGCGCCTCGGCGCAGCCGGGCGAACAGGTCGTCGCAGACCTGGCGCTCCTCGCGCCAGTGCCGGTCCAGGTAGACCAGGGACCCCTCCACCCGGAGCACGCCGGCGGTGGCCAGCGGGCTCGCGGCCACGGCCGCCGTCCACCCGGCCGGCTCGGGCCAGGGAACCGGACCGGTCGCTTCGACCGGTTGCTCGGCGATCGTCGCCAGGTCGACGCAGACCGCTCCGAGTCGAGCAGCCCGCACGGTGAGAGCGACCGCCAGCAGGACGTCCTGCGACGCGTCGCCGGCGAGGACGCCGAGCCGGGTCGCGACGTGCACGTCCGGTGCCTCCAGGACCCCGGCCTGGTTGAAGACGCCGAGCATGCCGTCGGCCCGCCGTGCGATCCGGCGGTCGTACGGTCCGAGCGCCGGACGCTCGCCCGTACCGGTGGTCATCGCGTCGCTCCTGCGCGCGTGCCGCCGTGGCTCGAGCCGTCCAGGACGGCCGACAGCTCGAGGATCAGCCCGACCGGCGGACGCCACGAGAAGACCCCGCAGGGGATCCCGTCGACGACCGGGGTGTCCGGGCCGACCATGCCGCGCAGGTACAGGTAGAGCACCCCACCGAGGTGGGACTCCGGGTCGTAGTCGGGGAGGCGCCAGCGCAGGTAGCGGTGCAGCACCACCGAGTACAGCAGCGCCTGGAGCGGGTAGTGCGAGTGCAGCATCGCGGCAGTGACCTTCTCCGGCGTGTAGTCCCAGGCGGTCAGCGACCGGCCCGGCTCGCCGAGGCTGTTGGTCTTGTAGTCGACCACGACGAACGTCGGACCGTTCGCGGTGTGCACGCGCAGGACCACGTCGATCGACCCGCTCAGGTACCCGCGCAGGACCTGCTCACCGAGGACGGGCGACTCCAGCCTGTCGGCGTACGCGCGCACCGGGTCGTCGTCGGGGAGGTGGGCGCGCAGGGCAGCGGCGAACGCGGACAGCGGCAGTCCCGTCGCGACCGCGGGGATGGTGTCCCCACCGCCCAGCGGGATCTCGAAGTCGAGCTCGCGGAGCCGGTCCTCGAGGCCGATCTCGGCCAGCGTCAGGCCGTCGGCGAGCGGCCCCAGCGAGGAGTGCTGCATCGGCAGCAGCGCGTCGGCCAGCTGCTCGGACGTCGCGTCGACCGACCACCAGCGTCGCTCCTCCTCGACGCGCGCCAGCAGCTCGGCACGAAGGTCCGGCGCCTTCGGATCGGCGTGCTCGAGGACGGCGTGCACCAACGAGCCGAACGTCGCGCCCGCGGTCAGCCCGTCCATCGGCGAGATCAGGTCGCTCCCGTCGCCGGGCGGTACCGCGAACGCCGTCGGCGCGAGGTCCGGGCTCTCCGGCTCGCCCTCGTCGAGCGTCCCCGGAGCCTCGGGCTCGCTCTGCTGCTGGGGCCCGGCCTGCTCCTCCGCCCGGATCAGGCCGCTGTACGACGTCCGTCGCCACGCGGTGTCGACGACCCGGTCGAACGTCCTGGCGGCAAGCTCCTCGGCGGGTCCGACGATGGCGACGGCACCGGGCTCGATCGAGCTCGGCTCGAGGTGGAAGGCACCCAGCCCGGCCCAGCGGGTCAGCACCTCGTCGACCTCGTCGTCGGTCGTGCCGAAGGAAGCCCGGTCGGGGACCGCCGCCTGGTCGCGCTCCCGGCCGAAGAGCAGCCGGGTCAGCGCGCCGTTGGGGGCGTTGTACGTCGGTGCCCACCACGCCACCACCTGGGAGCGCGCGCGGGTGAGCGCCACGTAGGCGAGCCGGAGCTCTTCCTGCGCCTCCTCGACCCGGGCCGCCACCTTGGCGGCCGGGCTGTCCGCGACGTCGAGGCAGCGCTCGTCGCCCTCGTGGTACGCGTGCACCGTCGGCCAGTCCTTCACCGACCGGTCGAAGAGCTGCGGCAGGTAGACGACCGGGTACTCCAGGCCCTTCGATCCGTGGATCGTCACGAACTGGACCGCCTTCGTGTCGACGTCCAGGCGCCGGCGGCGGGCGTCGTTGCGGTTGCCCTCCACGATCGCCTCGCGCAGCCAGCCGAGCAGTCCGGTGACGCCGAGGTTCTGCTCGGACGCTGCTCGGTGCAGGAGCTGGCCGACGTGGTTGAGGTCGGTGAGCAGCCGCTCACCGCCGACCTTGGTCAGCACCCGCGCCGAGAGCCCGGCCGCGGACGCAGCGCTGTGGACGGCGGCCACGCCGCGGGAGCGGAGCAGGTCGAGCCAGCTCCGGGTCCGCTCGGCGAGCTCGTCGGTCAGCTCGTCGCCCCCGGCGAGCAGCTCCTCGGGGGTGGTCGAGAAGAACGGGGTCAGGGCAGCTGCCCGGATCCGTCCCGGCAGCTGTGGCTTCTCCATCGCCTCGAGCAACCGCAGCCAGTGCTGCGCAGCGGCACCGACCATCACGCTCTCGGCGGAGTTGACCACCGATGGGATCCCGCGCTTGGTGAGCTCGGCCTGGATCCGGGGGGCGTCGTCCTTCACCGAGTGCAGCAGCACGGCGATGTCTCCGGGATCGAGCGGACGCCCGTCGAAGGCGACGCCCTCGTTGAGCTGGCGGGCGATGTCCCCGGCCAGGTCGGCAGCGATCCGGGCCCGGGCCTTCCCGATGTTGATCGTCCCGGACTTGGTCAGCACGAAGCCGTCGCGCCGGACCTGGCGCAACCGGAACCCGCCCCCGGCCGAGAGCCGCGACCTGGCGTGGATCGGGGCAGCCTCGACCGCGTGCACCTTGATCCGCTCGTTGCCCAGCTCGGCGCCGCGGGTGAGGACCTGGAGGGCGTCGACCACCGGGGCATCGCTGCGCCAGTTCGTGTTCAGGGTGTGCAGCCCCGCCTGGGCGACCGCGCGCAGGTACGTCGGGGTGTCACCGCCACGGAACGCGTAGATCGCCTGCTTCGGGTCGCCGATCAGCACCAACCGCGAGGTCGCGCCGAACCCGTCGCGCAGGACGGCCCACTGGACCGGGTCGGTGTCCTGGAACTCGTCGACCAGGACGACGTCCCAGCGCGCGCGCATCCGCATCGCGGCCGCCGACGGCGTGCTGCCGTTCGGTGCGACGGCGTCGGCGAGCCGGGTGAGGATGTCATCGAAGGTGAAGATCCCCGCGCGCCGCTTGCGTACCTCGAGCTCGTCGCGGACCGCTCCGGCGAACCCGACCAGGGCGGCCGCCTCACCCGGTACGACGCCGTCCTCGATCGTGGGCCGGAGCTCGGCGTGCCGGTTCTCCACGGCCTGCCGCGCGACGTTCCGAGCAGCGCGCACCTCGATCGGCGGGTCCTGCGGCAGATCGGCGTACAGCCCCAGGTACAGGTCGTCGACGACCTCGTCGCGCAGGTCGGTGATGTCGTCGCGCAGGAGCTCGGTGGCGTCCGAGCTGCCGGCGACCCCGAGCGAGCGCAGCACTGCGTGGCAGAACTCGTGCGTAGTCGCGATCGTCGCGGCGTCGTAGTTCGCGATCGCGGCGAGCAGCCGGAGCCGGCGGACCTCGATCTCGGCGACCGACAGATCGGTGCCGTCGGCTGCCCTGGTCAGGACGGCGATGTCCTCGGTCGCGACGCGGGCTCGTTCGGGTTCGGCCAGCGCTTCGGCGACCAGCACGAACCGCTCGCGGACACGGTCGCGCAGCTCCTGGGTCGCGGCCCGGCTGAAGGTGATCACCAACATCCGGTCCAGCGGCGCGATCCCCTCGGCGACGTACCGGGTGGCGAGCGCGGCGACGGCGTACGTCTTGCCGGTGCCGGCGCTGGCCTCCAGGACGGTGGTACCGGCACCGGGCAGCGGACCGGCGAGGTCGAACGGCTCCATCACTCCACCTCCGCGGCGAGCAGCGGCGCCCACACCCGGGCAGCGAGGTCGTCGAAGAGCGGACGTCCGCTGGTCCCGGTCTCGGCGGTGATCTCGTCCCACGACGGCCGGTGTCCCCAGGCCGCCACCATCTCGACCCCGGCGTTGTCCTTGCGCCACTGGTCGCCGAGGTCGCGCTGCACCATCCAGGCGGGTCGCGACGACGTCGCCGCGCGAGCGCTGAGCCGCGCGGTCTCGGCGGCGTACGGGAGGACGCGGGTCAGTGCGAGGTCGTGGAACGCGACCAGGTCGGCCAGCACGCGGCTCGGATCGACGACCACCCCGTACGTCGCGCGTGCCGGCGCATCTCCTTGTGCCGCCCGACCGATCACCCTGGCCATCCAGTCGCCCGGCGAGCCGGCCGAGAGCGCGACCAGGCTGATCCAGGCGTCCAACCGGTGCCGCGCCCCGAGGCGCGAGAACGTGCTGCGCACCAGCCGCTTGTCGTACAGGTCGGGAACCGTTCCGGTCAGCAGCCGGCCGGCGCCGAGGTCGACGGCCAGGTCCCGTGCCTTGACCGGTGCTCCCTGGGTCGAGGCAGCGACCAGCTCGGTCAGCGGGCCGGCCGCGTTCGCGATCGCGGCGGTCTGCCGCCAGCCGAACCGCCCCGGAGGCATCGTGCCCCGGCGCCACTCGGCCTGCATCGCGTCCGCGGGCTCGCGGCCGGCCAGGATCTCGGCAAGCATCCGGTCGCCGACCTGCCAGCGGGACAGGCCGTCGAGCGACACCGGCATCGAGTCGCTGACCTCGTCCTGCTCGCGCGGGAGGTCGATCTCGAGCCGTCGGCGCAGGAACCCGCGCACGGGGTTGGTCACGACGTCGACGAGGTCGCGCAGATCGATGTCGCCGAGCGCCGCCGGACCGGCCTCGAGAGCGGCGAGCGTCCGCGGGTCCTCGCGGTCCGAGGCCGCCGACCTCGCAGCGCGGGCAGCGTCGGGGTCGAAGGAGAAGGGTCCGCGGCCGGAGCGGTCACGGACCAGGTAGTCGGCGTGGAACGCCTGCGACCGGTGCGGCCGCACGACGTCGCCCGCGGCGGTGGCCTCGACGACGTCGAGGAACTCGCGCAGCGGCACCGAGGGCGGCCGGTCCTGCCCCGAAGCCTCGTTGAAGCCGGTGTAGGTGATCACCAGGTGCTCGGTCGCCGCCATGATCGCGTCCAGGAACAGCTGGCGGTCCTGGCTCCGCACGTCCCGCTCGCCGACCCGCGGGAACCGGGCGAGAACGTCGTCCCCGTCGAGCGCGCCTCCGCGCGGGAACACACCGTCGTCGAGCCCGAGCAGGCACACCACCCGGTGCGGCACCGACCTCATCGGCGTCATCGTGCAGACCGTCAGCGTGCCGGTCCGGAAGTTCGCCCGGGTCGGCCGCCCGGCGAGCTGGGAGCCGAGCAGCGACCGGATGTCGGGGAGCCGGAGGGTGAGCCGCTCGCCCGCAGCGGCACCGAGGGCGACGAGCTCACGGCGTACCTGGGCGAGCTGCCACTCGTCGCCCCGCGGTACGTCGGCCAGCAGCTCGACCCCCTCGCCGAGGACCTCCAGCCAGTGGTCGACCGGGTGCTCGCCACCGAGGCGCGAGGTCAGGTCCTCGAGCCGGTCGATCGCCTCGGCGAACCTGCCTGCCAGCCCGATGTCGGTGGTGGAGACGTCGTCGAGCGGCAGGGTCGGACCGAGCCAGAGACCGGAGTCGTCGGAGAGCGCGACGCCGGTGAGGATCCGGTCGAGCCCGAAGCGCCAGGTGTTCTGCGGGAACGCCGCGAGCCCGTAGCGGTCACGGTCCGGCTTGTCCCAGGCCCACCGGATCCCGGCTTCGCCGACCCAGGACGCCATCGTCTCCAGGTCCTGCTCGCTGAACCCGAACCGGCGTCGGACGGCGTCGGCCGAGAGCAGGTCGAGGACCCGGCTCGCCTCGGCACGCCCGTCGGCCAGACCGACCAACCGCGAGAGGACGGCGAGCAGCGGATTGGTCTGGTGCGGCGAACGGTCGGCCAGCATCACCTGGAACTGGTGACCGGGGTGGCTGCCGGCGACCGCCTCGCCCAGCCCGAAGGCTCCGCTGATCAACGGCGCGTACTCGTCGATGTCCGGGCACATCACCAGGATGTCGCGCGGCTCGAGGGTGACGTCATCGGCGAGCAGGCCCAGGAGAACCTCGCGCAGCACCTCGACCTGGCGCGCCGGTCCGTGGCACGCGTGCACCTGCACCGAGTCGTCCGCCAGGACGCGGCGGCCCGGTACCGCGTTCGCCGCGATGTCCGCCTGAACCTGACCGAGAACCGTCCCCGGGCGCAGCGGCGAGGCCATCGCCTGCTCGTCGCTCACGCCGGCACGGAGCAGGATCGCCTCGGTCTCACGGATGTCGCGACCCATCGCTGCGAGCAGCGGATGGCTGATGCCGAGGTGGCCGGTGTCGTCGTCGCGCCAGCCTCCCGCGTCCACGCCGAGCAGGTCGGCCCACAGCACCGCCGAGGGGTGCGGCAGCCACAGGTGCACGTCCCGGGTCCGGCCGAGAGCGGCGAGCAGCACGGCCTCCGACGCGTCGATCCGGGTGTGCCCGAACAGCGAGATCCGTGCGGGCAGGTCCAGCCGCAGGCTGCCGTCGTCGAGTCCGGCGACCACGGCGCTGTGGCGCGCGACCGGCCCGGGGCCGTCGACCGCAGCGAGAACGCGGCGCCAGAGCTCGGGCTGCCAGGCCAGGTCGTCGGGTAGCGGCCGTCCACCACCGTCGCCGTGCCCCCCGGACTCCCAGTCGGTGAGAAGCTCCGGGCGCTGGCGCGCGTAGGCGGCGAAGAGCCCGGCCAGGCGACGTGCCACAGCGAGCCGCCGGCCACGACGCAGGTCGCCCTCCTCGCCGCTGATGCCGTGGCCCAGGTGATCGGCCAGGACTGCTGCCCACGGCGCGTCGAGAGCGTCGTCGATGGTGCGCAGCAGCGGCCACATCAGGGTCTCGGGTGCCCACGGGTCGTCCTCACGGGTCCCGAGGAGCTGAGCCACGAGGGACCCCGGCGAGGCGAACTCGACCCCCGCGCAGACGCCGTCCTCGGCGCCCGGTCCGTGCCCGAGGCGGTGCGAGAGCCGTTGCGAGAGCCAACGCTCGACACCGCGGGCCGGGACGATCACCAGCTCGGTGGCGAACGGGTCCGGCAACGGTGTGCGCAGCAGGCCTGCGAGCCCCTCCACCAGGAGGTCAGCCCGCTCCGCGCGGTGCACCGTCAACGCCACGGCGCCACCCTAGGGCGTACGCCCGACACGAACCTCAGGCGAAGGGATCGGGGGTCGCGCCGGGCAGGGTGCGCAGGAGCTCCTGCGCCTGGGCGAGCAGCTTGTGCTCGACGAGGACCTCGTACCTGGTCGCGACGACCGCGGTCACCGAGGAGAAGTCCCGCTGTCCTCGGGTGCCCAGGTAGCCGATCAACGACCAGACCGTCCCGAACACGGCGCCGATCAACGCCGTCGACAGGATCACGCCGAGGCCGTCCCCGTTCTTGCCGAAGAACGAGAAGATCAGCCCGACGAACAGGCCGAACCAGAGCCCGGACATCGCGCCGACGCCGGCGACCCGGCCGTTGGTCAACCGACCGGTGATCCGCTCGACCTGCTTGAGCTCGGTCCCGACGATCATGCAGTTCTGCACCGGGAACTCGTTGTCGGACAGGAAGTCGACCGCCTTCTGCGCTGCGGCGTACTCCTCGTACACCGCCAGCGACTGGGGGTACTCGAGGCTCAGAAGTGCGGCGACGCGGGGCTGCTGGGGACTGACCATGCCTCCATTGTGCTCGGACAGCCCTGAAATGGGTGCTGGCTGGTGCCGGAAGTGGTTCGATGCACGCGCACCCCTCCTGAGAGGACCCCTCCCGTGACCCTCCCCTCCCCGCGTCGACCCGCCCTGCGTCGACCCGCCCTGCGCGTGTCCGTCGTCATCGCGCTGCTCCTCGGCGGCTCCCTGGCCACGATCCCAGCGATCGCGGCTTCGCCTCTGACCGTGTCACCGACGCACGTCTCGTTCTCGTCGACGCACGTCGGTGCCACTGCGCTGAAGCCGGTCACCGTCAAGGTCGCCGCCGGCTACCAGATCGACGACGTCTACCAGTACAGCGGAGCGGCGTTCTCGGTGAAGGACGTCGGAGCCGGCTGCTCGGCACCGGGCCCGGCCACCTGCACCTTCGACGCGGGCTTCAGCCCGAGCGTGACCGGAGCCACCTCAGGTTCGATCAACGTGTACGCATGCCCACCCTCGGGCACGAACTGCGCCAGCGTCTTCGTCCAGCTGACCGGTACCGCAGTCGCGCCGGGCACGAGTCCTGCGATCAACTTCGGCCGGCTCAAGGTCGGTCTCGCCACCTCGAAGACCTTCACGGTGAAGCACGACGCAGGCTGGGCCGTCGTCAACGTCGGCTTCGACCACCAGCCGACCTACGGCTTCGGCCCGACGACGTTCGCGGTGCCGAGCGCCCCGTCCGACATCAACGCCTACCCCTGCGGGCAGTCGCCGACGGCGACCAGCTGCGCGATGACGGGTGTCTTCTCGCCGCGCTCGCTCGATGCGCAGAGCGACACCATGGACGTGCAGCTCTGCCAGCTCGTTCCCTACGGTCTCTGCACGACGCTGACGTCGACCGTCTCGGGAGTCGGGCTGGCCCCAGCCACCGTGACACCGCCGTCGATCACCTTCCCGAACACGGTGGTGACCGGGACCACCGATGCATCGGTGAAGCTGACCCTGGACAGCGGCTGGCACTACTCCGGCTACGGAACCTCCTACGTCCCCGGGCAACCGGACGGAGTCGGCGAGTTCCGGGTCTACAACGACTTCTACGCATGCCCGGCCGGGAGCACGACCTGCACACTGACGATCGAGTTCCACCCGGATGCCGCGCAGAAGTACGTCGCCGACCTCCTCGTCAACGTCTGCAACGCCAACAACGAGATCTGCGTCGACCTGGACCAGCGACCCAGGCTCACCGGAACTGGGACCCAGGACACCACCAAGACGGTGCTCAGGAGCAGCGCCAGCACCGTGTCCGCGGGATCGACGGTGACCCTGACGGCGACGGTCTCACCGAATCCGACGTACTCAGGACCTGACGGGACGGTGACGTTCAAGGACGGCAAGACGGTGCTCTGCACCGACCCGCTGGCCCTGGTCAAGGGCGCCTTCGTGACGGCCACCTGCTCGGCGGTACTGGGCACCCCGACGGGACCGCACTCACTGACCGCCACCTACTCCGGGAACGCGCCGTACAAGACGTCGACCTCGGGTGCGGTGACGGTCCGCGTCACTTCCTGAGCAGGTCCTCGAAGTCACCCATCGCGGCGAGGTCACGGTCGAACTGGTCCAGGCGTTGCGCTGCCGGCCGCGCAGCGACCAGCGCTGCGAGCTCACCGGCGGCGCGGTCCACCCGGCTGCGCAAGGAGGCCCCGCCGTCGACCGACCCGAAGTCCTCGCTGGCCGCGAACACCCCCGTCGGGACCACGACCGCGTGCAGGTGGCTGAACAGCGGCCGCAGGGCGTGGTCGAGCACCAGGCTGTGCCTCGCGGTGCCCGCGGTCGCGGCGATCAGTACCGGGGTGCCGTCGAGAGCACCCGTCTCGAGCACGTCGAAGAACGTCTTGAACAGCCCGCTGTACGACGCGCTGAACACCGGGGTCACCGCGATCACGGCATCGGCCGCCGCGACCGCCTTCAACGCCTCGGCGAGCTCTCCGGTGGCGAAGCCGGTGAGCAGGTGGTCGGTGAGTGCGTGCGCCAGCGGCCGCAGCTCGACGATCTCCAACCGGGCGTCCTGGTCGAGCGCCGCAAGCGTCGCGGCGCCCAGCAGGTCCGCGAGCAGCCGGGTCGACGACGGGTCGCTCAGGCCGGCGGTGACGACGACGACGTTCCTCATCGCAGGCTCCCCTCGGGCGTCCCGACAAGCTCGACGACCGGAGTCGCGCCCTCGTGGGTCCGGAGCTCGGCGACGACCTCGCCGAGCAGGTCGAGCTGGTGGAGGACCTTGTCCAGCGGCAGGCCCGCGTGGTCGACCAGGAACAGCTGGCGCTGGTAGTCGCCGGCGTACTCCTTGAACCCGAGGGTCTTCTCGACCGCCTCGGCGACCGAACCGACGGTGAGCGGGGTCGAGGAGGTGAACTCCTCCATCGAGGGACCGTGCCCGTAGACCGGCGCGTTGTCGAAGTACGGACGGAATTCCTTGACCGCGTCCTGGCTGTTGCGGGCCAGGTACACCTGCCCACCGAGGCCGACGATCGCGTCGGCAGCCTTGCCGTGCCCGTAGTGCTCGAACCGCGCGCGGTAGAGCTCGACCATCCGGGCGGTGTGCTCGGCCGGCCAGAAGATGTGGTTGGAGAAGAAGCCGTCGCCGTAGTAAGCGGCCTGCTCGGCGATCTCCGGGCTGCGGATCGAGCCGTGCCAGACGAACGGCGGGGTGCCGTCGAGGGGACGCGGTGTCGAGGTGAAGCCCTGCAGCGGCGTCCGGAACTTGCCCTGCCAGTCGACGTCCTCCTCGCGCCAGAGCCGGCGCAGCAACGCGTAGTTCTCGATCGCGAGCGGGATGCCGTCGCGGATGTCCTTGCCGAACCACGGGTAGACCGGGCCGGTGTTGCCGCGGCCCATCATGAGGTCGACGCGGCCGTCTGCCACGTGCTGGAGCATGGCGTAGTCCTCGGCAATCTTCACCGGGTCATTGGTGGTGATGAGGGTGGTCGACGTGGAGAGGATCAGGTTCTCCGTCTTGGCGGCCACGTAGCCCAGCATCGTCGTGGGTGACGACGGGATGAACGGCGGGTTGTGGTGCTCGCCGAGCGCGAAGACCTCCATGCCCACCTCCTCGACCTTCTGGGCGATGGTGAGGATGTTCTTGATCCGCTCGTGCTCCGTCTGGGTCTGGCCCGTTGTCGGGTCCTCGGTGACGTCGCCGACGGTGAAGATTCCGAATTGCATTCTGTCCACATCCATTTCTATGCGTTTGCATAGACATACAACGCGGGG
>JAOPXD010000180.1 GCA_025965315.1 Marmoricola sp.
AGGTTGGACATCGCGAAGAGGCTCACGGCTGGTCCCCGCGCGACCACGAGGTGAGGTAGACGCCGTCGTCGACAGCCCGACCCGCTTCGCCGAGCTCGAGCGGCCGGAAGGTGTCAACCATGACGGCGAGCTCGTCGAAGAAGTCGACGCCGATGGAGTTCTCGTACGCCGCCGGCTGCGGGCCGTGGCTGTGACCACCGGGGTGCAGGCTGATCGAGCCGCGCCCGATGCCCGAACCCTTGCGGGCTTCGTAGTCGCCGGCGACGTAGAACATCACCTCGTCCGAATCGACGTTCGAGTGGTAGTACGGCACCGGGATCGACAACGGGTGGTAGTCCACCTTCCGGGGCACGAAGTTGCAGATCACGAAGTTCTGTCCCTCGAAGACCTGGTGCACCGGCGGCGGCTGGTGCACCCGGCCGGTGATCGGCTCGAAGTCGGCGATGTTGAAGACGTACGGGTACAGGCAGCCGTCCCACCCGACCACGTCGAACGGGCTGTGCGGGACCACGTGCACGGTGCCGGCGAGGCCGCCGGGCCCGTCGCCCCGGTGCTTGATGTACACCTCGGTCGGACCGTCGTCGCCCAGCAGCGGCTCGGCCGGAACCCGCAGGTCGCGCTCGCAGTACGGCGCGTGCTCGAGCAGCTGCCCGAACCGGGACAGGTAGCGCTTGGGCGGGGCGATGTGGCCGTTGCCCTCGATGACGTAGAGGCGGACCGCGTCCGAACCAGTCGGCACCCAGCGATGGGTCGTCGCGCGCGGGAGGACGACGTAGTCGCCCTCGTCGACCTCGAGCGAGCCGAAGACCGTCTCGACGACCGCGGTCCCGGACTCGACGAAGACGCACTCGTCGCCGAGGCCGTTGCGGTACAGCGGCGACGGCTTGCCGCAGACGGCGTAGCTGATCCGGACGTCGCTGTTGCCGAGCACCAGGCGTCGACCGGTGACGGCGTCGGTGTCCCGCCAGGCCTCATCGGTCCAGAGGTCGTGCAGCTTCAGGTGCCGCGGAATCAGCGGGTGGTTGGGGGTGGTGGCCTGATCGGGGAGCTCCCACGCCCGCGCCTCGAGGATCGCCGACGGGACGTTCCGGTGGTAGAGCAACGAGGAGTCCGACGAGAAGCCCTCCTCGCCCATCAGCTCCTCGAAGTAGAGGCGACCTTCGGCGTCGCGGTGCTGGGTGTGCCGCTTCGGCGGGACTGCCCCGACGCGCTGGTAGTGCGCCATGGCTAGAAGTTCCCCCGCCGCTCCTGCTCGCGCTCGATCGCCTCGAAGAGCGCCTTGAAGTTGCCCTTGCCGAAGCCCAGCGAGCCGTGCCGCTCGATCAGCTCGAAGAACACCGTGGGCCGGTCGCCGAACGGCTTGGTGAAGATCTGCAGCAGGTAGCCGTCCTCGTCGCGGTCGACCAGGATGCCGCGCTTCTGCAGCTCCTCGACCGGGACCCGGACCTCGCCGATGCGGGCGCGCAGCTCGGGGTCCTCGTAGTACGAGTCGGGGGTGGCCAGGAACTCGATGCCCTCGGCGCGGAGCGCGTCGACGGTACTGAGGATGTCGCTGGTGGCGAGCGCGAGGTGCTGGGCGCCGGGTCCGTCGTAGAACTCCAGGTACTCGTCGATCTGCGACTTCTTCTTCGCCACCGCCGGCTCGTTCAGCGGGAACTTCACCCGGTGGTTGCCGTTCGCGACGACCTTCGACATCAGCGCGGAGTAGTCGGTGGCGATGTCGTCGCCGATGAACTCGGCCATGTTGGTGAAGCCCATGACCCGGCCGTAGAACTCGACCCACTCGTCGAGGCGGCCGAGCTCGACGTTGCCGACGATGTGGTCGAGCGCCTGGAACAGACGCCGGGGAGCGCCTTCGCGGCGGACGAAGCCCGAGGTCCTGGCGACGTAGCTGGGGAGGTAGGGGCCGTCGTACCGGCTGCGGTCGACGAGGGTGTGCCGGGTGTCGCCGTACGTCGCGATGGCACCGGTGCGCACGGTGCCGTGCTCGTCGGTGATGTCGTGCGGCTGCTCCAGCACGGTCGCGCCGACCGACTGGGCGTGCGCGATGCAGCGGTCGACGTCGGGCACCTCGAGCGCGATGTCGATGATCCCGTCGCCGTGCCTGCGGTGGTGGTCCAGCAGGGTGCTGCTCGGGTCGACGCCGCCCTTCACCACGAAGCGCACGGCGCCGCTGGTGAGCACGTACGCGACGTGGTCCCGGTTGCCCGTCTCGGGACCCGAGTAGGCGACGAGCTCCATGCCGAAGGCCGCGACGAAGAAGTGTGCCGTCTGGGTCGCGTTACCGACGACCCACACGACGGCATCCCAGCCGGTAACGGGGAACGGGTCCCGGGCGTCGTCGTACTCGACGAGGCCGACGAGCTGCTTGAGCGTGTCCAGGTCGAGGTCAGCGAGCCGCTCCTCGCTGGTGAGGGTGTCTGCGAGTGCCATGTCACGAGGACACCACCGGTCCGCAGGGACGGCAACCTGTCCATCGCAAGGTGGTCATGGTGGACAGATATGCCAGCAATAGGCGACATCAACTAGACAATCTGATAAGCAGGGTGCATGTCTTCGACAACGCCTCTCGACGAGATCGACATCGCTCTGCTGACGGCGCTGACCGAGCATCCACGCGCGGGCGACCTCGAGCTCTCCCGGCAGACCAAGGTCGCTCGGGCCACCGTCCAGAGCCGGTTGCGTCGCCTGGGCGAGGTGGGTGTGATCGCCGACTGGAACCCGACCCTCGACGTCGTCGCCGCTGGGTACGAGGTTCAGGCCTACGTCACCCTGGAGATCGCGCAGGGAGCGCTCGACGACGTCGCCCGGCACCTCGCGAACATCCCCGAGGTCCTCGAGGCGTACGTGACCACCGGGACCTCCGACGTGCTGTGCCGGGTCGCGACCAGGTCCCATCCCGAGCTCCAGGCGACGCTGGTCCGGATCGACCAGTCGTCCTCGGTGGCGCGATCGACCAGCGTGATGGTGCTGTCGGTCCTGATCGAGCCGCGGATGCTTCCGCTGCTGGCCAGCGGCGAGCCGTCGCCGAGTCCTCGGGCACCGGCCTACCGGCGCCGCTGACTTGCGCGATCGCTCGATCGAGGTTCAATGGGGGCGGAGGTAGGAGCCATGTTCGAAGAGGCGCAGCTCTACTCGCCGGTGACCACCGACGAGAACGGCGAGGTCACGGTGCACCTGATCGACGGGCACCCTGGTCTGGACGATCCCGGGTACCAACGCCGCCGCAACCAGATCGCCGCGGCGGCCCTGGCCTGGACGCCGGACCAGCCGACACCGCAGATCGACTACACCGACACCGAGCACGAGGTGTGGCGCACGGTCTGCGAGCACCTCGGGCCGCTGCACGACCGGTACGCGTGCCGCGAGTTCCGCGAGGCGGTCAAGGCTCTCGACCTCCCGCGCGACCGCGTCCCGCAGCTCGACGAGGTGTCTGCGGGCCTGCAGCCGCTGACCGGGTTCTCGTACGTGCCGGCGCCCGGCATCGTGCCGCTGGAGGAGTTCTACGGCTCGCTGGACGACGGGGTCTTCCACTCCACCCAGTACCTGCGCCACCACGCCGCGCCGCTGTACACGCCCGAGCCGGACATCCTGCACGAGGTGATGGGGCACGGGAACCTGCTCGCGGACCCGCAGGTCGCCGAGCTCAACAGGCTCGCTGGTGCTGCGGCTCGTCGGGTGTCGACGGACCAGGCGCTGAAGGTCGTCGCCGACGTCTTCTGGTTCACCATCGAGTTCGGGGTCCTCTGGGAGCACGGCGAGCTGCGCGCGTACGGCGCCGGGATCCTGTCCTCGTACGGCGAGATCGAGGAGTTCCGATCCATGGAGATCAGGCCGCTGGACTTCGCCGCGATGGCGACGATCGACTACGACATCAGCCACTACCAGCCGGTGCTCTTCGCCGCCGCGTCGTTCGAGCAGATGGTCGACGAGGTCGGCACCTTCTTCGCCGGCTGTGACGACGACACCCCTGCGAGGTTGGGTGTGAGGACAGGGGCATGATCGATCACTTCGGTATCCAGTGCCAGGACCTCGAGGCGGCCAAGGTCTTCTACGACACCGTGCTGGCGCCTCTCGGCCACGAGCGGGTGCTCGACTACGAGGTTGCGATCGGGTACGGGAACAACGGCAAGCCCTCGTTCTGGATCAGCAAGTTCGAGGAGCTCGGGCCCAACCGGGAGATGCACCTGGCCTTCACGGCGCCGGACGCAGCCGGCGTGCACGCGTTCTTCGACGCGGCGGTCGGCCTCGGCGCCGAGGTGCTCCACGAACCGCGGCACTTCCCGGAGTACCACGAGACGTACTACGGTGCGTTCGTCCGCGACCCGGACGGCAACAACGTCGAGGCGGTCTGTCACCGCGTCCGGTCGGAGCAGGCATGAGCCACTTCTGCCTGCTCCCGGGAGCAGGCGGATCCGGTTGGTACTGGCACCGGGTCGTCCCGCTGCTCGAGGCTGCCGGCCACACCGCCGTCGCCGTCGACCTGCCCGGCGACGACCCGGAGTCAGGCCTTCCCGAGTACGTCGCGATCGGCCTCTCGGCGTGCGCCTACGAGGAGGACGTCGTGATCGTCGGGCAGTCGCTCGGCGGCTTCACCGCGGTGATGCTGGCCGCGCACCTCGTCGGGGCGCACCGACCGCCGACCTCGCTGGTGATGCTGAACGCGATGGTCCCGCTGCCCGGTGAGACGCCAGGACAGTGGTGGGACGCCGTCGGTCAGGGCGCGGCGATGGCCCGAGCAGCCGCCGAGGGTGGCTGGACCACGGACTTCGACGAGGACGTGTACTTCCTGCACGACGTCGACCCCGGCATCCTCGACGGAGGCCCCGAGCCGCGCCCGGAGGTCGACGCCGTGTTCGGCTCGGTGTGCGAGATCGACGCGTGGCCGGACGTGCCGACCCGGGTCCTCGTCGGACGGGACGACAGGTTCTTCCCTGCGGCGTTCCAGCAGCGGGTGGCCAGGGAACGGCTGGGCGTCGAGGGCGAGCTCCTGCCGGGTGGTCACCTGCTCTCGCTCTCGGAGCCCGAGGCGTTCGCGAGAGCCCTGCTCAGTCCCTGATCCGAAGGGCAGGCTTCGCCTCGAGGCCGGAGAGCCCGTTCCAGGCGAGGTTCACCAGGTTCGCCGCGACGACCTCCTTGGCCGGCTTGCGCGCATCGAGCCACCACTGGCCGGTGGCCGAGACCATGCCGACCAGCATCTGGGAGTACATCGGCGCGGCCTTGGCGTCGAACCCGCGGCTCTTGAACTCGTCGACCAGGATGCCTTCGACGCGGGTGGCGATGTCGCCGATGATCGAGACGTAGGAGCCGCTGGCCGAGCCGAGCGGGGTGTCGCGGACCAGGATCCGGAACCCGTCCGAGGACTGCTCGATGTAGTCCAGCAGCGCGAACGCCGCCTGTTCCAGCAGGACCCGCGGCGACCCGGCCGTGAGGGCCTCGCGCATCATCCCGAGCAGCTGGCGGACCTCGCGGTCGACCACGACGGCGTACAGGCCCTCCTTGCCGCCGAAGTGCTCGTACACGACCGGTTTGGACACCTCGGCGCGCGCCGCGATCTCCTCGACCGAGGACCCGTCGAAGCCACGCTCGGCGAAGACCGTGCGGGAGATCTCGATGAGCTGCTCGCGCCGCTCGGCAGCCGTCATCCGGCTCCGGGGAGGCCTCTTCGAGGGTTCGTCGCGGGTGGGCACCGGATCATCCTGCCCCAGCGGCGGCTTCGAGGTCAGGGCGATACGGGCACGGGCTGCGCGGAGACCAGCTTGGCCTGGATCCGCTCGGCGACCGGCCAGCGGACCTCGTCGACCCAGCCGGCCTTCTCGAGCAGCCAGATCAGCCGGGCCGAGGTGTCGAGCTGGCCGCGCTGGACGCCGTGCCGCGCGCAGGTCGGATCGGCGTGGTGCAGGTTGTGCCAGGACTCGCCCATCGACGGGATCGCGAGCCACCAGACGTTGGCCGACTTGTCCCGGGACACGAACGGGCGGTCACCGACGGTGTGGCAGATCGAGTTGATCGACCAGGTCACGTGGTGCAGCAGCGCGACCCGGACCAGCGAGCCCCAGAAGAAGGCGGTGACGGCACCCTGCCAGGACCAGGTGACCAGTCCGCCGAGGACGGCCGGGAGCGCCATCGAGAGGATCACGAAGGCCCAGAAGTTCTTCGAGATCCGGACCAGGTCCTTGTCCTTGAGCAGGTCGGGCGCGTACTTGCGCTGCACGGTCTGCTCGGTGTCGAAGAGCCACATCATGTGCGCGTGCAGGAAGCCCTTGGTCAGTGCACGCACGGAGGTGCCGTACTTCCACGGGCTGTGCGGGTCGCCGTCGCGGTCGGAGAACTTGTGGTGCTTGCGGTGGTCGGCAACCCAGCGCACGATCGGGCCCTGGATCGCCATCGAGCCGGCGATCGCGAGGGTGTTCTTCACGAAACGGTTCGGCTTGAAGGACTTGTGGGTGAAGAGGCGGTGGAAGCCTGCGGTGATGCCGTGCCCGGTGAACCAGTACATCGCGGCCATGATCACCACGTCGGACCAGCCGAGCCAGCCGCCCCAGGCAACGGGGACCGCAGCGATCACGGCCAGGAACGGTACGACGATGAAGACCCCGAGCATGATCTGCTCGGTGCGGGACTGGGTCTCACCGCCACGGGTCGCGTGGTCGGTGATCAGGCTGGCGGTCGGTTCGTCCAGGATCGGGGACGCAGTCATCGGGTACTTCCTTCACGGGCTCGCCCACGGTGGGCCCGTCCCCGCCGGCACGGGGACAGTGACGAAACCGTAACCTACGGAGGCGTAGGTCTACGAGCGGACTGAACAAATCGGACGTGAATTCGAGCTGTCGGAAGCACGCCCCGGGTGAGCCGCCGGCCGGGTCAGAGGCAAGAATGGCGGGATGACGAAATTCGCCCTGTTCCGGGCCGAGGGCGACGTGCTGGTCCCGCAGGACATCTCGCGCAGCCTGTGGCGCTCGGACCAGATGCACGGCGTCGCGACCAGCGGTGCGCTGGCCCGGGAGCTGGAGCGCGCCGTGCAGGCGGCCGGTCGCGACGACCTCCGCCCGGCCCGCTACACCGTCGACCTCTTCAAGGCGCCGAGCATGGGCCCGTGCACGATGGCCTCGACCGTCGTGCGCGAGGGCTCCCGACTGGTGCTCCTCGACGCGACCCTGTCCCAGGAGGGTGTCGTCGTGGCCCGGGCGAGCGGGCTGTTCCTCAAGGAGACCGAGAACCCGGACGGTGTCGTCTGGAGCCCGAGCGACGGACCGGTCCCGCCACCGCTGGAGATCGCGGCGGTCTCCGAGGAACCGCGGGTGCCGATCTTCTACAGCGCCGAGGTCGGCTGGTCGCAGAACTTCGCCGAGCACCAGAACGGGTCGCGCAAGCAGACCTGGCAGACCGCGCTCGCCATCGTCGTCGGGGAGAAGCCGACCCCGTTCCAGGGCCTGGCCGGTGCCGCGGACTCCACCAGCATGGTCCTGAACTGGGGCAGCGCGGGAGTGCAGTACATCAACACGGACATCACGCTCGCGATCTCACGGGTCCCGGTCAGCCAGGAGATCGGCCTGTCGGCGGTGAGCTGGTACTCCCACGACGGCATCGCCACCGGGACGGCGATCGTGTTCGACCGCCGGGGCCCGATCGGCACCAGCACGGTCACCTCGATCTCGAACGCGCGACGGTCGGTCGACTTCACCCAGCACGACTTCACCGAGGACTCGATCAACGAGGCGTGATCCTCGGTCGCAGGGAGCCCGGTGAGCTACCGACGGGCGCGCAGGTCCACCGGCTCGTCGAGGTAGCGCTCCAGCGAGCCTCGCAGCTCCGCGGTGAGCTGCCAGGCGGTGCCGGTCTCACGGGACCACATCACCACCGACGTCTCGGCGACCACGGCGGGCGGATGATCGGCGCCGGAGAGCCGTACCTCGGCCTGGACGGTGAACGAGGACCGGCCGATGTGCCCGATCCACATCCGGACCAGGAACGGCTGGAAGGTCACGAAGCGCATCTCGGCGCGGTAGTCGACCCGGTTCGAGGCGACCAGGTTGGTCACGGTCGACGGGCACGCTGCCAGCAGGGCGTCACCGTCGCCGTCCCGGGCCAGTCCGAAGAACCGGATCCGGGCCTCCTCGATCACCCGGATCGCCTCGACGTTGTCGACGTGGCCGCCCAGGTTGATGTCGCGCAGGCGTGCCTGGATCTCGCAGCTGAAGGTCTCGGGCACGGGCGAATCCTCGCACGGAGGATCCCGCGATCAGGCGGGGTGGGCGTCCAGGAAGTCGTCGATCAGCGTCCCGGTGGTGGCCCGGGCGGCACCGCCTGCCAGCACTCCGAGGTGTCCGCCGGGAGCCGTCTCGAGCCGTACGTCGGGCGAGTTCGGCAGGATCTCGCCCACCTGGTGCGCGACCGCGACCGGGACCAGCACGTCCCCGGTGCCGGCGATGTTCATCACCGGGACCGTCACGTCGGCGAGGTGCACGACCTTGTTCGGGCCGTGGATCGTCCCGGTGGCGAGCTCGTTCTTCAGGGCAAGTCGCTGGTACGCCTGCAGGGTCGCGCGGCCGGGGTAGGCCAGCATGTTGTTCATCAGTCCGTCGACGGCCTCGATGTGCCCGAGGAACTCCCGGTCGTCGCGGTACTTGAAGAGCGTCAACGGCTTCTTCAGGTACGTCGGCAGGGCAGTGAGCATGAACGCGGGCCCGACGATCTTCGCGGGCACACCGCCCATCGCCTTGGTGACCCCGCCGATGAAGTTGCCGTCGGTGACCCTGCCGAGCAACCGGATCGGAGCCAGCAACGGGTTCTTGCTGAGGTCGAACGGGCTGGCCACCATCGCCACCGCGTTCACCGGGAGCTCGGCGTGCGCGGCCGTGGCCAGCAGCGAGATCAGTCCGCCCATGCACCAGCCGACCAGGTTCACCGGCTGGCCGCCGTTGTCCGCGGAGACCTTCAGGATCGCGGGGGCCACCACGTCGTTGACGAAGAACTCCAGCCCGAGGTCCTTGTCGGCGTACGACATCGCGCCGTACTCGACCAGGTAGGTCGGGCGGCCGGAGTCCACGAAGTGCTCGGTCATCGAGCACCCGCGACGCAGGTCGAAGCAGGTCGCCTGCGAACCGAGCGGGGGCACCATCAGGACCGGGAGCCCCCGCTGCGGGACGTCGGCAGGGTGGTAGCGGTGCAGGGTGCTCTTGTG
>JAOPXD010000166.1 GCA_025965315.1 Marmoricola sp.
CCTGGAGCGGTACCAGAAGCTTCTTGAGGTAGTGCGCAATCTCCCCGCACTCGCGGGATTTTGCTACACGCAGCTGACGGACACCTACCAGGAGGTCAACGGGCTGCTGACCATGGACCGGCAGCCCAAGTGCGATCCCGGCGACCTGCGCCGCGCCACCCTCGGGGAACCCTGACCGCCGGGATCAGGGACGGATCCGGGGGTCACCGGATGGTCACGCGCTCCGGCCGTCGGCAGGCTCGTGCCATGACCAACGCATCGCCGTCCGCCGCCCCGACCGCCGTCCGTCCCGAACTCCGCCGCAGCGCCACCGAGAAGATGGCCGGGGGCGTCTGCGGCGGCCTGTCCGCCTACAGCGGCATCGACGCGCTGCTGTGGCGGGTGGGCTTCGTCGGCCTGACCGTCGCCGGCGGCGCCGGCGTCCTCGTCTACCTGCTGCTGTGGGTGCTGATGCCGCCCCCGGTCGCCGCGCAGGAGCCCGCCAGCCCGCTCGACCGGGCCGTCACCGGCCTGCACACCCGGCTGACCGGGAACCAGGGCACCGGCGCGCAGGCCTGACCGGCCCCGGCGGGAGGACCTTTCGGCGCCGAGAGGTCCAGGGGGACGTCAGTAGCTGCGGGTGAGGCCCAGCACCTGGGTGCCGATGTGGGCCAGCACCAGCTCCTCGGAGATCGGGATGTTCTTGGCGATGCGGGCGTCCCGGAACAGCCGCTCGACCGGGTACTCCTTGCTGTAGGCCATCCCGCCGAAGGTCTGGAAGGCCTGGTTGGCCGCCTCCCAGCCGACCTGCGCGCCGGTGAGCTTGGCGAACGAGGTCTCCGCGCCGCACGGCAGCCCCTGGTCGAACAGCCAGGCCGCCTTGTACGTCATCAGCCGGGCCAGCTCGGTCTTCGCCTTGATCTGGGCCAGCGGGAACTGGATCGCCTGGTTGGAGCCGATCGGACGCCCGAACACCTCCCGCTCGCGGGCGTACTTCGACGCGACGTCGAGGGCGGCATCGGCCGAGCCGACACCCCCGGCGGCGGCCAGGATCCGTTCCGGGTTGAGCACGTCCCAGAGGACCCCGAAGCCCTTGTCGACCTCGCCGAGGACGTTCTCCGCGGGGACGCGTACGTCGTCGAAGAAGACCTGGCTGGAGGCCAGGATGTTGCTGCCCATCTTCGGGATCGGCGTGTAGGAGAGCGTGCCCGCGGCGAGTGCTTCCTTGACGTCGATCAGGAAGAGCGTGAAGCCGTGGGTACGGCTGCCGCTCTGCGCTGCCTCGGCTGCCGGGATCGTCCGGGTGACGGCGACCATCCAGTCCGCACGCTCGACGTTCGAGATCCAGACCTTCTGCCCCTTGATCAAGAAGTCGTCGCCGTCACGGCGAGCGGCGGTCTTGATCTCGATCGCGTTGCTGCCGGCGTCCGGCTCGGTCAGCGCGAAGCAGAACTGGATGTCGCCGGCCGCGAGGCCGGGCAGGATGCGGTGCTTCTGCTCGTCGGTGCCGTGCCGGACCAGCGTCATCGCGCCGAAGCCGGGGGTGGTCACGTAGATGAAGGTGCCCTGGGTGCCGCCCGAGGCGCAGAGGGTGTCGTTCGCGACCGCGAGCTCGAGCAGGCCCTGTCCGCCACCGCCGTACTCCTCGGGGATGCAGAGTCCGAGCCACCCGCCGTCGCCGAGGTCCTTGAAGACCTCGTCGGGGAACCGGTGCTCCTCCTCGCAGCGGGACCAGTACGCGTTGTCGTACTTCGCAGCGACCGCAGCGACTCCGTCACGGACGGCGATCGCGGACTCGGGCAGGTTGAAATCCATCAGGCACCCTTCTTCTGTGCTTGGTTCTCGGCGGTACGAGCCTTGTCGGGAGCGTGGGCGTGCAGCTCGTCGCTGTGGTCGCGCGGTCCGAGGTCGGACAGCACGTAGCCGAACGGGTAGGTGCGGCTCGCATCGTGGCGGTACGGGTTGGCGGCAGCCCGGGGCGGTACGAACCGCATCGCCCGGCCGCGCAGCCGCAGGCCGGTACGGACGGCGCGCACGAACCAGGCCGGCTGCCGGTCGTACCCGAGCGCGTCGACGAGCGGTTCGTCCAGGACGGCGATCATCACCCGCCGGATCAGCGGGCGCACCGGGCGCGGGTACCAGTTCAGGACGATCTGCAGGCTGGCATCGGCGACCCGGGTGTTGCTCGGGGCAGGGCTGAAGTTCTCGGCCTCGTAGTCGTCGTGCAGCCGCTCGTACGCGTCGTACGTCGTGGGCAGGTCCTTGATCCCCATCAGCTCACCGAGCCGGCTGGTGATCCGGGCCATCGCCTCCACCTCGTGCGGGTGCAGGCTCCGGTAGCCGTACGCGTCGATGAACCGCTTGGGGCCGACCAGCGTCGTGGCCAGCACGTAGCGGAACTCGTGGTTCGGGATCCCGTAGTGGCCGTGGATGTTGTTGAGCTGCTTGACCGTCTGGTGGGCGCGGTCGGAGTCGACCCCCTCCAGAGCGATCTGCTCGGCGACCAGCACGGTGTCGTCGTACCGCTTCTGGCCGTCGTTCGCGAACCGGCCGGTCCGGTCCAGCAGGTCGCTGATGGTCGGTACGCCGTAGTCGCGCAGGAACGCGATCGAGGTCCCCTGGAAGAACTCGAACGGGAACTCGTGCCAGCCGACGAGGTGGTAGATCTCGTCGAAGTCGACAGCCGGGTCGAGCTCCTCGATCCGGCGGAGGTTGGCGTACCGGCTCTTCATCGCAGCGGCCCGGTCACAGGCCCAGCGAACGGCCGATGATTTCCTTCTGGATCTCGGTGGTGCCGCCGTAGATGGTGGAGATCCGGCTGTCCAGGTAGGCCTTCGCGATCGGGTACTCCATCATGTAGCCGTACCCGCCGTGGATCTGGACGCCTTGGTTGACGAGCTTGTTCTGCAGCTCGGTCGCCCAGTACTTGGCCATCGACGCGTCGACGGAGCTGAGCTCGCCGGCGAGGTGCTTCTTGAGGCAGTCGTCGACGAAGACCTGGGTGATCTTCGCCTCGGTGGCCATCTCGGCGATCGTGAACCGGGTGTTCTGGAACTTGCCGATCGGCTTGCCGAACGCCTCGCGGGTCTTGGCGTAGTCCAGGCACAGGTCGACGATGTAATTACAGGCGGCTGCCGCCTGGGCGGCGATGATCAGCCGCTCCTGGGGCAGGTTCTGCATCAGGTAGATGAAGCCCTGTCCCTCCTCGCCGAGCAGGTTGGACTTCGGGACGACGACGTCGGTGAAGGACAGCTCGGCGGTGTCCTGGGCGTGCAGGCCGATCTTGTCCAGGTTGCGGCCGCGCTCGAAGCCCTCCATGCCCTCCTCGACGACCAGCAGGCTGAAGCCGAGGTGGCCGGCTTCCGGGTTGGTCTTCGCGACCACGATCACCAGATCGGCGTTGATGCCGTTGGAGATGAACGTCTTCGACCCGTTGACGACGTAGTGGTCGCCCTTGTCGACGGCGGTGGTGCGGACGCCCTGAAGGTCGCTGCCGGCGCCGGGCTCGGTCATCGCGATCGCTGTGATGGTCTCGCCGGTCACGCAGCCCGGGAGCCAGCGCTTCTTCTGCTCGTCGTTCGCGATCGCGGACAGGTAGGGAACGATGATGTCGGAGTGCACCGAGAAGCCGAGGCCGTTCGCGCCGGCGCGGGCCTGCTCCTCGGAGATGATCACGTTGTAGCGGAAGTCGTCGACGCCGGGGCCGTCGTACTCCTCGGGGACGTCGAAGCAGAGCAGTCCGAGCTCGCCGGCCTTGGTCCAGACCTCGCGGGGGACGATGCCGTCCTTCTCCCACTGGTCGTGGAACGGGATGACCTCCTTCTCCATGAAGGAGCGGACGGACTTGCGGAAGTCCTCGTGTTCTGCGGTGAAGATGTCGCGCATGGCGCTCGGCGTCCCTTTCGATCGGCTCTGTGATCCGGGGCCTTTCGGCACGCGCGGCAGAGGATGACAAGCCAACTGTTACAGCAATACTGTCACGATACAAGGCCATCGCGACGCTCACCTGGCGCCGCCCTCGAAACTGCCAGTTCTACTGTTACAGTCCAACCGTGCCAGTCCTCTGGCGGGTCACGTGCCGAGCCGAAAGGGACCCTCGTGAGTGCGCAGCCTGAGCTCGACCCGGTCGCCGTCGCGGACGAGCAGTTCACCGTCGACGAGCTCGCCTCGATCACCGGCATGACGGTCCGTACGACGCGTTACTACGCCGGTCTCGGTCTGCTGCCGCCACCGATCCGACGCGGCCGGATGGCCTACTACTCAGCCCAGCACCGCGCGCGGCTCGAGCTGATCAGAGCGTTGCAGGACCATGGCTTCACCCTGGCAGCGATCGAGAAGTACCTGGCCCGGATCCCGGCCGACGCCTCCGTCGAGGACCTCGCCGTCCAGCGGGCGATGCTGACGTCCTGGAAGTCCGGCGGTCACGAACGGGTCACCCGCCGCCAGCTCGAGACCCGGATCGGCCGGAAGCTCGACGACGAGATGATCCAGCGTCTCGTCGCCACCATGTCGATCCTCGACGAGGAGGACGGCAAGTACGAGATCCTGCCGGCCTTCGACGTCGGCCTGAAGTCGCTGGACCTCGACATCCCGCTCGACTCGCTGGTCGCTGCTGGCGAGGCGATCAACCGGTACATGGATGCGCTCGCCGACGAGCTCACCGCGATCCTGAAGGACCGGGTGCTGGCGCCGTACCTGGAGGGCCCGAAGAGCGAGGCCGACAAGGCTCACTTCGAGCAGACCATGGCCCGGCTCCGCCAGCTCACCCTGGAGGCCGTGGTCAGCGGCTTCCAGCGCGCGGCCAACCAGGTGATCACCCGTTCGCTGTCGCGCTGACCGTCAGCTGACCGGCACGATCGCCCAGGCGACGAAGTACCCGATCACGGCGGCGGGGAACGCGATGACCAGGGCGATCACTGCTGCCACCCGGACCAGCGTCGGGTCGACCCCGAGGTAGAGCCCGAGGCCGCCGCAGACACCGCCGACCATCGTGTCGTTGCTGGTCCGGGTCAGACGCTTCGGTGTTGCGTTCGGCTGCTGGGTCATGACTGCTCCTCGGTGCTGAGGACGGCGGTGTCCTCGATGTCGGCGGTCGGCTCGTGGTTGGTCGGCCCGTCCGCGGGTGCCGGGTACGCCGGGACCGCCCGGCGGCGGGATCCGACGACGCTGGCTGCGAGCCCGATCAGGCCGGCGAGGATCAGGACGGCGGGGAACCCGACCGCCGTGCTCCCCAGGTCAGCGTTGGTCGCCTGCCCGATCGCCCAGACGGCGGAGATGCCGAGGAAGATCAGGCCGAGCACCAGGTGGGCGATGCCCAGGCGGCGCGGCGCGGTGGTGGTCTGGATCTCGCTCATTGCAGCCCCTCGGGGAAGTTTCCGGTGGCGACCTGCTCCACGGTGATCTGTCCGACCGAGGCGCTGATGTCGAGGTGTACGGGGGAGTCGTCGGTCGGCGGGAAGGTGGTCGCGGTCAGGTGTCGGCTCACGGAGTCCTGGACGCCGCCGCCGTCGTACCCGGGGACGCTGATCCCGCCCGCGAAGCCGAACTTCGCCTTGATGTCCACGCTCATGCTGGCGGGGACGATCACCTTGATCTGACCGGCGTTGATGCGCAGGTGGATGGTGCGGCCGGCCAGCGACTCCGGGTCCGCGAGCTGGGAGAGGTCGAGCACGATCCGGCCGTTGTGGGCCGTGTACGACGACGCGACCGTCGCGGAGCTCGCGGGTGCTACGTGGATGTCGCGTCCGTCGAGGTGGAAGCCGCCGACCACGGTGGCGACCGCCAGGGCGAACGTCGCGACCATCCCGATCAGGATCAGACCACCGGGACGGCCGGTGAACGCGCCGACCACCAGCATCACGCCGGTGATCGCGATCGCCAGCGCCGGGTAGGCGGCCGGGACGACGTGGGTGGAGCTGCTGTCGATGATCCCGAGGGCGCCGAGGCCGATCGCGATCAGGGCCAGGGTCGGGAAGAACCAGAGGATCCCGGTGCGCTTCGGCCGTGGCGGGATCAGCGGTCCGCGCGCGACCGGCGGTTGCCACGCCGGCGGGGCCGGGGGCACGTACGTCGGCACGTACGTCGGTGCGGCCGGGGCGCCGTAGGCGAGCGGGTCGCCGACCGGAGCGGTCACGGTCGCAGTGTCGTAGCCGGGGGCGGCGGCGTAGGTCGCGACCCGCGTGCCTCTGTGCTCGTTGCGGCGGTCCCGGGCGATCAGCACGACGCCGATCACGACCGCGATGCTGGCGATCGGCCAGCCGAGGTTGAAGCCGCTGAACGCATCGCCCATCGCGATCAGGAACGCCACCACGGCGGCGGCGAGCAGCAGGATCTTGCGGGGTTCGCTGCCGACCTGGATCGCGGCGCGCTCACTGCCGTCCTCGGGGACGAACACCCAGCAGACGGCGTACACGAGCGCACCGGCGCCGCCGAAGAGCGTCGTCACCGCGAGCAGCACCCGGACGATGGTCGGGTCGATGCCGAAGTGCCGGCCGATGCCACCGGCGACACCGGCGATGTAGCGGTCCGAGACGCTGCGACGCAGGCGGTCCAGGTCCTGGTGCGCCTGGGTCGGTGGCGGCGGCGGTGGCGGTGGCGCCGGGGCGGGGCCGGGATCCGCGCTGGGACCGGTGCTGGTTTCGCTCATGTCCTCATCGTGGTCCCGAGCGGCGCTCGCGGCTATCGGGGACGTCCCTGATCCTTGGCGGTGCACACCTCGGGGTCGGACCCTGATGTCCGTGCCGGTCGCGGGTGCCACGATGGTCCCCATGACCGCTCCCGTGCCTGCGCCGCCGTCACGGCCCGGGTACGGCCCGCGGCCGGGGCAGCCCGCCAAGGCGTACCGGAACGCGGACGAAGGAATTGTCGGCGGCGTGGCCGCCGGCCTGGCTGCCCACCTGAACCTCCCGATCACCTGGGTCCGGATCGCGTTCGTGGTCGGAACCCTGATGGGCGGGTTCGGGCTGCTGTTCTACGCGGGTCTCTGGATGGTCCTTCCGGTCCAACGGCACTTCGACGACGCAGCGCCGGGCCTCGCCGCGGCCGACCGGCACGGCAAGCGGCCGCGCCGGATGCTGGGGATGACCGACTTCGGTCCGCTGCTCGCGCTCGGTGTGATCGGTGTCGGGCTGGTCGCCCTGCTCGCGATGACCACCGGGCACGGCGGGTTCTTCTGGCCGGCGCTGCTCGCGGTGGGTGGCGTCGCCGTCCTCTGGAGGCAGGCGGACGAGGCCCAGCGCGAGCGCTGGGTCGATGCGAACGGCCGGATCAGCGTGGTCCGGGTCCTGGTCGGCGGCGGTGGCCCGGCGCCGTACCTGCGCCTGGTCGTCGGCGGCGTGATGGTGGTCGGCGCGATCACCGTCGTCTCGGTCGGTGCCGGCGGCTGGAGCGCCGTCCGCAGCGTCGGCGTCGCCACCGCGCTGGCCCTGCTCGGGGTCGCGCTGATCGTCGGCCCGTGGCTGCTCCGGCTGACCTCCGACCTCGGCGAGGAGCGGGCCGAGCGGGTCCGTTCCCAGGAACGCGCCGACGTGGCTGCGCACCTGCACGACTCGGTGCTGCAGACCCTCGCCCTGATCCAGAAGTCGGCCGACGACCCGGCCTCGGTCGTCAAGCTGGCGCGTGCGCAGGAGCGCGACCTCCGGGGCTGGCTCTTCGACTCCGCCGGCGGTGACTCGACCACGCTCGCCGCTGCTCTGCGCGCCCTTGCCGGGGAGGTCGAGGACGCCTACGGCGTCCCGGTCGAGGTCGTCTGCGTCGGCGACCCTCCCGTCTCCGAGGACCTCCGGCCGCTGGTGCTGGCCACCCGGGAATCGGTCGTCAACGCTGCCCGGCACTCCGGTGCCGCCAGGGTCGACGTGTACGCCGAGGCCGGGGCCGCCGCGATCGAGATCTTCGTCCGCGACCGGGGTGCCGGCTTCGAGGTGGCATCGGTGGCGGCGGACCGGCACGGCGTCCGTGACAGCATCGTCGAACGGATGCGCCGGCACGGCGGTTCGGCCGAGATCCGCAGTACGCCGGGCACCGGCACCGAGGTCCACCTGAGTCAACCGATGAGGAGCACCTGATGGCCGCCGCTGGACCGTCCCGGACCCGGCACAGCGTGGTGATCGTCGATGACCACGCGATGTTCCGGGCCGGGGTCCGCGCCGAGCTCGGCGACGGGGTCGAGGTGCTCGCCGAGGCCGCTGACGTCGACGAGGCGGTCGCAGCCGTGCTCGCCGGTCAGCCCGAGGTGGTCCTGCTCGACGTCCACCTGCCCGGCGGTGGTGGCGCCGAGGTGATCCGGCGTACGGCGGGCAAGGCGGTCGACACCCGGTTCCTCGCCCTCAGCGTCTCCGACGCGGCCGAGGACGTGATCGGCACGATCCGCTCCGGTGCCCGTGGGTACGTCACCAAGTCCATCACCGGCGAGGAGCTGCTCGCCGCGATCGACCGGGTGGCCGCCGGGGACGCGGTGTTCTCGCCGCGCCTGGCCGGGTTCGTCCTCGACGCCTTCGCCGGGACCATCGAGGTGGCGGCGGTCGACGAGGACCTCGACCGGCTCACCGAGCGCGAGCGCGAGGTGATGCGGCTGATCGCCCGGGGGTACTCCTACAAGGAGGTCGCCAGCGAGCTGTTCATCTCGATCAAGACCGTCGAGACCCACATGGGCTCGGTGCTCCGCAAGCTGCAGCTGTCGTCGCGCCACGAGCTCACGCGATGGGCGAACGAGCGCCGCCTCCTCTAGCGCGCTGACCGGGCAGCTTTGTACGTCCGCAGTGCGCTGACCGGGCAGTTTTACGCGTCGCCTCTGGCGCAAAACCGCCCGCTCGGCATGGTTCGGACGCTAGAAACCGCCCGCTCGGCGTTCAGACGGGGAGCAGGCTTGCCCAGGCCGGGCGCCAGGCGATCGCCCGCTGCTGCATCTCCCAGGTGAGTGCGCGCAGGGTGGGGCCGCTGCCGGTGTACCAGGCGGGCAGGCTGTCGAAGGCGCGTGCCAGCGTGATCCGGCCCTGGGCGACCCGGACCTGGGCTGCGATCCAGGCACCCGACTCCTCGCCGGCTTCGTCGCGGTGGAGCTCGCGCAGGATGTTCATCAGGCTCACCTGCAGGGCCTCGGGCAGCCACGGCGCATCCCCGAGCGCGACCAGCTCGCCCTCGTCGACGACCACGCTGTGCTCGAAGTTGATGCCTGGTTCGCTGACCCGCAGCCAGCGCGCCAGCAGGGTGGGCCGGTCCGGGAGGCCACGGTCGCGCTCCGCGGTGTCGCGCATCTGACGGTGGATCTGGCTCTTGAGGCGCTTCCGGATCGCTCCCTGGGCAGCGACGTGGGCCACGCCCTGAGCACTGCGCAGCATCTCGGAGCCGGCCTCGCCGGCGCGGGCCTGCGCCACTGCGTGCGGATCCGCGCGCAGCAGCGGGGTGATCAGGTCGATCACGCCGTCGAACATGCCCGTCGTACTGGTGTCCCAGCCGTCACGCGAGTGCCAGGCCAGGAACCCGGGTCGGGTGGCCCTGATCGAGCGCCAGACCGCGTTCGAGCTGGCCCAGTCCGGGGCCCCCTCCAGAGGGTCGAGGTGCTGGCTGATCGCGTCCCGGGTGGAGTCGCTGGCCAGTCCCCAGATCACGGCTCGGCCGCCCCCGATCCGCTGCATGCACGCCCACGACGGACCGATCGCGTAGGAGAGGACGTGCTCCTCGGGGTCAAACTCGAAACCGGCCCCCTCGGGCAGCCGGTCGTCGTCGCCGAGGACCGCCCACGACCACCAGAGGTCGTCGGCCGAGGCGAGGTCGTCCGCTTCCATGGGGGTCATTGTGCCGCTTGGACGGCCGTTCAAACGGGAACGCTCACCCGCCGCGTGGCGGCTGGCAGGACGGGCACCACCAGGCGGTTCGCTCCTGGCCTTCCGGACCGATCTCGTCGGTCCGGATGGGCGTTCCGCAGCGCAGGCAGGGGCCCTGTCGCCGGTACACCCACAGCCGTCGTCCGGGGCGACGGTCGCCGGTGGTGATCCGGCTGGAACGGTCGCGGTGCGCGACGAGCAGCCGGTGCGCGATCGCGACCAGCTTCGGCAGGTTCGTGACCTGATCGACCCGGGTGTGCGGATCGACGCCGGCCAGGAAGCAGGTCTCGGCGCGGTAGATGTTCCCGATCCCGGCCAGGTTGCGCTGGTCGAGCAGCGCCTCGCCGACGGGGACGTGCGGGAGCCGCCGGAGCCGTCGTACTGCTTCGTCGGCGTCCCAGTCGGGACCGAGCAGGTCGGGGCCGAGGTGGCCGACCAGGCTGTCCTCGGCCTGGGTGGCGACCAGGTCCACCAGCACCGAGAAGCCGATCGCCTCGGTGGTCTCGGTGTGCAGCACCACCCGGGCCTCGTGCTCGGGCCGCTTCCACGGGCGCCCCGCCATCTGGACGACCCACTGGCCCTCCATCTTCAGGTGCGAGTGCAGCGTCATCCCGTCCTCGAGCCGGGTCAGCAGGTGCTTGCCGCGGCTGACCGTCTCCAGCACCCGCCGGCCGGCGAGGTCGACGGTCGCCAGGCTGGGGATCCGGAAGTCGGAGCCGGTCAGCACCTGGCCGGTGAGCGCGTCGAGCCGTCGCGCGGTGCGGAAGACGCTGTCACCTTCAGGCACGGAGACGGAGGCCCTTGCTGGTGGCGACGAAGCCTGCGGATTCGAGGGCGGTCCGGATCGCTTCGCTGCCGGCACCGAGGATGTTCGCGCCGTCGGCCTTCTCGACCGTGAGCTTCCCCAGAGCGCCGCGGCGGACCGCGGTGCCGAGGGCGTCGATCGCTGCGGCGGTGACGTCGTCGTCCTCGGTGAAGGTGAGCAGGGTGCGACCGCCGCGCTCGACGTACAGGGCGAGGTCGCCCTCGACCAGGACCACGATCGCGCCGGCCTTGCGGCCCGGACGGTGGCCGCCTTCCTGGACGGGCCACGGGAGCGCAGCGCCGTACGGGTTGGCGGGGTCGGTCGCGGCCAGGGTGACCGCCTCGAGCTTCTCGGGAGGGGTGAGCCTGACGTGGGTGCGGAGCCGGTCGATCGCGCCCGCGGTCCCGAACTGGGCTGCGCCGAGCCCGTCGACGAAGTACCCCCGTCGTGCCCGGCCGGCGTCCTCGAAGGTCGCCAGCACCCGGTACGCCGCGGCGAAGCCGCCGGGAGTGCGCTCGCTCATGACCGCACCTCGGGTGACGACGCCGTGCCGGTCGAGCAGTCCCTCGGCGGCGGCGTGTGCGCGCCGGGTGGTGTCGGTCTCGCGCTCGGGCAGCAGGAACCAGCGCCCGGCCATGTCCGCGGGCCCGCTGCGGGTGGGCATCGGGGCTCTCGACCTGCCGCCCGTGGTGACCCGCGCCCGTGGCGGCGTACGGCGGGAGCGGTGGCTGGTGCTCCCGGACCGGGTCAGTGCCCGCAACGGCGCGAGGGTGTCGTTGCCGACGTGTCCCGACCAGACGAGCTCCCACACCAGTGCAGCCAGCGCAGCGTCATCGCTCGAGGTGACGAGCTGCCCCAGCCCGCGGAAGAAGTACGCGCCACCACCAGCGAGCGCGTCCAGCACCGCCTGGTGGTCGGGTCCGAGGTCGGTCGCGTCGACGTCGGGCAGCGTCAGGCTCGCCGCATCCGCAAGGTGCAGCGAGACCCAGCCGTCGGCTCCGGTGATGCCGCCGTGCCCGGCCCAGAGCACCTCGCCGGCAGCGGTCAGCTCGTCCAGGAAGGCCGGCTGGTAGTCGACCACCCGGCTGGGCAGCACCAGCGACTCCAACGCCGACGCCGGGACGGCACAGCCCGCCAGCTGCTCGATCACCGCGATCACCCCGTCGGGACCACGCAGGCCGCGCGAGCCGGTCCCCGGCGAGACGACGTGCTGCCAGGCCGGCAGGAACCGGCCGAGGGCAGCGGGATCGACGGGCTCGACCTCGTGCCGCAACCGGGCCAGCGACCGGCGGCGCAGCTTGCGCAGCACCTCGGCGTCGCACCACTCGCTGCCGGTCCCCGAGGGGCGGAACTCACCTTCGAGCACCCGACCCTGGGCGCCGAGCCGGAGCAGCGTCTGCCGCGCGACGGCGGGCCCGAGACCGAGACGCGCGGCGACGTCGCCGGTGGTGAACGGGCCGTGCGTACGGGCGAAACGGCCGATCAGGTCGCCGAGCGGATCGGTCACCGGGTCGGTGAAGGCCTCGGGCGTCCCGGCCGGGATCGGGACCCCGAGCCCGTCGCGGAGCCGGCCCACGTCCTCGACGACCGCCCAGCGTTCCTCGCCGCCGATCCGGACCTGGACGACCCGGCGGGCGTCGGCGAGCAGGGCGATCGCTTCGACGACATCGGCTGTGCAGCGTTCGGCGAGCTCGGCGGTGGACAGCGGCCCGATCATCCGGATCACGTCGACCAGGCCCTCGGCGTCACGGGCGCGACGGTCGGGATGGGTCCTCTGCAGCTCGGCCTCGACCTCGGCGAGCACCTCCGGGTCGAGGAGCTCGCGCAGCTCGGCGCGGCCGAGCAGCTCGGCGAGCAGGCCTTGGTCCAGGGTCAGCGCGGCGGCCCGGCGTTCGGCGATCGGGGAGTCGCCCTCGTACATGAAGGCGGCGACGTACCCGAACAGCAGCGACTGCGCGAACGGCGAGGCCCGGGTGGTCGAGACGTCGACGAGCCGGACCCGGCGTTCGGCGATCCTGCGGTGCAGCGCGACCAGGGCCGGGACGTCGTACACGTCCTGGAGCACCTCGCGCACGGTCTCCAGCACGATCGGGAACGACGGGTAGCGCGAGGCGACCTCGAGCAGCTGCGAGGACCGTTGCCGCTGCTGCCACAGCGGCGAGCGCCGGCCGGGGTCGCGGCGGGGGAGCAGCAGCGCCCGGGCAGCGCACTCGCGGAACCGAGCGGCGAACAGCGCCGAGCCGCCGACCTCGGTAGTGACGATCTGCTCGATCTCGTCGGGCTCGAAGGCGATCAGCTCCGCGCCGGGCGGGTCCTGGTCGGTCTCCGGGATCCGCAGCACGATGCCGTCGTCCGCCGCCATCGCCTGGGCGTCGACGCCGTACCGCTCGCGCAGCCGCGCGTTGATCGCCAGCGCCCAGGGAGCGTGCACGGGCGTCCCGTACGGCGAGTGCACCACGATCCGCCAGTCGCCGAGCTCGTCGCGGAAGCGCTCGACGACCAGCTGCTGGTCGTGCGGAACGGCGTTGGTCGCCTCGCGCTGCTCGTTGATCAGCGCCACCAGGTTGCCGGCGGCCCAGTCGTCGAGCCCGGCGTCCCGGGCCCGGGCGAGCGCCGCTTCGGGCGGCATCACGGCGACCTCGCGGACGAACGCACCGATCGCCTCACCGAGCTCGGCCGGACGGCCCAGCGCGTCGCCGGTCCAGAACGGCAACCGGCCGGGCTGGCCCGGTGCCGGAGTGACCAGGACCCGGTCGTGGGTGATGTCCTCGATCCGCCAGGTGCTGGTGCCGAGGGTGAACAGGTCGCCGACCCGGGACTCGTAGACCATCTCCTCGTCGAGCTCGCCGACCCGGGCTCCGGTCGAGGAACCGACCAGGAAGACGCCGAACATGCCGCGGTCCGGGATGGTGCCGCCGCTGGTCACCGCGAGGCGTTGGGCTCCCGGGCGCCCGGTGAGCTCGCCGGTGATCCGGTCCCAGACGATCCGCGGGCGGAGCTCGGCGAACTCGTCGCTGGGGTACCTGCCGGCGAGCAGGTCGAGGGTGGCGTCGTACGCGCTCCTGGGCAGGCCCGCGAACGAGGCCGTACGCCGGACCAGGTCGAACAGGTCGTCCGCGGTCCAGCTCTCCAGAGCTGTCATGGCCACCACCTGCTGGGCCAGCACGTCGAGTGGGTTGGTGGGGATCCGCAGCGCCTCGATCCCGCCGCTGCGCATCCGCTCGACGGTGACTGCCGTCGGGACCAGGTCGCCGCGGTGCTTGGGGAACAGCACGCCGACGGAGGTCTCGCCCACCTGGTGGCCGGCCCGTCCGACCCGCTGGAGCGCACTCGCCACCGACGGCGGCGACTCGATCTGGATGACCAGGTCGACCGCGCCCATGTCGATGCCGAGCTCGAGGCTGCTGGTGGCGACGACGCAGGGGAGCCGGCCGCGCTTGAGGTCGTCCTCGATGATCGCGCGCTGTTCCTTCGACACCGAACCGTGGTGGGCGCGGGCGATCAGCGGGCCGGCGACACCCGGGCGGTCGAGCGTCGTCGAGACCCCGGACTGGCCCATCATCTCGGCCGGTGCCCGGCGCGGGGCCGGCCCCGGGTCCGTCCCCGGGTCCAACCCCGCACCTGCCTCGTGCCTGGCTTGGGCGATCTCGTTCAGCCGGGCGGTCAGCCGCTCGGCCAGCCTGCGGGAGTTGGCGAAGACGATCGTCGAGGTGTGCTGCTCGATCAGGTCGACGACGCGTTCCTCGACGTGCGGCCAGATCGACCCGTTGCGCGGGGAGTCGTCGTCGGTGTCCAGCTGGGTCATGTCCTCGATCGGTACGACGACCTTGAGGTCCCAGCGCTTCTCCGAAGGCGGTGCGACGATCTCGACCGGGGCCGCACCGCCGAGGAAGCGGGCGACCTCCTCGATCGGGCGGACGGTGGCCGAGAGCCCGATCCGCTGGGCCGGTTTCTCCAGCAGCGCGTCGAGCCGTTCCAGGGACAGGGCCAGGTGGGCGCCGCGCTTGGTGCCGGCAACGGCGTGCACCTCGTCGATGATCACGGTCTCGATCCCGCGCAGCGACTCCCGGGCCTGCGAGGTCAGCATCAGGAACAGTGACTCGGGCGTGGTGATCAGGATGTCCGGGGGAGAGGTCTGCAGCTTGCGACGGTCGGCGGGGGTGGTGTCTCCGGAGCGCACCCCGACGGCGATCTCGGGGATCTCGGCTCCCAAACGCTCGGCGGTGTGCCGGATCCCCGCCAGCGGTGCGCGCAGGTTGCGCTCGACGTCGACGGCGAGCGCCTTCAAGGGCGAGACGTAGAGAACCCGGCAGCGCAGCTTCTTGTCGGCGGGCCGCGGCTGGGTCGCGATCCGGTCCAGCGACCACAGGAACGCGGCCAGCGTCTTGCCGGACCCTGTCGGGGCCACCACCAGCGCGTGCCTGCCGGCGGCGATCGCGTCCCAGGCGCCGGTCTGCGCGGGCGTGGGCGCGGCGAACGCAGCCTCGAACCACGTACGGGTCGGTGCGCTGAACTGGTCCACCGGGCCATCATTCCCCACGGGACCGACAGGGCGCCGAATCGCTGGGCGGGGCCTGTTGGCTCGCTCAGCTCTGCCCGTTGGTTCGTAGGGGATCGGTCTGTTTGCTGTCTGGATCCCACCGGCACCCTCGCCCGACGGTGTGATGATCACCCTCCGCAGATCACTACATTTCCGATCAAACCCACTAAGTCGAGTAGTTGTGTATAGTTGATGGTCGGAACAGTTCGGGCTGGTCCGGGCCCTGCGCAGCGATGACCGACGCCGCGCATCGACCACAAAGGACCATCCATGGCAGGATTGTCGAACGTGCCTGCGCGCACGTCGCTACGAGTTCCCGACGACGGTGAAGAGGACGTCCCGCGGCGGATCGTGGCGAAGCAGTCGACCCAGGACCTGGTCTTCACGCACGGCGTCCGGTCGATCGGCATGCTGGTGCTGGTGATCGTCGGCTCGATCGGTGTCTTCCTGGGCGTCCAGGCCAGGCCGACCTTCCGGCACTACGGCTGGAGCTTCTTCACCGAGTACCGCTGGCTGCCTGCGCAGGACATCGTCGGCATCGCCGCAGCCATGGTCGGCACGATCGAGGTCGCCATGGTCGCTCTGGTGATCGCGTTCCCGCTCTCGTTGCTGACCGCGCTCTTCATCTCCGACTGGGCGCCGGCCTGGCTGAAGCCGCTGATGGTCCGGCTGATCGACATGATGGCCGCGGTGCCGGGCATCGTCTTCGGCCTCTGGGTGCTGGTGTTCATGCAGCCGCACGCTACCCACGTCGCGCACTGGATCAGCAAGTACTTCGGCTGGATCCCGATCTTCAAGGTGCACACCGACGTCAACTACCCGATCTGGAACCAGGCGCCCGGCTACCCGTCGTACGAGGGCTCTGCGTTCATCGCCGGCATCGCCGTCTCGATGATGATCTTCCCGATGGCCACGGCCGTGATGCGCGAGGTGTTCTCCGAGGCCCCGGCCGGCGAGAAGGAAGCCGCGCTCGCCCTCGGCGCCACCCGGTGGTCGATGGTCCGCACCGTGGTGATCCCGTTCGGCCGCAGCGGCATCATCGGCGGCACGATGCTCGCCCTGGGCCGCGCGCTCGGCGAGACCATCTCCGTACTCCTGATCATCTCCGAGGCATTCAAGATCAAGTGGAACGTGCTCGAGTCGGGCACCGCGACGATTGCCGAGGTGATCGCGTCCAAGTCCAAGGAAGCCACCCCGGCCCAGCTGTCCGCGCTACTCACCGCCGGCTTCGTGCTTTTCCTGATGACGCTGCTGACCAACGTGATCGCAGCGTCGATCGTCTCGCGCGGCCGTAGCGGAGCGGGGACAGAGATATGAGCATCATGACCGCCCGGCACGCAGCCCCGCCGGCGCCGGAGCCGGAGTCACCGATCCGGACCGACGACGACGTCGAGGTCATCCGGCGAACCCGCCCCCGTACCAGCGACGACGACCTGATCCTGGTCGGCGCGGTGCTGGGCTCGCTCGGCACCACCTGGCTGCTCTACGAGCAGGTGCTCCCGTTCTCCGGCTCGCTCGGCTTCTTCGTCTCCTGGTACCTGGTCTTCCTGGTCTTCTACGCCGGGCTGACTGCGATCACCCGCCCCCGGGCGGTCGTGGTCGACCGGGTGATGACCTCGCTGGTCGTCGCCGCACCGTGCGTGGTGGGTCTTGCCCTGGGCAGCACCGTGGTCGTCACCCTGGCCAAGGGCATGGGCGCCCTGGTGCACGTGAACTTCTTCACCCACGACATGTCCGGGGTCCGGCCGAGTGACGCCTACAGCGCGGGCGGTGCGCTCGCTGCCATGGTCGGCACCGTGATCGAGGTGTCCATCGCCGTCGCCATCGCGCTGCCGCTCGGCGTGATCACCGCGGTCTACATGTCCGAGGTGGGTGGTCGCGGTGCCCGGGTGGTGCGCACCATCGTCGAGGCCATGACTGCGCTTCCCTCGATCGTGGCCGGTCTGTTCATCTACACGATCTTCATCGTCAACCTGCAGATGCAACGCTGCGGCCTGCTGGCCGCGCTGGCGCTCGCGGTGATGGGCCTGCCGATCATGGCCCGCGCCAGCGACGTGGTGCTGCGGGTGGTCCCGGGAGGCCTGCGCGAGGCGTCGTACGCCCTCGGCGCCGGCAAGCTCCAGACGGTCTGGCGCGTGGTGCTGCCGACGGCCCGTCCGGGCTTGGCCACCGCACTGATCCTCGGTGTCGCGCGGATGGTGGGGGAGACCTCGCCACTGATCCTGACCTCGGGAGCGTCGACGTTCCTGAACTGGGACCCGCTGCACAACCCGATGAACTCGCTCCCGCTCTACATCTACAACGCCGTCAGCTCGGGCGAGCCGCGCTTCGAGGTGCGCGGCTACGCCGCGGCCGTCGTGCTGCTGGCGATCGTGCTGACGTTGTTCCTGCTCGCCCGACTCGTTGCCCGTGGAAGGACCCGCTGATGAGGACCCATCTGGCCCGGAGGTCCGCCGTCGCGCTCGCGCTGCTGGTGGTCGCACTGATGAGCCCCGCGGCGTACGGCGCTGCCGAGAGCGTTGACGTGTCGGCCAAAGCCAGCCATGCGCTGATCCAGGGCTCCGGCTCGAGCTGGGCCGCGAACGCGATCAACCAATGGGTCGCCGACGTCGCCAACCAGGGCGAGCAGGTGGTCTTCACCGCGAACGGTGCCGCCCAGGGCCGGAAGGACTTCGCCAACAACGCCAACGACTTCGGTGTCTCCGACGTGCCGTTCCTCGGTAAGGACCCGACCACGGGCCAGGCCGACACCGCCCAGGGCCGAGGCTTCGCCTACCTTCCGATCGCCGCCGGCGGTACGTCGTTCCCGTACCACGTCGAGGTGGCCGGCAAGCTGGTCCGCAACATCCGGCTCTCCGGCGAGACCGTCGCGAAGATCTTCACCAGCAAGATCACCAACTGGAACGACCCGGCCATCACCAAGGACAACGACGGGCACGCGCTGCCCTCGATCCCGATCATCCCGGTGGTGCACTCCGAGGGCGCTGGCGTCACCAACCAGTTCACCCGGTGGCTGTCCAAGGAGTACCCGTCGATCTGGGCGCCCTGCAACGGCGGCATCAACGCGCAGACCCAGTACTACCCGCTGAACTGCGGCAAGTCCTCGGGCAACGAGAAGGCCCAGTCCGGCTCGGACGGCGTCATGAACTTCATCAAGAGCGCCGGCGCGAACGGCTCGATCGGCATGGAGGAGTACTCCTACCCGCTGCTCTCGAACTTCCCCGCCGCCAAGCTGCTCAACAAGGCCGGCTACTACACGCTCCCGACCCAGTACAACGTCGCGGTGGCACTCACCAAGGCGGTCATCAACAACGACCCGACCTCGCCGAACTATCTGACCCAGAACCTGGACAACGTCTACACGAATCCCGACAAGCGCACCTACGCGCTCTCGTCCTACGTCTACGCGATCATCCCGACCGATGCGAACGACAGCCGGATGACCACGACGAAGCGGCAGACCGTCGCCGACTTCCTGTACTACTCGATCTGCCAGGGGCAGTCCGAGATCGGCCCGATCGGCTACTCCTCGCTTCCGGTGAACCTGGTCTCCGCCGGCTTCACCCAGATCGGCAAGCTGAAGAAGGCCGACAGCAAGGTGGACCTGACCAGCCGCAACGTGAGCACCTGCCACAACCCGACGTTCATCGCCGGGCACCCCAACGAGAACCACCTCGCCCAGATCGCTCCGGAGCCCCCTGCCTGCGACAAGATCGGCGCGGAGCCGTGCGCGGCCGGCGTGGGCGCGTTCAACGCCAACTCGAGCAACCCCACCAAGGACGGCGCCTCGTCGAACGCGGCCGGCTCGGGGGCGGGCACCGGGACCGGCACGGGAACAGGAGCCGGGACCGGGACCGGGTCGGCAGCCGATCCGGGGTCGGCCGCGGCCGGGAACGACCTCGGCCTCGGCACGACGGGCACTGGCGACACCGCCACTGCCGGCGCCGCGGTCGCGACCACCGTCGACCCGGATGCGAACTCCGGCCCGTCGTCGATCCTGACCATCCTGCTGGTGCTGCTGTTCCTGCTGGTGATCGCGGTGCCTGCGGGCATCGGGCACTGGGTCGTACGCCGAGGAGGGCCGGTCTCGTGACGCGCCTGCGCAGGGCTGGCTACGCGGTGGCCGCGATCGGCGTGGCGATGAGCGGGATCGGGTTCTCCTCGCCCGCCCCGGCCGTGACCCGGCCGGTGGCGACCGCTTCGGTCGCCACCCGGGCCGGCACCACTGCGGTGTCGAAGACCGAGACCGTTGTTCGCGAGGACATCGCCGCCGACGGCTCGACCACCTCGGTCGACCGGCGCACCATCGGCCTCAAGGTGTCCGACACCACGAACCTGCGGGGGCGCCAGGAGCTCGACGTCAGCTGGACCGGGGCGCACCCGACGGGTGGGCTGGTCAGCGACGTGAACTCGGCTGCCGGCGTCAACGAGGAGTACCCGTTCGTGCTTCTGGAGTGCCGCGGTGTGGACTCCACCAGCGTGCCCGCCTCCCAGCGGATCAGCCCGGAGACGTGCTGGACCCAGACCTCGGTCGAGCGCTTCAACAGCAACCTGAACACCCAGTACCCGGCCTGGCGCTCGGACGCCCACGAGACCGACGCGCACCGGCAGCGGGTCGTGGACGCGCCGAGCCCGCGGCCGTCCGGTTGCACCCGGGCCGCGTCGGCCGAGCGCTGGATCCCGATGGTCGGCGTCGACGGCACCGTCTACCCGGGCGGCCCGCTGGGCTGCGGAGGACAGGCGCCCGAGGCCTCCAACATCGGCGGCACCGGGCTGCCCAGCAACGCGACGTACGGGATCACCGGCACCGACGGCAAGGGCAGCGCCCAGTTCAGCGCGTGGACCGAGGACGAGAACGCCACCCTGGGCTGCAGCAGCTCGGTGAAGTGCTCGCTGGTCGCCATCCCGGTGAACGGGATCAGCTGCGACGGCTACGGCACCAAGCTGCCCGCCGCCGACCAGCCGGACCCGGACACCGGTGCCGACGCGCAGAGCACCTGCGAGGCGCCGGACGTCTACCGCGCGGGCCAGTTCGCTATCTCCGGGACCCAGCCGAACCTGGCCACCTCGGGCGCGCTGTGGTGGTCGGCGTCGAACTGGCGCAACCGGATCACCGTGCCGCTGTCCTTCGCGGTCTCGGCCAACGTGTGCTCGGTGGTCTCCAAGGACAAGCCGCTGGAGATCTACGGCTCGACCCTGATGAGCCAGGCCACCGCGCAGTGGCAGCCGAAGTTCTGCACCGACAAGAGCCTGTACCCGTTCGTGCACGTCCAGACCTCCGACTCCAGCGCCCGCACCTTGCTCCAGGTCGGCAACATCAACGCCGCGTTCAGCAGCCGCAGTCCGGACGGCGGGTTCACCCGGCCGACGGTCCAGGCGCCGGTGGCGGTGACCGGGTTCGCGATCAGCTTCGTCGTCGACGGCTCCGACGGGCAGCCGGTCGCGAACCTCAAGCTGGACCCGCGGCTGCTGGCCAAGCTGCTCTCCGAGTCCTACCCGGCGAACGCGATCGGAAAGGGCGCCGACCCGGCGCTCGCCGACAACCCGGTCAACATCACCGAGGACCCGGAGTTCCAGGCGCTCAACCCCGGCCTGCCGCAGTACACCGCCAAGGAGTCCGCCGCGGCCCTGCTGACGCTGTCCTCGGACGCCGACATGGTCTACGCGCTGACCAGCTACATCAACGACGACGCGGACGCCCGCGCCTTCCTGGACGGGAAGGCGGACCCGTGGGGGATGGTGGTCAACCCGGCGTACAAGAACGTCTCGCTGCCGACCTACTCCTGGCCGCTGCAGGACACCAACAACGCGGACGCGGCCTACATCGACGGCGGCAACAACCCCTGCTACAGCCACAGCCCGAGCGCCTACCTGCCGCTGATCTCCAACCCGACCGCGGTGATCTCGACGATCGTGCTGAACATGCAGTACGGCATCTCGAACGTGAACACCGAGTGTCCCAACGGCGACCCCACCGACGTCTCCACCCTCAAGCTGCAGATCCAGGGACGGCAGCAGCCGGGCTCGCGGTTCCTGCTGGGCGTGGTCCCGCTGAGCTCGGTGGCTCGCTACAGCCTGTCCGCGGCCTCGCTGCAGGCAGGTCGGGCGGATTCGACGGTCGGCGACCAGAAGGCCGACGCGGCCAGCGCCGTCAAGGCCCGGAGCTACGTGGCCAGCAACAATGCCGGGCTGAAGGCAGCGGCCGCGCTGTTCACCGCGGACAAGGCCGCCAAGACCTGGACGGTCGACTACGACAAGCTGGCCACCGACGCCGGCAAGACCGCCTATCCGGGGACGTTGCCGGTCTACACCCAGATCCCGACCAAGGGGCTGGACAAGGCCGACGCGAAGAACCTGGCGGGCTTCCTGTCCTACGTGATCGGGACCGGGCAGGTCCCCGGGCTCGAGAACGGCCAGCTGCCGCCGGGCTACCTCCCGCTGACCAAGGCCAACGGACTGGCTGCCGAGGCCGGCTACACCACCCGGGCCATCGCCGCGGTCGAGCAGCAGAAGGGCTTCGTGCCGTCCCTGGACGCCGCTGACGACGCGTCGGCGCCGAACAACCCCAGCGGGACCAGCCCAACCGGCCCCGGCATCACCTCGCCGTCCCTGCCGGGGACCGGGTCCGACCCAGGTCGCACCCAGACCGGGCCGAAGGCGGAGGTGACGCCGGAGACGACCACGGCGTTCCGGACCGTCGGCGCGCACTCGGCGCTCAGCCGGTTCGCGCTGCCGATGGTGCTGCTGCTCTGCCTGCTGCTGGGCTCCGTCGGCGTAGTGATGCGGTGGTTCCCGGTGCTGATCAAGGTGGCCACGGACGGGACCGGGTCCCTGCGGAGCTGGCGGGGCAGGTCGTGACCACCACGATCCACGAGCCGCGGACCGTCGTACGGCAGGAGCCGCCGAGATCCGACGGTCCGCCGCACCGGTCGCTGACCGGCATCAGGGTCGTGGTCTCCCAGCTGCTGATCGTGATCGCGCTGATCACTGGATGGGTGCTGCTCTACCTGGTCGTGTTCAGCGGCTTCGAGCAGAGCCATGCCCAGCACCGGCTCTACAGCCAGCTCCGTACCGAGCTCGCCCTGGGCGAGGCTCCGACCGGGGCGCCGATCGACACCGGCGCGCCGGTGGCACTCGTATCGATCCCGCGGGCCGGGGTGAAGAACCTGGTCGTTGTCGAGGGCACCGCGGCCAAGCAGCTCCAGCAGGGACCTGGCCACCTGCGCGGCTCGGTGCTGCCGGGCCAGCACGGCGTCAGTGTGCTGCTCGGTCGGGCGCTCTCCTTCGGTGCTCCCTTCGGCTCGCTGGACAAGCTCCGTGCCGGCGACACCATCAAGGTCATCACCGGTCAGGGCAAGTTCACGTACGTCGTCACCGACGCCCGGCGCAAGGGCGATCCGGTGCCGCCGGCGCCCGCGGACAAGGACGGCCGGCTGACCCTGATCACCGCGCGCGGGTCCGGCCCGTTCGGACGGTTGGCGCCCGACAACGCGTTCTACGTGGACGCGACCCTGTCCGCCAAGGCGGTGGGGGCGGGCCCGGTGACCGGCACGGTCGCGGACGAGCAGGCGCTTACCACGCACGTCAGCACCGGCACCCTGGCGCTGCTGGCACTGGCCCTGCAGCTGCTGATCCTGGCGATGGTCCTGACCAGCTGGGCCCGGGTCCGCTGGTCCTCGCTGGCCGCCTGGATCGTCGGTACGCCGATGGTCCTGGGCTGCCTCTGGGTCGTCTCGTCGCTGGCGAGCCAGCTTCTTCCGAACCTGGTCTGAGCCGTGTCGTACACGTGGCTCAGGACACGAAACACAATTAAACGGATTAAGTTGACAGTCCCTATAAACAATGATGAGATTCAGGCTGCAGTGCGAGCTAGGCAGTGGGGCGGATCGGGCCGCCGCGTCGCTTCGTGGGCAGCCCTCGTGGGCGCCCTGGTCCTGTGCCGCCCGTACCTGCACCCGCACAGTTCCTGACCAGACCTGCAGCACCCCGACCACCGCCGCCATGTCCGCGTGACGGCAGCTCTCCACCCACGAAAGGCAGAACCCATGTCGAACAGACGACTCGCCGTCGGCGCCTCGTTGCTCGCAGCCGTCATCGCCGGCGGTCTCGCGGCCGGCCAGCTCCCCGCCAACGCCGATGCTGCTCCGCAGCCTCAGGACGTCGTCGGTGTGGGCTCGGACGTCATGCAGAACGCGCTGAACTTCCTTTCCGACGGCTTCGGGGTGGACCCGGGCTACAACAGCGCGGGCAACAAGAACCGGCTCTTCAGCTTCGACGCCACCGGCGACGCCAACGGCCGCAAGGCCGGTACCGACCCGGCCCTGAGCCCCGACGGCCACACCTCGGGTGCCCTGAACCCGACGATCATCCTGCGCGCAGGTACCAGCCCGGTGCAGCGTCCCAACGGTGGCTCCGTCGGCCTCGCGGCCCTTCTGGCCGACGGCCACACCAACAACGCCGACGACGAGATCAACTTCGCCCGGAGCCCCAACCTGCCGACGGCCACCCAGCAGACCAACGCGCAGAAGACGGTCGCCAACGGCGGCCTGGGCAGCGCCCTGCACTCGGTGCAGATCGCGTCCGACGTTGACTACATCGCTACCGCCACGACCACCAACGCCCCGTCGCACCTGACCGGTACCGACCTGGTCAACATCTACAACGGCACCTACACCACCTGGAGCCAGGTCCCGGGCTACGACGGTTCGGACGGCACGGCGACCATCAAGCCGCTGATCCCGCTGACCGGTGCCGGCATGCGGACGATCTTCCTGAACGGCCTCAAGCAGTTCAACGGCGGCAACGCCGTGACCGTCGCGGCCTCGGTGACCCAGGTCCAGCAGAACGACCCGACCGCTATCACCGGCCTGACCTCGGCCGCTGACAAGCTCAACGCGATCGTTCCGTTCCCGCTCGGTCGCTACACCGAGCTCGGCAACGGCTACTTCCTGAACCCGGACACGGCCTACAACGCGAACCCGACGCTGGCGGAGACGCCCCTGACGACCGCAGGGATCAAGCTGATCACCAACGGCACCACCGGCGCGACGCCGACGGCCTGGTCGGTGACCTTTCCGTACTACATCATCTTCCGGGACACCGCCCTGAACGATGCTCCCTGGCAGCCCGGCGGGACCCTGAACTGGGCCCAGACGCTGTTCGCCAGCGCCGGCGGCAGCCCGGCACCGTTCGTGAACACCGCCCCCGGTAAGGCGCTGCTGAACGACGCCGGTGTGACCCCGACGTACAACGATCTGGGTCTGACCACCTCCGGGTCGTGACCCCAAGACCTGCCCGGGGCGGACCTGCCACCGCCCCGGAGCAGGGCTTGACCGCCGTGCCCTCCCGACCTGACCGCACCGACCCGAGGAACCAGTCATGAGCAGCTCCACCATCGCGACGCCCGCCACCGGGCCGAGCTCCCCGGCACCCGCCTCGCGCGGGCGCCAGGTGCTCATCGGTGTGGTCGTGCTGGTGATCCTCGCGATAGTCGCGGCGGTGCTGCACCTGCGCTCGGGCGGGGACAGCAAGGTCCCGTACAGCGATGTCCGGTCCTCCGGTGCCCTCACCCTGTGCGGCACGAACGGGAAGCCGGTCACGTCGGGCTCCACCAAGGCCGCGCCGTTCATCGGCCGGGCCGTGGGCGCCACCGCTGCCCAGGGCTCGGCCGCCGGTGCCGGTCGGATCGCCACTCTGTACGCCTTCCAGCCCCGGCAGGGAGCCGAGACCGAGGAGTGGAGCGGCCAGTTGCTCACAGCGGCGTCGACGTACACCAACGTCAAGCACCCGATGGCGCAGGCGACCAAGGCCGACACCGCTCTGCGGGCGTTCCTGATCGCCTTCCCGCCCCGGTGGGACGGGTTCGTCCAGCTCCGGCTCTACCTGGCGGCACCGGGCGCCGGGATCGCGGCGACCTACGACACCGCGAACATCCAGATCCACGGCGACACCTGGAAGCTCGTCGGTGCCGCCGGCACCGCGAGCTGCACCGATGGTGACGCGACGTCGAACGAGACCACTGCCGGCAACGGCCCCACCCCCTGACACATCAGATGCGCAGATGAGAGGCAACACCGTGACCAGCTACCGACCCAGAACCCTCCTGGCGGCGACCGCAGCCTTCGTGGCGGCCGCGGCCGTCACCACAGGCCTGGTCGTCACCTCGGGCGCCACCGCTGACCCGTCGACGACGCCGCCGTGGCAGACCGCCGCCGCGAAGGACCCGCACCAGGTCGGCACGCTGTCGTTCTACGACGCGTCCGGCAACCCGATCACTTCGGGCAGCACCACGACGGCGCCGTTCGCGGCGTACGCCGTGGCCTCGAACGCGGTCCGCTCCGGTGACGACCACGCGGTCCTCTACGGGTACGCCGCGAACTCCGAGGACGTCACCACCGACCCCACGCCGGTCGTCAAGGTCGGCGACTGGTCCGGTGCCGAGATCACCGCAGCCTCCGCGTACCCCGCCGCGGGCGCACCGGCCGGGATCAGCGCGACGCTCCCGGTCGCCAAGGGCAGCAGCAGCGACCTGAAGCTCTCCGACCTGAAGGCCGACTTCCCGAACACCTCGTCGGTCACCGCCTACCAGGGCGTCTACGAGATCCGGATGCGCACCGCCAAGGCGGGTGTCAGTGCCCCGTCCTCAGCCGACTACGCCGTCGCTGACATCGTGATCACCGGCAACACCTGGAGCCTGTACGGCTCCGGCACGGTGAAGACCGACACGACCACGACGGCCACGATCCCGACGACCGGCACCTACGGCACCGGGTTCGACATCCCGGTCACCGTGACCGGCGCTGGTGTCGAGCCGACCAGCACGGTGACGCTGAAGGACGGTACGACGTCGATCGGCGCTTCCGAGGTCCTCGACAGCACCGGCCACGCGACCCTCCACGTCGGTGCGACTGCGCTGGCAGCCGGCACGCACACGCTGCACGTCCTCTACAACGGGGACACGGCGTACAACTCCAGCAGCTCCACGAGCACCGTGGTCACGATCGCCAAGGCCGGGAGCTCCGTCACCCCGACGGTGCCGACCAAGGCGACCTACGGGACGTCGTTCCACGTCTCGGCGCACGTGGCCGGACCGGCAGGGTCGACCGCGACCGGGAGCGCTTCCCTCAAGCAGGGAAGCACGACGCTGTACACCGCCAACCTGGTTGGCGGAACCGCGACGTTCACCGTGGGCGGCACGAAGCTGGGCGTCGGCTCGCACGCGCTGACGGTGTCCTACGCCGGATCGACGTCGCTCAACGCGAGCTCGTCGACACCGAAGTCGGTCGTGGTCGGCAAGGCGGTCGGCCACGTCGCGAACGGGCTGAGCCCGAAGTCGATCAAGCACACCAAGAAGGCCAAGCTGACCGTCACGGTCACCGCAACGGGTGTGACCCCGACCGGCACCGTGACGATCTACGACGGCACCAAGGTGATCGGCAAGGTGAGCCTGACCGCAGCCAAGAAGGGCAAGTTCACCTTCACGCTGCCGAAGCTGAAGAAGGGCTCGCACAAGATCCACGCGGTCTACGGCGGCTCGTCGACGGTCGGTTCTGCGAAGGGCGCGACCGTCACCCTGAAATCCACGTAGTACCCCAGGTGTCGGGGGACGGCCCAGGCCGTCCCCCGACACGTAGGCCCCCTTGGCAGGAGGAGACCCACCCATGACTGAAGTTCTCGAATCCCCGATCGGCGCGGACACCATCGCCGTGCCGGAGCACGTCGGCCCAGCCGGGCTGGAGGCTCACAAGATCTCCGCGTGGTTTGGCCAGCGCAAGGTGCTCGACCGGGTGTCGCTCGACATGGCGCCAGGTCAGGTCACAGCGCTGATCGGCCCGTCGGGCTGTGGCAAGTCGACGTTCCTGCGGATCCTCAACCGGATGCACGAGCTGGTCCCGTCGGCGTCGCTCGCTGGTGGGGTCCTGCTCGACGGCGTGGACATCTACGACCCGGAGCGGAAGCTCACCGACGCCCGTCGGCAGATCGGCATGGTCTTCCAGAAGCCGAACCCGTTCCCGGCGATGTCGATCGGGGACAACGTCCTGGCCGGGATGAAGCTCACCGGCACCCAGGTGGCGAAGTCCGACCGGGAGGCCCTGATCGAGGAGAGCCTGACCCGGGCCGGCCTCTGGACCGAGGTCCGCGACCGCCTCAAGACCCCCGGCTCCACGCTCTCGGGTGGTCAGCAGCAACGGCTCTGCATCGCTCGCTCGCTCGCCGTACGGCCGCGGGTCCTGCTGATGGACGAGCCGTGCTCGGCGCTGGACCCGACCTCGACGCGGGTGGTCGAGGAGACCATCGCCGAGATCTCCTCCGACGTGACGATCGTGATCGTCACCCACAACATGCAGCAGGCGGCGCGGGTCTCCGACCAGTGCGCCTTCTTCCTCGCAGCGCACGGAACGCCCGGCGTGATCGTCGAGCACGGCCCGACCGATGCGATGTTCGGTGAGCCGCAGGACAGCCGCACGGCGGACTACGTCAACGGACGGTTCGGCTGAGCCGACACAAACTCCTCACGGCCGGCGGGGGACACTGGTCAAGAACCCGCCGGTCGTGAGGGCTACTCGTGACGAGAACCCCGCAGCCGGTGTCCCCGGCCGCGGCTAGGGTCGGTGCCGTGAGTGACGCGATGATCCATGCTTCAGGGCTGCGGAAGTCGTTCGAGGCCGGTGGCACGACGGTCGAGGCCGTGAAGGGCATCGACGTCGAGGTCCGCCCCGGGGAGGCCTTCGGGTTCCTGGGGCCGAACGGTGCCGGCAAGTCCTCGACGATGCGGATGATCGCCGCCGTCTCACCGGTCTCGGCGGGGACGCTGCGGATCCTCGGGATGGATCCGGCCGTGGACGGCCCGAAGATCCGGGCCCGGATCGGGGTCTGTCCCCAGGAGGACACCCTCGACACCGAGCTCAACGTCCGCGACAACCTCTACATCTACGGGCGCTACTTCGGCCTGCCACGGGCAGAGGTCCGCCAGCGCGCCGAGGAGCTGCTCGAGTTCGTGCAGCTGACCGAGAAGGCGTCCGCCAAGGTCGAGGACCTCTCCGGCGGCATGAAGCGGCGGCTCACGATCGCGCGGTCGCTGATCAACAAGCCAGACCTGCTGCTGCTCGACGAGCCGACCACCGGACTCGACCCGCAGGCCCGGCACGTGGTCTGGGACCGGCTGTTCCGGCTCAAGCAGCAGGGCGTGACCCTGGTGCTCACCACGCACTACATGGACGAGGCCGAGCAGCTCTGCGACCGGCTCGTGGTGATGGACAAGGGGCTGATCGTCGCCGAGGGCTCGCCGGCCAGCCTGATCACCCAGTACTCCACCCGCGAGGTGACCGAGCTGCGGTTCGCGCTGGGCGAGAACGAGGCGATCGCGGCCCAGGTCGAGGATCTCGCCGAGCGGGTCGAAGTGCTGCCCGACCGGCTGCTGCTCTACAGCGCGGACGGCGAGGAGACGATCGCCAAGGTGCACGAACGCGGTCTGCGGCCGGTCATGTCGCTGGTACGCCGATCCACCCTCGAGGACGTCTTCCTGCGTCTGACCGGCCGGACCCTGGTCGACTGATGACCAGCCGACTGGACCTGCGCCGCGCAGCCCGGATGACCGACTACTGGGCGGTGGTCTACCGGCGGACCTGGAAGGGGACGGCGATCTCCTCGTTCGTGGTGCCGCTGCTCTACATCCTCGCGATGGGCGTCTTGCTCGGCGGCTTCATCAAGGGTGACCCGAGCAAGCTCGAGGGCGCGACGTCGTACCTGGCCTTCGTGGCGCCGGGGATGGTCGCGGCGCAGTCCATGACGACCGTCTTCGGCGAGGTCACCTACCCGGTGATGGGGATGATCAAGTGGCACCGCACCTACTACGGGATGATCGCGACCCCGCTCGGCGTCCCGGACGTCGTGTTCGCACACCTGGCCTTCGTGGTCTTCCGGGTCGCGACGGTGGCCGCGGTCTTCATGGCGGTGATGGCGTCGTTCGGCGTCTTCGGATCGGTCTGGGGCGTGCTGGTCGCCTACCTGGTCCAGCTCCTGATCGGGCTGGCGTTCGCGGCTCCGTTGTACGCCCTGACGGCCGCGATGAAGGACGAGAGCGCCTTCGCGCTGGTCTTCCGGCTGGGGATGATCCCGATGTTCCTGTTCTCGGGCGCCTTCTTCCCGGTCTCCAACCTGTCGCCACCGCTCGAGGCGCTCGCGAAGATCACCCCGCTCTGGCACGGCGTCGACCTGACCCGGATGCTCGTGCTCGGTCACGTCGACGGGTCGATGGTGCTGATCCACGTCGTCTACCTCTCGGTGCTCGCGCTCGGAGGCTGGTACGGCGCGACCAGGTTGCTCGAGCGCAGGTTGATCACGTGATCGCGGTCCTCGGCGCGCGGGAGGCGATCGGGCTGCTGGTCCAGCGCAACCTGATCGCGTACCGCTCGGCCTGGTGGATCTTCGTCTCGGGCTTCCTCGAGCCGGTGTTCTACCTGTTCTCCATCGGCGTCGGGGTCGGCCACCTCGTCCACGGGTTCGAGTTTCACGGCCACGAGATCCGGTACGCCGAGTTCGTCGCCCCCGGGATGATGGCGGCCTCGGCGATGAACGGTGCCCTGCTCGACTCGACGTACAACTTCTTCTTCAAGCTGAAGTACAACAAGCTCTTCGACCAGATGCTCGCGACGCCGCTGACGACCAACGACATCGCCCGAGGCGAGCTCTCCTGGTCGCTGCTGCGCGGTGGGATCTACTCGGCAGTCTTCCTGCTCGTGATGACCGCGATGGGCCTGGTGCACTCCTGGTGGGCGTTGCTCGCCGTACCGGCTGCCCTGTTGATCGGTGCCGCCTTCGGCGGCGTGTGCATGGCGCTGACGACGTACATGCGGTCGTGGCAGGACTTCGACTACGTCACGCTCGGACAGCTGCCGCTGTTCCTGTTCTCGGCGACGTTCTTCCCGCTGAGCGCCTTCCCGGAGTGGCTGCGCTGGGTGGTCGAGTGCACCCCGCTGTACCGGTCCGTCGTGCTGATCCGGGAGCTCACCACCGGGTCGGTCACGATCGCGTCCGGGATCTCCGTGCTCTACCTGGTGGCCATGGGTCTGATCGGTCTGGCGATCGTCGGACGCCGCCTGGACCGGCTGCTGCTCTCGTGACGCGCGTTCACTAGGCTCGTCGGGTGAAGACCTGGTTGTCGGAGCTGGAGGGTTGGCGCCGCCAGTTCGCCATCGCTGCCGTCGTCGGGGTCTCGACGATCCTGCTGGGCGCCCTGATCGGCACGATCCTGGGTACGGCGGGGTCCGGCTCGTCGTCGCACTCCGGGGGCATCACCGCTCGGCTCCCCGAGCTCGACCCGGGGACGCTGATGGTCGTCCCGAAGGCCGATCCGAGCGCACTCCACGAACCTCGCGGGATGGGGTCGAAGAAGGCCGGGATCGCGCTGCTGGCGATGTCGACCGACGACTCCGTGATCACCTCCAAGGGGGAGCGGCGCGCACCCGACGGTGGCAGCCTGGTGATCTTCAAGGTCGGTGACTGGGCCTGCGAGGACACTCCGTGCGACCCCTGGAGCACCCTCAAGCCGCAGGTCGTGGTCGACGGGCAGGCGACGCCGCTGCCCGACGGCGGCACCACCTTCGTGCTGGTCCTCTCGCCCGGGACCGCCACGGTCAACCTGACGATCAACGACGCCGGGTACGCCCAGTCGCTCTCGCTCGTCAACGACGGCGTGGGCAAGGACAACATCACCCTCCTCGCGCACAAGCACACCGAGACCAAGGTCGAGATCAACAAGACCTACCAGCTGGCCGAGCGGACCAGCATCCCGCTCCAGGACAGCAGCGGGAGCACCACGAACCAGTTCGTGCGCAACACGACGATCACCTACGCCCAGCGGCACTTCTTCCTCGACGGGCAGGAGCCGAGCAAGCCCGACAAGGCGTTCCTGGTGATCAACGCGTACTACGCCTACGGCGGCAGCACCCAGACCTACGTCTTCGGGGCCGGTGAGGCGACCTTCGTGGCCCGCAACGGCACCAGCTACCAGGCCAAGGACCTGGACCCGTCGACCGGCGTCGGCCTGCTGGGCTTCGAGGTCCCCGCATCGGTACGCTCCGGCACCCTGGTCATCGGCGGGACGATCCCGAAGGTCTCCACGACCGGGACGGCGTACACGTCGAACCTCGCCCAGGTCCGGGTGCCGATCAAGCTGGGCTGAGGCCCGTGCCGGGGTTAGGGCCGGGGTCCTGCAGCATCCGCTGGTAGATCGCCACGTCGATCATCCGGTCCTGCTTGTCACCGACCTCGCGCATCGTCCCCGCCAGCTCGAAGCCGTACTGCTCGTGCAACCGGACGCTGCCCTTGTTGGGGAGCGCGATCAGCGCGAGTGCGGTGTGGAAGCCGGCGCCGAGGAGCTGGTCCATCAGCTCGTCGTACAGCCGGGTTCCGAGGCCCTCGCGCCGGGCTGCGCGATGCAGGTAGACCGAGACCTCCCGGGTCCGGTGGTACGCCGGTCGCTCCCGGAACGGCGAGGCGAACGCGAACCCCAGCACCTGGCCGCCGTCGTCCGCGACCACGAACGGATCGCCGATGGTCAGCTTGTGCTCCCAGTCGGCCAGCGGACGTTCGGCGGTCTCGAACGTCGAGTACGCGTAGAGCGACTCGTGGGTGTAGATCTCAGCGACGTACGGGAGATCGCCGGGTACGGCGTCCCGGATGGTGACGGTCCTCTTCGCTGCGCCCATGGGACGAATAATCCCATCGACCGGTCCAGCGGGTGCGGCAGACTGGCGCCGTGGCCATCGGCGAACCTCTCCAACCCGACACCAAGGACTGGACCTGGGTCCTCGAGCAGCCGTGCCCGGAGTGCGGGTTCGACCCGGCCGCGATCGATGTCACCGAGCTGCCTGCGCTGATCCACCAGAACACCCGCGGCTGGTACGACGCCCTCGACGGCGCAGATGCCGGCATCCGCCCGGACAGCAGAACCTGGTCGCGCCTCGAGTACGCCTGCCACGTCCGCGACGTGCACCGGATCTTCGGCGGCCGGGTACGTCTGATGCTGGAGAACGACGACCCGCTGTTCGCGAACTGGGACCAGGACGTCACCGCGATCGAGGACCGGTACGACGAGCAGGACCCGAGCGTCGTCGCCGTCGAGCTGGTCGAGGCCGCCGCTGACACTGCGGGGCTGTTCGCCGTCGTCCGCGAGGACCAGTGGGCACGGACCGGGCGGCGCAGCAACGGGTCGTTCTTCACGGTGGACAGCATCGGGCGCTACTACCTGCACGACGTCGTGCACCACCTGCACGACATCGCTCCCGAGAGCACCGGGACGCCGTGAGGCACACCGAGTTCTGGGAGCGGATGGAGCTGGCGCTCGGCAGCGCCTATGCCCGGTCCTGGGCGCGGATGCACGTGATGGCCGAGCTCGGCGGCCGTACCGCGCACGAGGCGCTGCAAGCAGGGGTTCCGCCGAAGGAGGTCTGGCGCGCGGTCTGGGCCACGCTGGAGCTCCCGGCACGCGACCGGTGACGGTCCCGCTCCGGGACCCGGTCGCTGCCCAGCGCCGGACGGTCGCGACCCTGGTCGGCGCGCAGGCGTTCGGTGCTCTGGGCATCACCATCGGTGTCGCGACCGCGTCGTTGCTGGCCAAGGACCTGTCCAGGTCCGAGGCGCTGGCCGGGACGGCGCAGACCGCGCAGGTCCTGGGCGCTGCGGTGGCCTCCTGGCTGCTCGCCCGGTTGATGTCCGCCCGCGGTCGTCGGGTCGGCCTGGTCACCGGCTACCTGCTGGGCGCGAGCGGTGCCGGGCTCGCCGTCCTGGCAGGGGTCACGCGGTCGATGCCGTTGCTCCTGGTCGGCGCGGCGCTGATCGGCTCGACCAGCTCGGCGAACTATGCGTCCCGGTACGCCGCCACCGACCTCGCGCCGACCGAGAGCCGCGGGCGGGCGCTGTCGATCGTGGTCTGGGCGACGACGATCGGCGCGGTCGCCGGCCCCAACCTGACCGGGCCTTCGGCACAGCTCGCGCGCCGGCTCGACATCCCGACGCTGACCGGACCGTTCGCGATCGGGGCGGTGGGGATGCTGGTCGCCGCGCTGGTGGTCGCGATCCGGCTCCGCCCCGATCCGCTGCTGCTCGCCCGGGAGCTGCACGCGGATGCTGCGGATGTGCGTGCACCAGTGCTGCCGTCCCCGGGGATCGTTGCCGTCCTGCGCGAGCGGCCGGGGATCGCGGCGGCGATGGCGGGCCTGGCGGCTGCGCACGCGGTGATGGTCTCGGTGATGGTGATGACCCCGCTGCACATGGAGCACGGGGGCTCGTCGCTGAGGATCATCGGCGTCGTGATCAGCGTGCACGTGCTCGGGATGTACGGGTTCGCGCCGCTGGTCGGGATGGCGGCGGACCGGCTCGGACGCCCGCGGGTGCTCGCGTTCGGTGGTGCCGTGCTGCTGGTCTCGCTGCTGCTCTGCGCAATGTCCCCGACGGGCACCTCCGACCAGATCTTCGGCGGGCTGTTCTTCCTGGGCGTCGGCTGGTCGATCTGCACGGTGTCCGCCTCGACGCTGATCGCCGAGCAGGCTCCGCTGGAGGCGCTGACCGATGTCCAGGGAACCGCGGACCTGGTGATGAGCCTGGCCGCCGCGATCGGTGGAGCCGCCTCGGGCGTGATCGTGGGGGAGTACGGCTTCTCGGTGCTGTCCGGGTACGCCTCGATCTTCGCCCTGGTCGTGCTGGCGGCGGCGGGGTACGTCGGCGTGCTGGCGCGGCGGACGCCGACCCCGGCACTCTGAGTCGTTTGTCCGGTACGCCGCCCGGGTACGGGATATCCGGCGGGGCGTCCCCTCCCTCCCCTCATGTGGGGCGCCTCGCCCCCGCCCGTTCGCACTGCCCGTTCGTCCGGCCTGTCGCGACACGCGCACCAGAATGCTGTGATCGAACACCTGTTCGTACTACGGTTGCGTCCACAGGCAGGGGTCGACCAGCCGTTCTCCACAGGTCTGCAGGGCCGGGAGCGAGTGTCGGTGGCCGCATCTAGCGTCTGGCGAGACACAGAGCGCAGGACATCGAGACAGGACGAGAACATGGCTGGACCGGGCAAGGACAACAAGGACAAGGCGCTGGAGATGGCGCTCGCGACCATCGAGAAGAACTACGGCAAGGGCTCGGTGATGCGCCTCGGTGACGAGGTGCGTGCGCCGCTCGAAGTCATTCCGACCGGCTCGATCTCCCTCGACATCGCCCTGGGCCTCGGTGGCCTCCCGCGGGGCCGGGTCGTGGAGATCTACGGTCCGGAGTCCTCCGGCAAGACGACCGTGGCGCTGCACGCGGTCGCCAACGCCCAGGCCGCCGGCGGCATCGTCGCCTTCATCGACGCCGAGCACGCGCTCGACCCCGACTACGCCAAGGCGCTCGGTGTCGACACCGACGCGCTGCTGGTCTCCCAGCCCGACAGCGGTGAGCAGGCGCTGGAGATCGCGGACATGCTGGTCCGCTCCGGCGCGCTCGACCTCATCGTGATCGACTCGGTCGCGGCGCTGGTGCCCCGCGCCGAGATCGAGGGCGAGATGGGCGACAGCCACGTCGGCCTGCAGGCCCGGCTGATGAGCCAGGCGCTGCGCAAGATGACCGGTGCCCTGAGCAACACCAACACCACGATGATCTTCATCAACCAGCTCCGCGAGAAGATCGGTGTCATGTTCGGCTCCCCGGAGACGACCACCGGTGGCAAGGCGCTCAAGTTCTACTCCTCGGTCCGCCTCGACGTCCGTCGCATCGAGACCCTCAAGGACGGCACCGACATGGTCGGCAACCGGACCAGGGTCAAGGTCGTGAAGAACAAGGTCGCGCCGCCGTTCAAGCAGGCCGAGTTCGACATCATGTACGGCAAGGGCATCTCCCGCGAGGGCGGCCTGATCGACGTCGGCGTCGACCAGGGCATCGTCCGCAAGGCCGGCGCCTGGTACACCTACGAAGGTGACCAGCTCGGCCAGGGCAAGGAGAACTCGAGGGCCTTCCTCAAGGACAACCCCGACCTCGCCAACGAGATCGAGAAGCGGATCCTCGAGAAGCTCGGCATCGGCCCCAACGTCGCAGCCCCGGCAGACATCGCCCCGAAGGTGGTCGACCCCGACGGCATCGACTTCTGACCGGGTGATGGAGGTGCCGGCGCGGCCCTGGTGATTGAGGTGCCGGCGCGCTAGCGCCGGCCTCGAAATCCGGTGACCGACCCCCAGACCTCACCAGGTTTCGAGGTGAGCGCAGCACGCTCACACCTCAACCAACAAGGGGTTGACCTGATGACAGATCGAAACCGCGAAGGACCCACCGACTCCGACCTCGGCCCTGAGGCCGACCCGGAGTCGGTGGGGCGCAAGATCCTGCTGGACCAGCTGACCGGTCGGGCGCGCAGTCGCTCCGACCTGGCCACCAAGCTGGCTGAGAAGAACGTACCGGTCGAGGTGGCCACGCGGTTGCTGGACCGCTTCGAAGAGGTCGGCCTCATCGATGACGCTGCGTTCGCCCGCGAGTGGGTGGCGCAGCGTCAGGAGGGCCGAGGTCTGGCCCGGCGTGCGCTGGCCCAGGAGCTCCGGCGCAAGGGCATCGACGACGAGCTCGCCCGGGAAGCGCTCGACACGGTCGACACCGAGGACGAGGTGGAGGCGGCACGACTGCTCGTGCAGCGCAAGCTCCGGTCGATGCAGGGGCTCGACCAGCAGGTCGCGATCCGCAGGCTGGTCGGCATGCTAGCGCGCAAGGGCTACTCCAGCGGTATCTCGTTCCGCGTCGTCCGTGAAGAGCTCGACGCGGACATCAACGACCCCGAGCACTCGGGGCTGTAGGACTCAGCTGGCGGCCGCGACCCGGTCGGCGAGCGCCCGCTCGACCTTCTCGCGGATACCCGGGGCATCCTCGAGCAGGCGCAGGAACGCGTGGCCCTCGATGACCAGGACGCGCAGGGTCGACGTGGCTACGACGCTCGCCATCCGGGGGCGCCCGGTCAGCAGGGCGATCTCTCCGAAGAAGTCTCCGGCGCTGAGCTCGGCGACCACGGCGTTGCCGCGCATGACCTGAGCGGTCCCTCGGGCGATGACCACGAACTCGCGGCCGGTGGCGTTCTCGGTGGCCAGGATCCGTCCGGCCGGCACGTTCAGCTCGTCGGCGATGAACGCGACCTGGGTGATCTCGCGAGCATTGCATTCTGCGAAGAGCGGCAGCGACCGGATCAGTGCGGCCTTCCCGTTTCTCGGCATCAGTTTCATGATGAAAACGCTACGGCGCGCAGCCTCAGATGTCTGTGGTCCAGGTCTCATTTGATCAGTTGAACAAATGTTAATTCCTGGTTACCACGAGGCGTCGGAACTGCTAACCGCCGAGCGCGGCCAGCATCCTCTTGCCGACATCGCTGAGCGTCCCGTGCGCGTCGGCGACGCGGCACCACTCCCGGGTCATGTCCGCGAACTTCTGCGGGTTGTAGAAGTCTTCCTCGCGGAGGAGGTTCCCGGCCTCGTCGTAGGTGAGGATGGTGATGTTCGATTCCTCGTGGACCGAGCCGTCGCCCGGGTCGCGCATGACGTTGCGGATGTCGCAGATGACGCGGTTGGTCGGCGGGTCCAGCACGTACCACTTGGGCGGGAAGCCGGTCATCTCGCTGCCCGGGAAGGCCGTCATGGTCTTGACGATCCACTCCCGGATCTCCTCGCGACCGGTGAAGTCGCCGTACACGTGCTCGCAGTAGGTGGCGTCCTCGGAGAACATGTCCGCGAAGCCGGACCAGTTACCCGACGCGATCACCGCCTCGACCTCGCCCAGGTAGCGATCGAAGGCAGACTGCAACATGTTCTCGTTTTGGCTCACTGCGTCATCAAACCATTCGCGGCAGAATCAGGGAATGCACTTCGAGGTAATGCGGGCGCAGGTGCGTCCCGACGAGTCCTGGGCAGAGTCCGCGGATCGATCCCTCCCCGGGCCCGGGCCGGCGCTCGCGGTCGACCTGTCGGCGGATCCGCTGCGCTTCCAGATCGACAGCGACCACCGGTTCTCCGTGCGCCCGATGACGCTCGGAGACTTCCCGGACGTCTCCCGCTGGGTCAACGAACCGCACGTCGCGAAGTGGTGGGACGAGCACCGGACGCCCGACCAGGTGGCGGCGTACTACGGCCCGGCGCTCCGCGGCGAGGACCCCACCCGGCTCTGGATCTGGGAGGTCAACGGTCGCTCGATCGGGTTCAGCCAGGACTACCGGATCTCCGATCACCCCGACTGGGCCCTGCTGTGCGCGCACCCGGAGGCGATCGGGTTCGACTACGCGATCGGCGAGCCGGCCTTCGTCGGCCGGGGGATCGGCACCAGCCTGCTGTGGGTCTTCCTGCGCGACATCGTCTGGCCGGCGTACCCGGGAGCCCGCGAGTTCTTCGCCGCCCCCGATCACCGCAACGCCGGGTCGTTGCGGCTGCTGGAGAAGCTGGGACTGAAGCAGGGCGTCTGGTTCGACGAGCCCGCCGCAGGCGACGACGTCGACACCGTGATCGGCTGCTCGCTCGATGTGGCGCAGGTCATGGGGCTGTCGGGGTCGACCTCGGGAGTTACTGAGTAGTAACATCGGCTCATGGCCAACGTCGCTGATCTGTACAAGATGTCCTCGGCAGTCCCGATCGTCGGCGAGCGGTTGTTCTCGTTCGCGTTCGCGCAGAAGGCCCCGTACTTCGCGAGCATCCACCCGCGCTTCACGGTGGTCGAGGCGAACCATGCCGAGCTGGTCATCCCCAAGCGTCGCGCCGTCCAGAACCACATCGGCACCGTCCACGCCATCGCTCTGTGCAACGGCCTCGAGGCCGCCATGGGCGCGCTCGCCGAGTCCACGGTCCCGTCGAACAAGCGCTGGATCCCCAAGGGCATGGACATCAGCTACACCGCCAAGGCGACCACTGACATCACCTGCATCGCCGAGACCGACCCCGAGCAGTGGACCGGCGACAACCCGGACCTGCACGTGCGGGTCAAGGGCATCCGCACCGACGGCACCGTCGTCATCGAAGGCGTCATCAAGCTCTGGGTGACCGAGAAGCCCGGAGCGTAGCGACGGGCTTCGACGTCCAGAGTTCGACTGAGCCTGCGAAGTCGAAACCGACCGAGAAGCCTGCCCACGCTGGTTGAGGAAAGCCCGCGGCCCTCCTCAACCAGCGGAGGTTGGTCAGCCGGCGGTCGTGACCGTCCTCGTGCCGAAGTCGACGCCATTCTTCTTCACGTTGATGACCTGCGGGCCGATGTTCTTCGCGAACCTCTGCTGCCAGTTCGCGTAGCTGCCCCAGCTCACGTACGCCGAGTAGCGCAGCTGGCCGTTGAGGTAGATCTCCCAGTGGACCTTCGTGCCCTTGCCGGTGTCGTTGCCCGGGATGGTGGGGGTCCGCATCAGGAACCGGCCGAGCCGGGTCCCGTTGTCCCAGGTGCCGCTCGAGGTCACCGGATTGGTGGTCGGGGGCACCGGCACCACGACGGGAGCTTCGTCGGTGAAGACGTAGCGGTCCGGGCCGTAGGTCAGCGAGCGCAGGACGCCGTCACCCTTCACGCCCGAGCCCAGCGAGAAGCCGCCGTCCAGGATCTGGGCGTTCGGGTACATGGCCGACCACTGGGCCAGGGTGCCGTGGTTGGCGCTGCCGGAACCGCCCGTGTTGCTGGGGGCGCCGGCTCCCTTGTAGGCGTCCTTCGAGCCGTTGCTCAGCCAGACGTCCTGGCCGCCGTAGACGTTCTCGCCGACGAGGATGCCGTCGGGGGTGCCGTCGTTGTCGAAGTCCATCACGTACTGCTGGCCCGGGGACGGGTCGGTGCCGTACCACTCGTAACCGATGTCGGTGATCCCGGCGAGCGGCTTGTTGACCGCGAAGTACTCGGCAACCTTGTCGTTGCTGGTGTTGCTGTCGGTCGAGACGTGGATCCCCTCCTTCAGGAACGCTTCGTGCCCGCCGGACCGGGTGTCGGTCAGCCCCGGTATGAAGTCACTGGCCCGGATGTCGTGGTCGGTGGTCGTCGGCGTGGCCGACGAGGGCCCGATGGCGATGAAGGCGACCGTGGCCATGGCTACGGGCAGGGCGAAGCGTTTCAGATTCATGATTCTCCGGGAGGGTGAGGGAATATCAGAACTCCACATACCCAGATTTGACCCGGGCAAACTCACCGTGCTCGGCGGCTATCAGCAGCACAACCGCCTACCTGCGGCCCGCCGTTGCTCTACAGCTGGAAGTCGCCGTGCACCGTTCCGAAGCTGGAGCCCGTCCGGCCGACGCTCAGCACCGCATGTCGGAGCGACCGCGGTGCCACGTCGAAGACGACCTGGAACTTGACCGTGCCGCCAGGACGGGTCGCGGTGGGCCAGTGCGCGTAGACGGCGGGCGGTGAGGTGCCGGCGGCAGGGATGGTCTGGTGGCGGGTCGTGAGCTGCCAGGCGAGGTCGTCCTCGACGTCCGCCGAGGCGTGGGTGCCGGTGTAGGTAGCCTCGAAGCTGATCAGTACGTACTGGAACTGCGGTGTGGTCACGAACCCGCCGCTGGCCCTGATGACCGCCGCCGTCGCGTGCCGGTCGATCCCGGTCACCTTCACCTTCCAGCCTGGAACGGTGACCGTGCTTCCTAACGGGACCGGATGCGTCGTCAGCGGGCTCGCGGCACCGGATGGCACCGTCGTCGGTCCAGCGGGCGTCGTCGATGAGGACGCGACCGAGGGTGTCGACGTCAACGGGGATGCCGAGACGCCCTCGGTCGCCGACGGCGGCGCCGATGGCGTGGCCGACGGGGACGAACCACCACACGCTTGCGCGGACAACGCGATCACCGCGCCCAGGACGACGGCACCGATGGCGCGCGCGCGGACGACCGACAGAGGTGAGGTCATGGATGCATCATCGCGCACCGCACGTTTGGCGCCGTCGACAACGGGAACGGGAGAGGGATCCCAACACGAGAGGCATCATGAAGACGTCACCTCTGGTCGGAACCGTGACCCGTGCAGCGACTCACCCGGTATCGACGACAGCGTTCGTCGCCGGCGTCGTACGAGGCGCGGCCGCGTCGATCATCCGAACGTTCGCCGGCAACGACGACAAGGCCGACACGAAGGTCCGCAGCGAGCTTCCGCACCAGGCGCTGGCAGTGGGACCGGTGACCGAGGCTGCTCCGCAACGCCTGCCCGGGCCGGTCGGGGAACCGTTCACGACCGAGCCGTCAGCGGTGACCCGTACGTCGGCCCACGGAGGCCACGGCGACGACGCCCTGATCGACGACTGGGAGGGCGACATCGAGGAGAGCCCCGCCGCGGGCAGCGTGGTCGAGGCCCTGGAGCTGGGCGACGGGGTCGGCGACCTGGTCGACCACGACGCCATCCGTGCCGTCGTCACCGAGAGTGCCACCCTGCGCCGGGATGCTGAGCGCTGATCGGACGGGGGTTTCGCTCCGCGTACCCTTGACCGGTCATGCCAGAAGAAGTCGGCGCCCCGCGCACCTATCTCGTCCGCACCCACGGGTGCCAGATGAACGTCCACGACTCCGAGCGACTCTCCGGTCTGCTCGAGGACGCCGGGTACGTCGCCGTGCCTGCGGACGCCCAGGCTGACGTCGTCGTCTTCAACACCTGCGCCGTCCGGGAGAACGCGGACAACAAGCTGTACGGCAACCTCGGTCAGCTCGCCGAGGTGAAGCGCGCGCACCCGGGGATGCAGATCGCGGTCGGTGGCTGCCTGGCGCAGAAGGACCGCACCACGATCACCGACAGGGCCCCCTGGGTCGACGTCGTGTTCGGGACGCACAACATCGGCTCGCTGCCGGTGCTCCTGGAACGTGCCCGCTCGCTCGAGGAGGCGCAGGTCGAGATCCTCGAGTCCCTCGACGTCTTCCCCTCGACATTGCCCACCAAGCGCGAGTCGGCGTACGCGGCGTGGGTCTCGATCTCGGTCGGCTGCAACAACACCTGCACGTTCTGCATCGTGCCGTCGCTGCGCGGGACCGAGAAGGACCGCCGCCCGGGCGAGATCCTCGCCGAGATCGAGGCGCTTGTTGCCGAGGGCGTCACCGAGGTGACGCTGCTGGGCCAGAACGTGAACACCTACGGCGTCGAGTTCGGCGACAAGCTGGCCTTTGGGAAGCTGCTCCGGTCCTGCGGCCAGATCGAGGGCCTGGAGCGGGTTCGGTTCACCTCACCGCACCCGGCAGCGTTCACCGACGACGTGATCGAGGCGATGGCGCAGACCCCGAACGTGATGCCGCAGCTGCACATGCCGCTGCAGTCCGGGTCGGACAAGGTCCTCAAGGACATGCGCCGCTCGTACCGGCAGGAGCGCTACCTCGGCATCATCGAGCGGGTCCGCGCCGCGATGCCGCACGCCGCGATCAGCACCGACATCATCGTCGGCTTCCCCGGCGAGACCGAGGAGGACTTCCAGGCCACCCTGGACGTCGTCCGGAAGGCGCGGTTCGCGAACGCGTACACGTTCCAGTACTCCAAGCGCCCCGGTACGCCGGCCGCGGACCTGCCCGACCAGGTCGACCCGGCTGTCGTGACCGAGCGCTTCGTGCGGCTCGCCGACCTCGTCACCGAGGTCGCGTGGGCCGAGAACAAGGCGTTCGAGGGTCAGGTCGTCGAGCTGATGGTGGCCGAGGGCCAGGGTCGCAAGGACACCGAGACGCTGCGGCTCTCGGGCCGTGCTCCCGACTACCGGCTGGTGCACTTCACCCCGGTGGCCGCCGACGGTTCGCCGGTCGACGCACGGCCCGGCGACATGGTCGAGGTGAGGATCACCTACGCCGCCCCGCACCACCTGGTCGCGGACGGCCCGGTGCTCTCGGTACGCCGGACCCGCGCCGGGGACGCGTGGGAGAACCGCACCGCCACCAAGGCACCTGGGGTCTCGCTGGGCCTGCCGACCGTCGGCGTACCGGCTCCGCTCGCCGACGCACCCGCCTGCAGCTGATCCGTACGACGCCTAACCGGAAGGCTCGCTGCTCGGATCGTCGAGGTTGGCCTCGCGGTCAGGCCCTTCGGGTTCCTTGAGCTCGTCCGGGACGTCGTCGTCGTTCATCTGCGCCGACCGCGGGACGTCCGGGGTCAGTGGCGGGATGGTGGTGTCCCCCGCGATCGCGTCGGTACCCCCGACCTCGTTCCCGGGGTCGGGATCTTCGTCGATCTGGGGCACGGGCTGGGCGCCCGGAGACGTGGTCATGGTCTCCCAGTGCCCGCGTAGCCGAGTTTCAATCAAGGAGCCGAGTCGCACGCCTCAGGCGATGTCGTCGTTCTTGCCGTCGAGCTTGTCCAGCCCGTCCTTGGCCTTGCCGATGCCGGTGTGGATCTTGTCGGTGTACTTGCCCTTGGTCTTCTTGTCGACCAGCTGGCCGGCCTTGTCGAGGCCGGAGGCGATCTGGCCGCCGTGGTCGTCCACGGCCTTGGTCAGCTTGGACTTGGCGTCGTCGAGAAATCCCATGTCGTCCTCCGATCAGGCGGGTGCTGCCACCCGGGCTCTCATGCTCGCACGACCTTGGCAGACTGACCCCATGTCCCCGTTGCCGATCGTTGCCGTCGTCGGCTCGACCGCAGCCGGCAAGTCGGAGCTCGCGCTCGACCTCGCGGAGCGCCTCGGCGGTGAGATCGTGAACACCGACGCGATGCAGGTCTACCGCGGCATGGACATCGGTACGGCGAAGATGCCGGTCTCCGAGCGCCGCGGGATCACCCACCACCTGATGGACGTGCTCGACGTGACCGAGACGGCGTCCGTGGCCGATTTCCAGGGCTGGGCGCGGGCCGTGATCGCCGACTGTCGCGCCCGCGAGGTCGTTCCCGTCCTGGTCGGTGGCTCCGCGCTCTACACCCGCGCGATCATCGACGTCTTCGACTTCCCAGGCACCGATCCGGTGGTGCGGGCCCGCTACGAGGCCAGGCTCGCCGAGGTCGGCCCCGAAGCCCTGCACGCCGAGCTGGCGACGGTGGACCCGGTCGCAGCCAGCGGGATGTCGCCGGCGAACGGCCGTCGTACGGTGCGGGCGCTCGAGGTCGTCGCGCTCACCGGCGGCCCCTTCACGGCATCGCTCCCGGACCCGACGTACGTCGATCGGCACACGGTCCAGGTGGGCGTCGACGTCGACCGGGTCACCCTGGACCACAGGATCGAGCAGCGCGTCGACGCGATGTGGGCGGCCGGGCTGGTCGAGGAGGTGCGCGAGCTCGCGGTCCACGGGCTGCGCGAAGGGGTCACGGCATCCCGGGCGCTCGGCTACCGCCAGGTGCTGCTGTTCCTCGACGGTCAGATCACCGAGTCCGAGGCCCGCGACCAGACCGTCTTCGGCACCCGTCGGTTCGCCCGCAGGCAGGACGGCTGGTTCCGGAAGGACCCGCGCGTCACCTGGGTCACGTACGACGACCCGGCCCGGCTCGCGCTGGCACTCTCCGCGGTGGAGGCCGCCACCCGCTGAGCGGCTGCCGCGGGTCTTGATCCGCCGTGCACAATCAGGGTATGGACTTCCGATACCTCGGCAACAGCGGCCTGAAGATCTCCGAGATCACCTACGGGAACTGGATCACCCACGGATCCCAGGTCGAGAACGACGTCGCCGGACAGTGCGTCCGGGCTGCCCTCGACGCCGGCATCACTACCTTCGACACCGCCGACGTCTATGCGAACACTGCCGCCGAGACCGTCCTCGGCGATGCGCTGGTCGGCGAGCGTCGGGAGTCGTTGGAGATCTTCACCAAGGTCTACTGGCCGACCGGGCCCGGCGGCCCGAACGACAGCGGGCTGTCCCGCAAGCACATCCTCGAGTCGATCAACGGCTCGCTGCGACGACTCCGCACCGACTACGTCGACCTCTACCAGGCGCACCGCTACGACACCGAGACCCCGCTCGAGGAGACGATGCAGGCCTTCGCCGACGTCGTCCGGCAGGGCAAGGCGCTCTACATCGGCGTCAGTGAGTGGACCGCCGACCAGATCAAGGCCGGCGTCGCGCTGGCCGAGGACCTCAACATCCAGCTGATCTCGAGCCAGCCGCAGTACTCGATGCTGTGGCGGGTCATCGAGGGCGAGGTCGTCCCGGCGTGCGAGGAGGTCGGTGTCTCCCAGATCGTCTGGTCGCCGATCGCCCAAGGCGTTCTGACCGGCAAGTACCTGCCCGGTCAGCCGCCGCCCGCCGGCTCCCGCGCCACCGACGAGAACGGTGGCTCGACCTTCATCCAGCGACTGATGACCGAGCCGATCCTCGAAGCGGTCCAGCGGCTCAAGCCGATCGCGGCCGAGGTCGACCTGACCCTGGCCCAGCTCGCTGTCGCGTGGGTGCTGCAGAATCCCAACGTCGCCTCCGCCCTGGTCGGTGCCTCGCGTCCCGAACAGGTCGCCGAGAACGTTAAGGCTGCCGGCGTGACCCTGCCCGAGGCGACGATGAAGCAGATCGACGAGGCTCTCGGCGACGTCGTCGTACGGGACCCGTCGCTGACGGCGCGCAGCGCCCCCGCCGGCCGCCCCAGCTGAGCCCGGTGCTGACCCAGTACTTCACTGCGTGCAGCCTCGACGGCTTCATCGCGTCCGACCCCGAGGACGGCCTGACCTGGCTGGAGGTCTGTGACGGCGACCCCGACGGTCCGCAGGGGTACAACGCCTTCATCGCCGAGGTCGGGGCGCTGGTGATGGGCGCCACCACCTACCAGTGGGTGCTGGACCACCAAGACGGACCGTGGCCCTACGAGATCCCGGTCTGGGTCGTGACCCACCGGACGTTCCCGCAGCCGACCGGCGACGTTCGCTTCAGCAGTGCTCCGATCCCCGAGATCCATACGGCGCTGGTCGAAGCAGCTCGCGGCAGGAACGTCTGGTTGGCCGGGGGAGGGGACCTTGTCGGCCAGTTCCACGACCACGGGCTGCTGGATGAGATCTGGGTCCAGCAGGCGCCGGTGATGCTCGGAGCTGGTGCGCCGCTGCTGCCACGCAGGATCGAGCTCGAGCAGATCGAGCTGGTCGAGAACGGCGACTTCGCCTGTCGGCGCTTGCGGGTCAAGCGCTAGAGCCGTCCGGGGGGACCAAGCGCTGGCTGGTCCTCGCGGGCTCAGCTTGCCTCGGGCAGGCGGCGGAGGATCTCGGCGAGTGCAGCGCCATGTTCGCTCAAGGTCTGGTCGACCGAGGCCAACGTCTGGTCGACCTGGTCGAACCTCTGCCGGACCTGGTCGAACTTCTGGTTGACCTGGTCGAACTTCTGGTTGACCTGGTCGAACCTCTGGTTGACCTGGTCGAACTTCTGGTTGACCTGGTCGAACCTCTGGTTGACCTGGTCGAACCTCTGCCGGACCTGGTCGAACCTCTGGTCGACCTGGTCGAACCTCTGCCGGACCTCGGCCGCTCGCTCCTCGATGAGGTCGTAGATGTGCACGGTCTCATTCTCCACGTGGGTGACTCTGCGGTCGAGCCCTGAGGTGACGTCCATGCTGATGAGGCTAGAGAGGTCATCTCGGGGCTGCCAGAGTACGAACGACATCTGTGGAAAAGTCGCCCATCCGGCGAGCCCTAGACTGGGTCGGTGGACTACACCTTCGTCAAGGGACACGGCACCGAGAACGACTTCGTGCTGATCCCCGATGCCAACGGCAAGCACGACCTCACGACCGAACAGGCGGCGCGGCTGTGTGACCGGCGTACCGGCATCGGCGCCGACGGCGTGATCCGGGTGGTCCGCACCGACGCGACCGAGGACCCGGCAGCGGTTGCTGCTCGTGGCGAGGCGCGCTGGTTCATGGACTACCGCAACCACGACGGGTCGCTCTCGGAGATGTGCGGCAACGGCATCCGCGTTCTTGGGCTGTACCTCGCGACCCATGCCGACGTCGACCCGCGGCTTCCGCTGAAGATCGCGACCCGTGCCGGGATCAAGGAGGTCACCTTCGACCTGCCCGAGTCAGGTGCCCCCCGGATCACTGTCGACATGGGTGCCCCGGAGGTTCTCGGCGAGACCAAGGTCAACGTGGACGCCGGCGCCTGGACGGCGACCCGGATCAGCATGGGCAACCCGCACGCGGTCGCGTTCGTAGACAACCTCGACGACGCAGGCTCGCTGGCCGTCGAGCCCGGCTACGACCACGGGCACTTCCCCGACGGCGTCAACGTCGAGTTCGTCGTACGGCGCGGTGATCAGCACGTCGCCATGCGGGTGCACGAGCGCGGTTCGGGGGAGACCCGCTCCTGCGGTACCGGTGCCTGCGCGGTGATGGTCGCCACGGCGCTGGTCGACGGTGCCGACCGCGGGACGCCGTACGTCGTGGACGTGCCCGGTGGCTCCCTGGAGATCGTCTGGACCGAGGGCAATCGGATCCTGATGACCGGCCCGGCCGTCCTCGTCGCCGAGGGTGTCACCGACCTCTGATGAGGGCCGCGATCGAGGTCACCGAGGCCGAGCGATCCGCTCCGCGTCCCGGTGACGAGGTCGTTGCTCCCGCTGACGCCGTGATGGATCGCGGAGTCAGCCTCGACGCAGCGCCCGAGGTGGTCTGGCCATGGCTGGTGCAGCTCGGCAAGCGGCGTTCGGGCTGGTACCTGACCCGCAACGTCGAAAGGTTCGTGCCGGCGAAGAACCGCGCCATCCGGGTCATCGACCCGCAGTGGCAGGCCCTCAAGGTCGGAGACGTCGTCCCCGACTGGGGCGGCAAGCACGAGACCTTCGAGGTGCTCGCCATCGAACCCGGTCGCTCGATCGTCTACGGCTCCCAGCGGGGCAGGACCAAGCTGACCTGGACAATCGCCCTCGAACCCGAGGGAGTCGGCACCCGGATCTTCTTCCGGCTGCGGCTCGCGCCGATCAAGCGGAAGTGGGTCGCGACCTCGATCGGCGAGTTCCTGGATGCCTGGACGATCGCCTGGATGGCCGACGGCCTCCGCGA